>NZ_JBFAOM010000023.1:0-152433 GCF_040675235.1 Nonomuraea sp. NPDC049637
GCGGTCTCGCCGTCCTTGGCCACCCAGGCCAGGATCTCCTCGTCGGTCCGGACATCCGGGCCGGGGGAGATCTCGCCGCCGTCCAGGCCGGCCCAGGCGGGCTGGGACAGGATGGCGCGGGCGTGCCTGATCGCCTCCACCCACTCGCGGCGGTCCTGCTCGGTGGAGAGGTAGTTGAAGCGCAGCGCGGGCTTGGCGCGGGGGTCGGCCGAGCGGATCCGCACCGAGCCGCGGGCGTCGGAGTACATCGGGCCGATGTGCACCTGGTAGCCGTGCCCGCCGGCCGGGGCCGAGCCGTCGTAGCGCACGGCGATCGGCAGGAAGTGGAACATCAGGTTGGGGTACGCGACGTCGTCGTTCGAGCGGATGAACCCGCCCGCCTCGAAGTGGTTCGTGGCGCCGGGGCCGCGCCGCAGGAACAGCCAGTCGGCGCCGATGAACGGCCGCCGCCACATGGCCAGCGACGGCTGCTGGGAGACGGGTTGCGTGCAGGCGTGCTGGACGTAGACCTCCAGGTGGTCCTGGAGGTTCTCGCCGACGCCCGGCAGGTCGTGGACCACCTGCACGCCCACGGACTCCAGGAGCGCCTTCGGCCCGACCCCGGACAGCTGGAGCAGCTGGGGGGTGTTGATCGCGCCGCCGCACAGCACGACCTCGCGCGCCGCGATGCGCTCGCCGCCGCACTGGACGCCCACCGCCCGCGTCCCCTCGAAGAGCACCTTCTCCACGTGGGCCCGCGTCCTGACGGTGAGGTTGGGACGGCGGCGCACCGGATGCAGGTAGGCGCGGGCGGCGCTGAGCCGGCGGCCCCGGTGGACGTTGCGGTCGAAGGCGGCGAAGCCCTCCTGGCGGTAGCCGTTCACGTCGTCGGTGAGCGGATGGCCGGCCTGCTGGACGGCCTCGAAGAACGCCTCGAACAGCGGGCCGCGGGCCGGGCCGCGCTCCAGCTTCAGCGGGCCGTCGTCGCCCCGGAAGGGCGAGCCGGGATCGGCCAGGCAGTTCTCCATGCGCTTGAAGTAGGGCAGGCAGTGGGCGTAGTCCCAATTCTCCATGCCGGGATCGGCGGCCCAGCGCTCGTAGTCGAGCGGGTTGCCGCGCTGGAAGATCATCCCGTTGATGCTGCTGGAGCCGCCCAGGACCTTGCCGCGCGCGTGGTAGATGCGCCGGCCGTTCATGTGCGGCTCGGGCTCGGACTCGTACTTCCAGTCGTAGAACCGGCTGCCGATGGGGAACATCAGCGCGGCCGGCATGTGGATGAAGACGTCCCAGAGGTAGTCCGGCCGGCCCGCCTCCAGCACCAGCACGGACACCGACGGATCGGCGCTCAGCCGGTTGGCCAGGGCGCAGCCGGCCGAGCCGCCGCCCACGATGACGAAGTCGAAGCTCAACGCGGGATCCAGTCCTTCCACACGATCTTGTTCTCCTCCACCCACTGCCGGGCGGCCTGCTCGGCGGTCTTCTTGCCGTTGATCATCTCGGCGGCCACGGCGTTCTGGTTGTCGTTGGTCCAGGTGAAGTTGCGCACCAGCTCGTACGCCTTCCCGCCGCGCTCGGCGAACCGCTTGCTGACGATCTTGTCCAGCAGGTACGGCGGGTAGTCGCAGGCGACCTTGGCGGGCACGTCGTCGCACCCGACCGCGTACGGAGGCAGGTTGACCTTGACCAGTTTGACCTTGGTGAACAGCCATTGCGGTTCGTAGAAATACATGAGCAGGGGGGTGCGGGTGCGCGCCGCCGTCTGCGCGGCCTTGATCAGTGCGTCCTCGCTGCCGGAGTAGACGACCTTGTAATCGAGGCCGAGGTTCTTGATGAGAACCTCATCGTTGGTGACGAATGTCGGGTCCCCGTCGAGTACCTGACCCAAATTTCCGGTTTTGGAGGTCCGGAATAGGTGGGCGTACTTGTTCAGGTTCCGATAGTCGGTTATGTCGGGATATTTCTTGACCATCCACTCGGGGACGTACCAACCGATCACGCCTTTGTTGCCGGTGAGCCCGGCCGACAGCGCCACCTTCTTCTGCTCGATGTAGATCTTCTTCTCGTTGTTGTGTCCCCAGTTCTCGACGATCACGTCGACCTTGCCGGATTCGAAATCGCCCCAGGATTTCTTCTCCTCCATCCGGCGCGTGTTGACCTTGTAGCCCAGCTCGTGTTCGAGCAGGTAGGCCAGGACGGCGGCCTGGGCCTCGTATCCGATCCAGGCGTGCACGTCGATGTTGACCGTGCCCCTGGCGGCGACCCCGGTCTCGGGGGCGCCGCCGGAGCAGGACGTCAGGAGCAGGGCCGCGAGCAGCGGCCCGGTCAGCTTCTTGGTTCGCATGAGAGGTCTCCGCGACCGCGCCCCCGCCCGGCCGGGAGGGACGCGGTCAAGAGGGGTCACTTGGGGAGCCAGGCCTGCCACTTGGCGGTGTTGGCCTCGACCCACTTCTTGGCGGCCTGCTCGCCGGTCAGGCCGTTGTTGGTCATGTCGTTGGCGACCGCGTTCTGGTCCTCGTTGGTCCAGCTGAAGTTCTTGACCAGCTCGTACGCCTTGCCGCCGGTGTCGGCGAACTTCTTGCTGACGATCTTGTCGAGGTCGAGCTCGGCGTAGTCGCAGGCGACCTTCTTGGCGTCGGCGTCGCAGCCCTCGGTGTACGGGGGCAGGTTCACCCGGGCCAGCTCGACCTTGTCGAACAGCCAGTGGGGCGTCCAGAAGTAGAACAGCAGCGCCTTCTTCTGCGCCTGCGCCTGCTCGGCCGCCTTGAGCAGGGCCGCCTCGCTGCCGCCGGTCACCACCTTGTAGTTCAGCTTGAGGTTCTTGACCAGGGCCTCGTCGTTGGTGACGTAGCTCGGGTCGCCGTCGAGGAGCTGGCCCTTGCCGCCGGACTCCGACGTCTTGAACAGGTCGGCGTACTTGTTCAGGTTCTTGTAGTCGGTGATGTCCGGGTACTTGTCGGCCATCCACTTGGGCACGTACCAGCCGATGACGCCCTTGTTGCCGGTGGAGCCCGCCGAGAGCGCGACCTTCTTCTCGTCGATGAACTTCTTCTTCAGGTCCGGATGGCCCCAGTTCTCGATGATGACGTCCACGTCGCCCGTCTCGAAGCCCTCCCAGGCGACCTGCTCCTTGATCTCGGGCAGCTGCACGTCGTACTTGAGCTCGTTCTTCAGCAGGTAGGCGACGACGTTCGCGCTGGCCTCGTAACCGACCCACGGGTTGATCGCGATCTTGACGGTGCCGGTCGTCGCCGCGCCGGAGGCGGCGGCGGCCGACGGGGCGGCGGCGCTGGGGGAGGTCTCCACCTTGGCGCCACCGCCGCAACCCACGGCGGTGAGGCCGACAACGAGCAGGCCTGCGAGCAGGCGAATCTTCATGTGCGCTTCCTCTTTCGGGGGGAAGGGCGCCTGTCGGCGCCCTGCGTGATGCGGTCGAGCATGACTCCGAGCAGGACGGTCGCGATGCCCGCCACGAAGCCCATGCCGAAATCCGTGCGCTGGGAGAAGCCGACGACCACGTCGTAGCCGAGCGCGCCCGCCCCGACCAGGCCGCCGACGACGACCATGGCCAGCGTCATCACGATGCCCTGGTTGGCGGCGAGCAGGATGGCCCGCCGCGCCATCGGGAGCTGCACCTTCCACAGGAGCTGGCCCGGGGTAGAGCCGGCCGCCGCGGCCGCCTCGACGACCGTGCCGGGCACCCCTCTGATGCCGTCCTCGACCAGGCGCACCACGGGCGGCACCGCGTAGATCACCGAGGCGAAGATCGCGGTGAACCGGGTCGTCTCGAACAGGGCCAGCGCCGGCAGCAGGTAGACGAACGCGGGCATGGTCTGGGCGGCGTCCAGCAGCGGGCGCTGAACGGCCGACCAGCGCGGCGAGCGGGCCGCCGCCACCCCCAGCAGCAGGCCGACGACCAGGGTGACGAGCACCGCCACCGCGACCGTGGTCATCGTCTGCATGGCGTGCTCCCACACGCCGAGCAGCGCGATCGCCAGCAGGCAGCCGAGCGCGGTCAGCGCCGGGCGCACCCCGCTCAACCGCCAGGCCAGGGCCAGCACCGCGAGGGCGACCAGCCACCACGGGGCGGAGGTGAGCAGGCCCTCCAGCGGGTTGAGCAGGAAGGCCGAGGTCAGGTCCTTGACGAAGGTCGTGACCGGGTACCAGGTCGTCTCCGCCCAGCGGACGGCGTCGTTCACCGCCCCGGCGAAGGTGACCGTCAGGCCGGCGGGCCAGCCCGCGGGCAGCGCGAGCCCGGCCGCCACGCCCGCGACCGCCAGCGCCGCCGCGACGGCCAGGTCCGGCCGGCCGAGCGAGGCGTGCGCCTGGCGGCGGGCCACCGACATGAGCATGCGGTCGAGCACGACGGCCATGACCACGATGGCCAGGCCCGCCGGGAGCATCATGCCGACCTGGGCCCGCGACAGACCGCGGATGATGTCGCCGCCCAGGCCGGGGGCCGAGATCAGGTTCGCGATCACCACCATCGACAGCGCCATCATGATGGTCTGGTTCACCGCCAGCGCCATCGTCGGGCGGGCCAGCGGCAGCTGCACCTTGAACAGCGTCTGACGGCGGGTCGCGCCGAGCGACGCCGACGCCTCGACCGCCGTGGCGGAGACCTCCTGGACGGCCAGCGCGGTGATCCGGATCGCCGGCGGGATCGAGTAGATCATCGTCGCGATCGCCCCGGCCGGCGCGCCGATGTGGAAGAACAGCACGAGCGGCGCCAGGTAGGCGAACGTCGGCATGATCTGCATGACGTCCAGCACCGGCGTCAGCACCCGGCGCACCCGCGCCGACAGCCCGGCCCAGACGCCGAGCGGCACGCCGACCGCCAGCGACAGCAGCACCGAGGCCGCCACCAGCGCCAGCGTGTCCACGCTCGACTGCCACAGCCCGAGCACCCCGAACGCGCCCACGCCCGCCGCCGCGAGCAGCGCGATGCGCCGGCCGCCGGCCAGCCAGGCCAGCGCGGCCAGCACGCCGATGAGACCGGGCCAGTTCAGGGCGGTGAGCGCGGTCTGGAAGAAGGTGTAGACGCCGTCGACGAACAGCCGGATGTAGTTGAGGAAGTACAGGAAGAGCGGGCTCTCGTTGCGGTGGTCGTCGATCCACTCGCGCAGTTCGGTGACCGCCAGGAACTGCGGCGCCTCCTTGTCGTGCGGCAGCGTGCCGGTGCCGCGGAAGACCAGGTACGCCACGGCGAACAGGATCGCGACCCCGGCGGGAGCGGCCCATCTGGGGATCCTGAGCCTGGCGGGGGCGCTGACCGCGGTGGTGCTCACGCGCCCGCCCTCACCGCGGCGTCCGCGCCGGCGAGGAAGGACAGCAGGTCCACGCGGTCCACGACGCCGGTCAGCTCGCCGCCGTCCATCACCCGGATCGGGCGGGAGGAGGCCGAGGCCGCGGCGATGGCGTCCTTGACCAGGGTGGTGGCGGGGAACTGGGGGCCGTCCAGCGGCTCGCCGGGCTCGGGGGCGCGGCGGATCCAGCGCAGCGTCAGCACGTGGCTGCGCGGGACGTCGCGGACGAAGTCGGCCACGTAGTCGTCGGCCGGCGCGCCCACCAGCTCCTCGGCCGTGCCCAGCTGCACGATCGAGCCGGCCCGCATGATGGCGATGCGCTCGCCCAGCTTGAGCGCCTCGGACAGGTCGTGGGTGATGAACACCATCGTCTTGCCGACCTCGCGGTGGAGCCGGATCACCTCGGTCTGCATGTCGCGCCGGATCAGCGGGTCGAGCGCGCTGAACGGCTCGTCGAACAGCATGACCTGGGGATCGACGGCCAGCGCGCGGGCCAGGCCGACGCGTTGCTGCATGCCGCCGGAGAGCTGGTCGGGGTAGGAGGCGGCGTACCCGTCGAGGCCGACGAGGGTGAGGATCTCGGCGGCCCGCGCGTGCCTGGCGGCCCTGGGGGTGCCCTGGATCTCCAGGCCGTAGGCGACGTTGTCGATGACCCTGCGGTGCGGCAGCAGGCCGAAGTGCTGGAAGACCATGCTGACCCGGTGGCGGCGCAGCTCGCGCAGCCGGGCGGGGGAGGCGCGGCCGACGTCCTCGCCGCCGATGCTGATGCGGCCGGCGGTGGGCTCGACGAGCCTGGTCAGGCAGCGTACGAGGGTGGACTTGCCGCTTCCCGACAGGCCCATGACGACGAAGACCTCGCCGGGGCGCACCTCGAAGCTCACGTCGCGGACGGCGGCGGTGCACCCGGTCTTCTCTCGCAGAGCGGCGGGGTCGAGGTGTCTGTCCTCGCTGTCCAGCACCTTTTGCGCCCTGGATCCGAAGATCTTCCAAAGCCCTTCGACGCTGATGGCCGCGCTGTCGGGAGAATCCCGCACCCTCGCCTCCTCGATTGCCGGGGGCTCAACATATGCGGTGAATAACGCAAATCTCAACGCTGTGACCTGTGAGAGACCTGGCTGCTCCTCCCGTGTTATGCGCTTGGAACGCACTAAACGCCCATATGTGGACATATGAATGTATAGGGGGCTATTTCTGGTTGGAGAGGCGGCGAGATGGGGCTCCAGCTTTCGTCCCACTGGGCACAGAAGTTGAATTTCGCACCGATATGTGCGGGTGGCCACCTCCGCTTAGGATGTGTTCCAATTACCCGCACTTGCTGATTTCTCTCAAGGGCCACAGCCCTGACAAATACGCCGATTCGGGCGAGGTGCGTTCGGTGACAACACAGCTGGGCGAGCGGCAGGCCGTCGAAGGCAACTGGCGCCTGCGCAATTGGCGCGTACGTGCGCGCCTGGTCGCCCTCATCCTGGTGCCGACCGCCGCCGCCGTGCTGCTGGGCGGCGTCCAGGTGCTGTCCTCGACGGGCGCCGCCGCCGACTACGACCGGACGAACCGATTAGCCGTGCTGTCGGAGCAGGTGGGCGACCTGACCCACCAGCTCGCCGGCGAACGGGCCAAGACCGCCTGGTACATCGCCAGGAACCGGCCCGTGAACGGCCTCGGCGGCGTGCGGTCCCAGATGGACCAGGTGGACGTCGCCATCAGGGAGGTACGCGGCACCGCCCAGCAGATCCTGGCCGACGTCGAGGGCCGTACCGCCGACCAGATCGAGAACATGCTCTCCCGCCTGGACGACCTGACCTCGCTGCGCGAGCAGGCGATGGACGCCGACCTGCTGCCCGGCCCGGCCGTCGACCTCTACACGACGGTGATCGGCGACCTTCTGTCCATCCACACCGAACTGATCAAGGGCAGCTCCGACGACGAGCTGTTCCGCCAGACCCGCATGCTGGACGGCCTGGCCAGGGCGAAGGAGAGCGTCTCCTACCAGCAGGCGCTGCTCACCACCGTCCTCGTCGAGGGCGCCTTCGGCCAGGACCAGCTCAAGCGCTTCCTCGGCGAGCTGTCCGCCGAGACCGCCGAGCGCAGGGGCTTCGCCGCCGAGGCCACCGCCGACGAACGCCGCTTCTTCGACGAGACCGTCAACGGCCGCAGCGCCGACCGCATGTTGTTCCTGCGCGAGCTGGTGCTCATCAGGGTCTCGGCCGGGTTGCCGCTGCGCGGCCTCGACCTGGCCAAGCACGACGACGCCAAGGAGTGGTTCGACGCCTCCAACGTCGTCGTGGACTCCATGCGCAAGGTCGAGCAGGGCCAGGCCGCCGGGATCGTGGCGCGCAGCGCCACGCTCAGCGCGGAGGAGCAGCGGCGGGCGCTGGTCATCGCGGGCGCGGTGCTCGCGCTGCTGGTCGCCGTCCTGCTGATCACCACCGGCGTGGCCAGGTCGCTGGTCCGGCCGCTGCGCAGGCTGCGCGGCGAGGCGCTGGAGATCGCCGGGCGCCGGCTGCCGGACTTCGTCCAGCACCTGCGCGAGTCGCGCGACGGCGCGGTGGACGCCGAGGTGCCGCCCATCGGCATCTTCTCCAGGGACGAGGTCGGCGAGGTCGCCCGCGCCTTCGACGAGGTGCACCGCGAGGCCGTCCGGCTGGCGGGCGACGAGGCGCGGCTGCGCTCCAACGTCAACGCCATGTTCGTCAACCTGTCGCGGCGCAGCCAGACCCTGGTCGAACGGCAGCTCACCCTGATCGAGCGCCTGGAGCGCGGCGAGCGCGACGACGAGCGCCTCGGCGACCTGTTCAAGCTCGACCACCTGGCCACCCGCATGCGCCGCAACAGCGAGAACCTGCTGGTCCTGGCCGGTCAGGAGGCCGCGCGCAAGTGGAGCGAGCCGGTCGAGCTCATGGACATCGTGCGGGCGGCGCTCGGCGAGGTCGAGAGCTACGACCGGGTCAGCGTCCAGGCGCAGTCCGACGTCGCCATCGCCGGGCAGGCCGTCACCGACGTGGTGCACCTGCTGGCCGAGCTGGTCGAGAACTCGGTCTCGTTCTCCTCCAGGGACACCAAGGTGATCATCTCCAGCAGCCGCATCGACGGCGGCGGCCTGATGGTCTCGGTGACCGACAACGGCATCGGCATGACCCCCGAGGAGCTGGCCGAGGCCAACTGGCGGCTGGCCCACCCGCCGGTCGTGGACGTGTCCGTGTCGCGGCGGATGGGGCTGTTCGTGGTCGGGCGGCTCGCGCTGCGGCACAACATCAAGGTGCAGCTCCGCCGCCAGGACGTCGGCGGGCTGACCGCGATGGTGCTGATCCCGGAGATGCTGCTCGCCGCCGTGCCCGGCTCGGTGCCCGGGCACCTGCACGGCTCGATGGCCACGGCCGCGCACGCCCCGGCCATGTCCGCCATGGGCCGCCCGGACCAGGGCCGCGCCGAGCCTTTCCAGAGCGCCGAGCCCTTCCGAAGTGCCGACCCGTTCCAGGCCGCTGAGCCGTTCCAGAGCGCCGAGCCGTTCCGGGGCGCCGAGTCGTACGCGCCGCCCACGGCCCCCATGCCGGCCTACGGGCACCCGTCGTTCGACCCGATGCCGTCCGCGTCCGAGTCGTCGTGGTTCACCTCGTCCTCCTCGCAGTCGGTCGAGCCGCCGCAGCCGGAGCCGCCGGCGTCCGGCGCGTCCTACCCGTCGTTCGCCACGGGGCCCGAGCCGGCCGGGGCCGAGCCGGCGGCCGGGAACGAGTTCCTGCCGATCTTCGCCTCGGTCGAGGAGAGCAGCTGGTTCAGCAAGGCCGCGCCGACCGCCGACCGCCGGGACCCGGCCTGGTCGTCGCCCGCCGACCAGGGCTGGCAGGCGGCGAGCACGACCGCCGAGCCCGCCAGGGGCGGCACCACGAACTCCGGCCTGCCCAAGCGCACGCCGCGAGCGAATCTGGTACCGGGTACCGCGGTTCCCCAGCCGCCGCCCGCGCCGGTTCCGCCGCCGTCCCCTGACCGGCTGCGCAGCCGGCTGGCCAGCTACCAGCAGGGCGTGCGCAAGGGCCGGGCCGAGCTAGAGGAGGACTGATGAAGGAACTGAGCCAGGGGGCCAGGGACATCAACTGGCTGGTGAGCGCGTTCGTCGAGGAGGTGCCCGGCGTGGCCCACGCCGTGGTCGTCTCCGCCGACGGCCTGCCGATGGCCTTCTCCCGCGGCTTCCCCAAGGACCGCGCCGACCAGCTCGCCGCCATCGCGGCCGGGCTGGTCAGCCTGACGCAGGGGTCGGCGCGGGTCTTCGAGGGCGGCGGCGTCACGCAGACCCTGGTGGAGATGGAACGCGGGCTGCTGCTGGTGATGTCGATCAGCGACGGTTCGTGCCTGGCGGTGCTGGCCGCGCCCGACTGTGACATGGGCCTGGTGGCGTACCAGATGACGATTCTGGTGGAACGCACGGGGCAGGTGCTGACCCCTGCCGTACGGGCGGAGTTGTCATCCGCGCGCCCCTGGTGATGGGAGTGGACGTTGGCATCGTGGCATGACGAGGAGCCGGAGCCCCAGCGCAGC
The DNA here is from genome assembly GCF_040675235.1 of Nonomuraea sp. NPDC049637. NCBI lineage: Bacteria > Bacillati > Actinomycetota > Actinomycetes > Streptosporangiales > Streptosporangiaceae > Nonomuraea > Nonomuraea sp. NPDC049637. The sequence goes on from NZ_JBFAOM010000023.1 coordinate 9,813, forward strand.
TCGCTGGTGCGCATGTACGCCGTCACCGGCGGCAGGACGGCGCCGCGCACCGGCCTGGCCATGGAGGCGCTGGTCTCGTCGGCGACCTCGGCGCGGCTCGGCATGACCTACACCCGCGAGTACCGGGCGATCAGCGAGCTGTGCCGCCAGGTGCGCTCGGTGGCCGAGATCTCCGCCCTGCTGGCCGTGCCGCTCGGCGTGGCGCGGGTGCTGGTCGCCGACATGGAGGCCGACGGGCTGGTCAAGGTCTACCAGCCGCAGCTGGAGGCCGGGCTGCCGGACCGCAGGCTGCTGGAGAGGGTCCTGAGTGGACTTCGCCGGCTCTAGCCCGACGCTCACCTCGACGAAGATCGTCGTGGCGGGCGGGTTCGGCGTGGGCAAGACCACCTTCGTCGGCGCGGTGTCGGAGATCGTGCCGCTCACGACGGAGGCCGTCATGACGGACGCCTCGGCCGGCATCGACGACCTCGCGCACACGCCGGGCAAGTCCACCACCACGGTCGCGATGGACTTCGGCCGCGTCTCGCTCGAACGCGACCTGATCCTCTACCTGTTCGGCACGCCCGGACAGCACCGGTTCTGGTTCATGTGGGACGACCTGGTCCGCGGCGCGATCGGCGCGGTCGTGCTGGTCGACACCCGCCGCCTGGCCGACAGTTTCCCCGCGATCGACTACTTCGAGGAGGCCGGGCTGCCGTTCGTCGTCGGCCTGAACGGCTGGGACGGGCGCTTCCCGCACGTGGAGAGCGAGGTGCGCGAGGCGCTCACGCTCTCACCGCAGGTGCCCATCGTGCGCACGGACGCGCGTGCCCGCCAGTCGGTCAAGAACACCCTGATCACCCTGGTCGAGCACGTGATCGGCGGTCGCCCCTACTGAGCGTTCCACCAGTACGCGGCCACCAGCTCGGCCACCAGCGTCTCGGTGAGCAGCGCCACGCCGGGGTCGTCGTCGTGCGCGTAGCGGATCGCCGCCGCGGCGTCCTTCACCTCGCCGCCCACGGAGATCACCGTGGAACCGCGCTCGCGCACCCAGTCCATGGCCTGCTCGTCGTAGCGGGAGCCGGGGAAGAGCAGCGCCCGGTAGTCGCGGGTCTTGGTGAGGTAGACGTCGACGTGCGACCAGTCGCCCGCCTCGCAGGCGTCGGCCGCGCGGCGCGGGCCCTCGCGGAACATCAGCGCCGACTGCTCGGCCGACGACAGCCGCTCGGCGGGGGCGATCGTGTAGACGCCGTCGGGCCCGTCGAGGAGCTCCATGGTCAGCGGGAGCCATTCGTCGCGGCGGTCCAGGAGGTCGCGGGTGGCCTCGGCGGCCCGGGTGAGCAGCGCGGGCAGGTCGCCGTCCGCGCCGGTGAGCCGGGCCTCGAGCGCCAGCAGCAGGGCCAGCGTGTGCTGGAACGTCCGGCAGGCCACGCCGCCGCGCTCCTCGCCCGCGCCCATGGGGACGACCAGGTCGGCCGCCTCGGTGACGGGCGAGCCGGGCACGTTGGTGATCGCGGCCACGTACGACGGGCCCCCGGCGTAGCGGGCGAGGGCGTCGAGGGTCTCGCGGCTGCCGCCGGTGGCCGAGATCGGCACGACCAGCGTGTCCGGCCCGGCCGGGTAGGTCGCCGCGGCCGAGGCGTAGTCGGCGTAGGCGTCCACGCCGGCCGCGCGCAGGCGCAGGGCCGCCACCCCGGCGGCGTACCGGGAGCTGCCCATGCCGAGGAACAGCACCCGGCGCACGCCCTCGGGCAGCCCGGCGAAGGGGTCGGCCGCGCGCAGCCGGTCGGCGAGGGCGGCCAGGGCGGCGGGCTTGGCCTCCAGGTCGGCCAGGTAGAGCTCGGGATTCACGGCAGGTTCTCCTCGGGGTACCAGGTGCGCAGCACGCCCATGGGGGCGTAGCGCCAGCGGGGCAGGTGGCGGGCGGCGTAGATCAGCTCGCGGCACTCCTGCTCGACCTCGAACGGGCGGATCAGGGTCTCGTCCAGCAGGTCGGACCGGCCGAGGCCGGACAGGCGGTCGCGGTAGGCGTCCAGCAGGCCGACGCGGGCCCGTGCCGCCCAGGCCGCGGCGTGGGCGGGCGGGGTGCCCCGGCGCCTGACGGCGACCTGGGCCACGTGCTCCAGGCTCGTGGTGAGCTGGGCGACGTCCCTGGCGGCCGGCTGGCGCACGCCGGTGTCGGCCACGGTCGGGTTGCCGTCGAAGTCGATCACGGCGTAGCCGTCGCGCCATCGCAGGATCTGGCCCACGTGCAGGTCGCCGTGGATCCTGATCACCGGGCCCGAGAAGCCCGCGCGCAACGGCTCCAGCTCGCCGGCCAGGGCGCCGGCCCGCGTGGCCAGCCACTCGCCGTCGGCGCCGCCGGTGAGGGCGAGCGCCTCGGCCAGCGCGTCCGCGGCCCGCGCCGCCGGGTCCGCCTGTCGCGCGGACGAGCCGCCGGGCAGCGTGGACAGCGCGACATGCAGGTCGGCGGCCAGCCGGCCGAGCTCGCCGGCGAACTGCGTGCCGCCGGACTCGGCCTCGTCCACGCACCACTCCCAGCCGTCGCGCGCCTCGGGCAGGTAGCCCGTCACCAGCGCGAGCAGCTCCTCGCCGGCGTCCGAGGCGCGGGTCAGGGCCAGGTACGGGGGCGCGGTGCCGGTGAAGCCGACCTCGACGAGGTGGGCGAAGATCTCGGGCGTCGGGTGGGGGAGCGGGACGGGCGGGCTCAGCCACTTCACGACCATCCGCTCGTCCACCACGACCGAGTGGTTGGTCTGGTCGACGTGCGGCCCGAAGCCGCGCTCGGCGGCTGTTGCCGCAAGGACGGGAAGGTCATGGAAGCGGCGGACGGCGAACGGGTGCGGCGGGTCGTGCGCCAGGGCCCGCAGCAGGCTCGTGGACAGGCCGTGATCCCGGTCGGAGACGGGCTCCGCCGCGAGGGCGGCGAGCCGGGGCGCAATTGAATCCCAGTTCAACAGATTGACCATCGTTCCCGATCGACGTGTGGAAGGAAGTCTCGCTCATGTTGATATCCGCTGCAACTTCGCCCTCTTCGGAGCCCGTCCGCGCATTAGGGGAAAAGCGCCTGCGCCGGTCAGGAGGGTACGGTCCCGCCCCCGGTGCTCTCGCCGGGCCGCCCCTGCCTCCGTGTGCGAGCGGGGTCCGCGCGGCCGTCACCGTGACCGAAACCCGCCGTGGGCGGATCGGGATCCCTCGCCCGTTTCCTGAGCACCCGCCAGGGATCGCACGCTCCTGAGCCGATAGATTACGGCTGGGAGAGATGGCGCGAAGAGCGCGGCCCAAAGGCGGTCCGTACGCGAGGTGAGAGGTCCCTCACGGACCGGGATGAGGCGACTCCGTTATTGAATCTCGATTCAACACTCTGATCAAACTTCCTGGTAGCAATGTCGGGAAAAGTCTTGCTCATGTTGATTTCTGCTGCAACACTCCTGCTCTGGTCTGCCGTGTCCAGTAAGGTCGCGCGACCCCTCAATCCTCAGCACCAGAAGGAGTAGCGGCCGTGTCCCGTAACCGGTTCACCCGTCGTCTTCCGGCCGCCGTGGCGGTGGCCGGCCTCGCGCTAGCCGTCGCGGCGTGCGGCGGTGGGTCGTCGAGCAGCTCAGACGGCACGACCGCGGCCAAGGCCGAACAGCTCCAGCCCAACGCCGACCTGACCAAGCAGTCGCTCCAGGTGACCGTCTGGCCGGGCTACACCCCGGAGGAGCTGCCGCAGAAGGTCAAGCAGCAGCTCAAGGTCAAGGAGATGGGGATCACCAACCACGACACCAACGAGCTGGCGATGGCCAAGCTGACCGCCTCCGGCGACAGCGGCATCGACGTGGCGTTCGTGTCCGGCCAGTACGCCCAGGCGCTCAACGCCCAGGGCCTGCTGGAGCCCATCCACCCCGAGCTGATCCCCAACCTGGCCAATCTCTACCCCGAGGCCACCCAGCTCTCCTACGACAAGGGCAACAAGTACTCGGTGCCCTACACCTGGGGCACCACCGGCATCTGCTACCGCAGCGACCTGGTGAAGACGCCGCCGACGAGCTGGAACGACATCCTCAAGCCCCCCTCCTGGGCCGAGAAGAAGGTCACCATGATGACCACCGAGCGCTGGCTGGTCCTGCCCGCGCTCAAGGCGCTCGGCTACTCGGTCAACACCGAGAAGGACGAGGAGATCGCCAAGGCCAAGGAGCTCCTGGTCTCGCAGAAGCCGCACCTGCTGCGCTACGACGACACCACCTTCGGCGACCGGCTGAAGTCCGGCGAGGCCATCATGGTCGAGGCGTGGGACGGCTGGTGCCCGACCACGGACGAGAAGCAGAACATCAAGTTCGTGGTGCCGAAGGAGGGCAGCGACCTCTGGGTGGACACCATGGTGATCATGAAGTCCTCCAAGAACAAGGAGGCGGCCCACGCCTTCATCAACATGATCCTCGACCCGGAGATCCACCGCTGGGCGGCCGAGAACATCAACTACAAGGTCCCCAACAAGGCCGCCATGGACAAGGTGACCATTCCCAAGGGCTCGCTGCTGGACATCAAGCCGGCGGAACTGCTCAACGGTGAGTCGATCATCGACCTGGGGCAGGCGTCGACCAAGTTCAGCCGCCTGTCGCAGGAAGTCACGGCCGGATAGTCGTTGGTGCAGTGAGATCCGAGGTCAAGGCCCGGCCGGTGTCCCGTCAGCGGGGTCGCCGGCTGGGCGCGTTCGTTTTCCTTTCGCCAGGTCTGACGTACCTGGTCGTGCTCCTCCTCGTGCCGCTGGCGCTGGTGCTCAGCTACACCGTCTTCCAGCGGGGGCGCTTCGGGGGCATCGTCTACGAGTTCACGCTGGAGAACTTCCAGCGCCTGTTCGACTCGCTCTACCTGAACGTCGTCGGCGACTCGCTGAAGATGGCCACGATCGCCACGCTGATCGCGTTGCTGCTCGGCTACCCGACGGCGTACCTGATCGCCCAGCTCCCGCCGAAGTGGAAGACGATCGCCCTGGTGGCGGTCGTGCTGCCCTTCTGGACGAACTTCATCATCCGCGTCTACGCGTGGATCATCATGCTCAGCAGTCAGGGGCTGCTCAGCTCCCTGCTGGGCAAGGAGATGGAGCTGCTGTACACCCAGGGCGCGATCGTCACCGGGCTGCTCTACTCGTACCTGCCGCTCATGGTGCTGCCGTTGTACTCCTCGATCGAGAAGCTGGACCCGCAGTTGCGCGAGGCGTCGGCGAACCTCGGGGCCTCGGCGTTCACCACGTTCCGGAAGGTGACGCTGCCGCTGACCCTGCCCGGCGCGCTGACCGGGGCGATGTTCGTGTTCGTGCCGAGCTTCGGCAACTTCGTCATCCCCGAGATGCTCGGCGGCAACAAGTCCATCATGGTGGGGAACCTGATCCGCAACCAGTTCCTGGTCGCGCGCGACTGGCCGTTCGGCTCGGCGCTGGTGCTGGCGCTGATCGCGGTGCTGATCCTGCTGCTGCTCGTGCAGGCGTGGGCGGCCCGCCGTGCGTAGACCCAAGCTGCTGTACGTGCCCTTCTGGGTGACCTACGCCTTCCTGTACGTGCCGATCATCGTCCTGGTCGTCATGTCCTTCAACTCCGGCAAGTCGGCCTACACCTACGAGGGCTTCAGCCTCAAGTGGTACGGCGAGCTGGCCGCCGACGAGAAGATCAGAGAGGGCCTGGTCAACACCCTGATCGTGGCCCTGGGCTCGACGGCGATCGCCACCGTGCTCGGCACGCTGCTGGCCGTCGGCCTGGCCCGGTACACCAAGTCGAAGATCCTCGACGCGATCTCGCTCATGCCGGCCGTGCTGCCCGACCTGGTGCTCGGGATCGGGCTGCTGGTCCTGTACGCCCTGATCAACACCTTCCTGGCCCAGTGGGACGCCCAGTTCGCGCTCGGCCTGCCCACGGTGACCATCGCGCACGCCGTGTTCTCGCTGGCGTTCGTCGCGGCGGTGGTGCGCACCCGGCTCACCAACGCCGACACCTCGCTGGAGGAGGCCTCGCGCGACCTGGGGGCCGGGCCGGTGGTCACGTTCATGAAGGTCACGCTGCCGCAGTTGCTGCCCGGGATCGTCGCCGGGGCGCTGCTGGCGTTCACGCTGTCGCTGGACGAGTTCGTGATCGCCTTCTTCACGATCGGCAACGCCGAGCCGACGCTGCCGATCGTCATCTACTCAATGGTTCGTTTCGGGGTGACCCCGAAGATCAACGCGCTGGCCGCGATCCTGCTCCTCGTGAGCTTCACGGCGGTGATCGCCGGGCAGCGGATGACCAAGATCGGGAAATCACGTGCTCAGGATTGACGGGGTCACCCGCAGGTTCGGTGACGTCACCGCGCTCGACGGCGTCTCGCTGGAGATCGAGCAGGGCGAGTTCTTCGCCCTGCTCGGGCCCTCCGGCTGCGGCAAGACCACCCTGCTGCGCATCATCGCCGGGTTCGAGACGCCGGACGCCGGCACGGTCACGCTCGACGGCGAGGACCTGCTGTCCAAGCAGCCCAACCGGCGGCCGATCAGCCTCATGTTCCAGTCGTACGCGCTGTTCCCGCACATGACGGTGGCCAAGAACGTGGCCTACGGCCTGGAGCGGGAGAAGCTGCCCCGGCAGGAGATCAAGCAGCGGGTCGGCGAGGTGCTGGAGACCGTGGGCCTGTCGGCGCACGCCTCGCGCAAGCCCGCCCAGCTGTCCGGCGGCCAGCGGCAGCGGGTCGCGCTGGCCCGGTCGATCGTCAAGCGGCCGCGGCTGCTGCTGCTCGACGAGCCGCTGTCGGCCCTGGACAAGAAGGTCCGCGCGGACATGCAGCTGGAGCTCAAGCGGCTGCAGAGCGAGGTCGGCATCACCTTCGTGGTCGTCACGCACGACCAGGAGGAGGCCATGTCGCTGGCCGACCGAATCGCGGTCTTCGACAGCGGCAGCGTGCGCCAGGTGGACGCCCCCGTGGCGCTGTACGAGCGCCCGCGCTCGCCGTTCGTGGCCGACTTCGTCGGGGCGAACAACCTGTTCGAGGGCGTCTGCACCGGCCTGGACGGGATCAAGAGCGAGGAGTTCGGCATGCTGGCCGGCACGCCGCTCGAGGACCTGGCCGCCGACACCAAGGCGCTGCTCGCGGTGCGGCCCGAGAAGATCGAGCTGGCCGACGAGAACGCGGCGCGGGGCCTGAAGGGCAGCGTCCTGGACGTGAGCTTCTACGGCGGCGTCTCGCACATCTCCGTGGACGTGCCCGGACGGGCCAAGCCCGTGCTCGCCGCGGTGCAGGGGGCGAGCACGGTGCAGCCCGGCGCCAAGGTGAAGGTGCGCTGGGAGGCCCAGGACGCCGTCATCATGGCGGTCGATCAATGAGCCAGGTCGTTGCCCGTCGCCGCCCGCGCGTACGACAGGATCAGCTCGGCCGCCTCGTCGGGTCCGATCAGCGGATGCCTGGCGGTGATGCGGTAGCCGTAGGCGTCCTCCAGGGCCACCAGGTTGCGCGCGATGGTCACGGAGTCGGCCGTCAGCCGGAAGACCCCGAGCGCGGCCCCGGTGTCCAGGATCGCCTGGTACATCGACACCTGCCGGTCGTACAGCGAGGTGAGCAGCACGCCGTAGACCCGGTTGCGGCCCGCGGCGCCGCCCAGCTCGTTGAGCAGGCGGACGTCGGGGTCGAGCGGCCCGGTCGGCAACCCCGACCGGATCGTGACGACCAGCTTCTCGACCGGGTCGGTGAAGTCGGCCAGGCGGCGCATGCGCAGCTCGTAGAACCGCTCCATGCCCGCGTGCTGCGCCTCGACCAGCAGTTCGCCCAGGTCGGGGTAGTGGTAGAGCACGGCTCCGGAGGTCAGACCGGCCTCCTCGGCGACGTGCGAGAGCTGTACACCGTCGATCCCGTGGCGGATGATGGCTCGGCGCGCGGCCTCGATCAAGTCGATGCGCCGGTCACTACGGCTTTTGCGCTGGGCCACGACCACCACCCCCCGTGCGTTTGGTCACCATTCAGATCGGCCGTGACCATAGTGCACTTAACTTGCGCTTCACGCTAGATGAGTATTTGAATTCCTCTTCAATTTGACGAGTTCCCCCGGAGTTCACGATGTCCCTCACCATCCTGTTCATGCCAGAGAGCGCGTACGGCCCCACGAACAACTGCATCGGCGTCGGCGACATTCTCCGCCGTCGCGGGCACCGCGTCGTCTTCGCCGCGGAGTCGTCCTGGAAGGGCAAGCTCGAAGCGCTCGGCTTCGAGGAGGACCTCGTCGACCTGGCCCCGCCGCCCGAGAACGCCGAGGAGCAGGACGCCGGCCAGTTCTGGAAGGACTTCATCCGCGACACCGCGCCGGAGTACCGCAAGAGCACGCTGGAGCAGCTCGACACCGTCATCAAGCCCATCTGGGACTCCCTCATCGACGGCGCCAAGTACTGCGAGCCGCAGCTCAAGGCCATCATCGAGCGGGTGAACCCGGACGTGATCGTCGAGGACAACGTGATCACGTTCCCGGCGCTGCTCACGGCGGGCAAGAAGTTCGTCCGGATCGTCTCCTGCAACCCGCTGGAGGTGCGCGGCGAGAACGTCGCGCCGGTCTTCTCCGGCCTGCCCGCCGACGACCGCTCCGGCTGGGACGCCTTCCGCGCCGAGTACGAGCGCACCCACCGCGAGATCTGGACCGCCTTCAACGAGTGGTGCGTCGAGCAGGGCACCGCCCCGCTGCCCGACCTGGACTTCATCCACGAGGGCGACCTGAACCTGTACGTCTTCCCCGAGATCCTCGACTACACCGACGCCCGCCCGCTCGGCCCGAGCTGGCACCGGCTCGACTCCTCGGTGCGCGAGACCGACGAGGACTTCACGCTGCCCTTCGAGCGCAACGACGGCTCGCTGATCTACTTCTCGCTCGGCTCGCTCGGCTCCTCCGACGTGGAGCTGATGCAGCGCGTGATCGACATCCTGGCCGGCACGCGGCACCAGTACATCGTCTCCAAGGGCCCGCTGCACGAGGAGATCAAGCTCGCCGACAACATGTACGGCGCCGAGTTCCTGCCGCAGACGAAGATCATCCCCCTGTGCGACCTGGTCATCACGCACGGCGGCAACAACACCACCACCGAGGCGGCGCACTTCGGCAAGCCGATGATCGTGCTGCCGCTGTTCTGGGACCAGTACGACAACGCCCAGCGGGTGGACGAGCTGGGCTACGGTGTCCGGCTGTCGACCTACACCTTCACCGACGAGGAGCTGACCGGCGCGGTGGAGCGCCTGCTCGGCGACACCGAGATGCGCGCGAGGCTCGCCGCCGCCGGCGAGGAGATCCGCCGCCGCGACGGCCTGCGCAAGGCCGCCGACCTGATCGAACAGCTCGGCCAGTAGGGATTTCGAGGACTTTCCATGCGTGAACTGATCAACCCCGCCACCGGCCTCCCGTGCGCCGAGATCCCGGACACCCCGGTGGCCGACGTGGCGGCGGCCGTCCGGACCGCCCGGGGCGCGTTCGAGGAGTGGGCGCAGACCACCCCCGCCGAGCGCCAGCGGCTGCTGCTGCGCCTGGCCGACCTGGTGGAGGCCGACGCCGAGGAGCTGACCCGGCTGGAGGTGGAGGAGACCGGCAAGCCGGCGGCCGTGTTCAGGGACGGCGAGCTGCCCTTCGCCGTCGACAACCTGCGCTTCTTCGCTGGCGCCGCCCGTTCGCTCGAAGGGTCGGGGGCCGGGGTGTTCAGCGCCGGTTACACCTCGGTGCTGCTGCGTCGTCCGGTCGGGGTGGTGGGGTCGATCGCGCCGTGGAACTTCCCGTTCGTCATGGCGGTGTGGAAGGTCGGCCCGGCCGTGGCCGCCGGGAACGCCGTGGTCATCAAGCCGGCGCCGCAGACGCCGCGGACGACGCTGCGCCTGGCCGAGCTGTTCGCCAAGGCGGGCGCGCCCGAAGGGCTCGTCCAGGCGGTCACCGGCGACGCCGAGGTCGGCCAGGCGCTGGTGACCGACCCGGGCGTGGACATGGTCAGCGTCACCGGCTCGACCGGCACCGGCCGGGCGGTCATGACCGGCGCGGCGGCCACCCTCAAGCGGGTGCACCTCGAACTCGGCGGCAAGGCGCCCGCCCTGGTCTTCCAGGACGCCGACCTGGCCGAGATGGCCCGCGGCGTGGCCATGGGCGCCACGTACAACACCGGCCAGGACTGCACCGCGGCCACCCGCGTCTACGTCGCCCGCGAGATCTACGACGACGCCGTGGAGGCCATCCGCGCGACTCTCGCCGAGATCACCGTGGGCGACCCCTGGGACCCGGCGACGGACATCGGCCCGCTGATCTCGGCCGCCCACCGCGAGCGCGTGCACGGCTTCGTCGCGCGCTCGGGCGGACGGATCGTGCACGGCGGCGCGCCCGTCGAGGGGCCGGGCTTCTTCTACCCGCCGACGCTTGTGACCGATGTCGCACAGGACAGCGAGATCGTCCAAGGTGAACTTTTCGGACCGGTCCTTGTGGCTCTGCCGTTCGACGGCGAGGACGAGGCCGTCCGGCTGGCCAACGACACCCCCTACGGGCTCGCCTCGTCGGTGTGGTCGCGCGACGTCGCGCGGGCGATGCGCGTGTCGCATCGGCTCGACGTGGGTGTGACCTGGGTGAACGATCACCTGCCGATCGCCAGCGAGGCGCCGCACGGCGGCGTGAAGGGCAGCGGGTTCGGCAAGGACATGAGCCAGGAGGCGGTGCAGGAGTATTCGGTGACGCGGCATCTCATGGTCAAGCACGCGGCACCCGTGGAGCGGGATTCGTTCCGGCCCGCCTGAAAACGTGTACGGCGATATGACGCCCAAAGTGTCGCTTTGGGTGCATTTAGTGGGAAATGTACGGTTGGCCGTCTGGTACGGACTGTGTTCCAATTACCCAGCCGGACAGAATCCCATGCGCCACACGCGTGTCTGATTTCTTTCGAGCACGTACCGGCGAGAGGTAGCGAGAGTCAGTGAGGACGGAAAACCCCAGGCACACGAGGTCAGGGGAGTACACAGGCGGAAGGTTCCGGCTGGGGAACTGGCGTGTGCGCTCGAGGTTGATCGCGCTGATCCTCATCCCCACCATCGTGGGCGTGCTCCTCGCGGGCGTGCAGCTCGCCAACGCCATCGGGACGAGCTCCGAGTACCGCCGGCTGACCCAGGTCGCCGAGCTGGTGCAGCGCATCGGCGGGCTCAACCACGAGCTGGCCAAGGAGCGCACGCTCACCGCGTGGTACGTCACCGACCAGTCGAAGGCGGGGCGGTTCGGTCAGCTCAAGACCCAGCGCCTGGCCGTCGACGCGGCCAAGAAGAAGGTGCTGGCCTCGGCCAACGCCATCGACGCCGCGCACTCGGCCCGTATCCGCGACGGTGTGGAGAACATGCGCCGGTGGCTCACCGGCCTCGACAGCCTCCGCGCGTCGATGGTGGCCGAGGGCGTGCCCCCGCGAGCCGCGATCACCACGTACACCACCATGATCGGCGTCTTCTCCGCGATCCAGGGCGACCTGGGCGACGGGGTGAACGACGACGACCTCCAGGGTGACGTGGCCGCCCTCGGCTCGCTGCAGCGGGTCAAGGAAGAAGTCTCCAGGCAGCAGGCCATTCTCATGATCGCGCTCATCGAGCGTGAGCTGGACTACGACGACCTGTCGGAGTTCCTCGGCTCGTGGAGCCGCCAGCAGGCCGAGCTGACCGCCTTCGAGCGGGAGGCCGACCCGGCGGACCTGCGGGCGTACCAGAAGACCATGCGCGGGCCGGACATCGACCGCGCCGACGCCATGCGGCAGCGCGCCCTGGCCCAGGTCCGCGAGTACAACCGGATCCGTGACCTCGACGTCACCTCCGCCCGCGACCTGAGCCGCTGGTACGACAGCACCACCCTGGCCGGCAACACCATGCGCAAGGTCGAGGACTCCCTGGCCACCAAGATCGTGGCCAGGGCCCGCGAGCTGAGCGACACCGAGCAGCGCAACGCCATCATCAGCGGCGCGACCATCCTCGTGCTGCTGCTGCTCGTCCTGATCATCACCACCCGGGTGGCCGGTTCGCTGGTCCGCCCGCTGCGCCGGCTGCGCGCCGAGGCGCTCCAGGTGGCCACCACCCGGCTGCCCGAGACCGTCCGCATCCTGCGCGAGTCCGGCGACGGCGCGCAGATGCCCGAAGTGCCGTCGGTCGGCGTCAACACCCGCGACGAGATCGGTGAAGTGGCGCGGGCCTTCGACGAGGTCCACCGCGAGGCGCTCCGGCTGGCCGGCGACGAGGCCAAGCTGCGCGCCAACGTCAACGCCATGTTCGTCAACCTCTCCCGCCGCAGCCAGACGCTGGTCGAACGGCAGCTGCAGCTCATCGAGGGCCTGGAGCAGGGCGAGGAGGACGAGCAGCGGCTCGCCAACCTCTTCCGCCTCGACCACCTGGCCACCCGCATGCGCCGCAACAGCGAGAACCTCCTGGTCCTCGCCGGCCAGGAGGCCGCGCGCAAGTGGAGCGAGCCGGTGCCGCTGGTCGACATCGCCCGCGCCTCGCTGTCGGAGGTCGAGAACTACGAGCGGGTCCAGATCAAGATCCCGTCCGGCACGCTGATCGTCGGCCCGGCCGTCACCGACGCCGTCCACCTGCTCGCCGAGCTGATCGAGAACGCGATCTCCTTCTCGCCGCGCGAGAGCAAGGTCGAGGTCTCCAGCGTGGCCACCGACGGCGGCGTCATGATCTCCATCAACGACCTGGGCATCGGCATGAGCCCCGAGGAGCTCGCCGAGGCCAACTGGCGCCTGGCCAACCCGCCCGTCGTGGACGTCGGCGTCTCCCGCCGCATGGGCCTGTTCGTGGTCGGCCGCCTGGCCCTGCGCCACGGCATCCGCGTCCAGCTCAGCATGCGGGAGACCGGCGGCCTGAGCGCGCTGGTGATGATGCCCGACATGCTCATCAGCGGCGGCGCCGGCATGCCGCAGCAGCCCGGCAGCCAGTACGAGGCGTTCACCACGTTCGACCCGAGCCAGTTCGGCATCGCCGCCGCGCCCGCCGAGGCGAGCCAGAACGGCGCGCCCGTCTCCGCGCCCGACGCGGCCGACCGGGTGCTGGACACGCAGTGGCCGGGCTCGCTGCCCGCGCCGGGCACCGGCAACTGGCCCTCCTTCGCCGACGAGCCGGCCCAGGAGGAGACCCGCTGGGGATCCTTCGGCGAGGAGCCGGCCCGGGACGAGCCGCGCTGGCCGTCGTTCGCCGAGGAGCCCAAGCCCTCCTTCACCGAGGAGCCGAAGCCATTCTTCGGCGACGAGCCCAAGCCGTTCTTCGGCGAGGAGCCGAAGCCGGCCTTCGGCGATGCGCCCAAGCCGTTCTTCGCCGACGAGCCGCCCGCGGCCCAGCCCGAGCCGCAGCCGCAGGCCCAGTCCCCGTGGGGCGAGCAGCGCTGGCCCTCCTTCGCCGAGCAGCCCCCGCCCCTGCAGGACGACGAGCCCCGCTGGCCGTCCTTCGCCACCGAGCCGCCGCAGAGCGGGACGGAGGAGCCTCGCTGGTCCTCCTTCGGCTCGCCGTCCTTCGGCGACACCTCGCTCGGCCAGTCGGCCTTCAACGAGGAGCCGCCGCGGCGGTCCCTGTTCGAGTCGGTCGACCCGCCGCGCCCCTCGGCGTTCGGCGAGGAGCCCTACCGGGCGGCGTTCGGCGACCTGCCGGGGTTCGGCGCGGAGGAGCCCAAGCCCGCCGACCAGTACGAGCAGAGCCGGCCGGGCGCCTACGGCCCGTTCGGCCAGGGCGACTACTCCTCCCAGGACCTGACCGGCCCGCTCCCCGTGGTGCGCACCTCGCCCCTGGAGGAGCAGAGCGAGGAGTTCCTGCCGATCTTCTCGTCCGTCGGCTCGGACTGGTTCCGCAGGCCCGACCCCGAGCAGCTGCGCCAGCAGGAGCAGGAGCCCGAGCACGAGATCACCGCCGTGCATCCGGCCGTGCCCGCCGATCCTCCTGCGGCCGCGCCGCCCGCCGCCCCGGCGGTGGGCCGGTCCGGGCTGCCGCAGCGCAGGCCCGGCCAGTCGGGCGCCGGCGCGTCGTGGTCCTCGCCCGCCGACTCCGGCTTCCAGGCGGCCCAGGCCGCGGCGCAGCCCGCCCAGGCCGGCACGACGTCCTCGGGCCTGCCGCGCCGGGTGCCCAAGGCCAACCTCGTGCCCGGTACGGCCAGTCTCGCCGAGCCGCAGCCCACGTCGCCGCCGCCGCAGATCTCGCCCGAGCGGTTGCGCAGCAGGCTCTCCAGCTTCCAGCAGGGAGTGCGGCAAGGCCGCGCGTTCACCCGCGGAGAAGAGAATGAGGAGGACAAATGAGAGAGATGAGCCAGGGAGCGCGTGGCATCAGCTGGCTGATCACCGACTTCGTGAACAACGTGCCGGGCGTCGCGCACACCGTCGTGGTGTCGTCCGACGGCCTGCCGCTGGCCTTCTCGGAGGGTTTCCCCAAGGACCGGGCCGACCAGCTCGCCGCGGTCGCCTCGGGCGTGATCAGTTTGACGCAGGGCGCCGCGCGGGTCTTCGAGGGCGGCATGGTCACCCAGACCGTCATCGAGATGCAGCGCGGGCTGTTGATGATCATGTCCATCAGCGACGGGTCCTGTCTGGCCGTCCTCGCGGCTCCCGACTGTGACATGGGACTCGTGGCCTACCAGATGACGCTGCTGGTCGAGCGCGCCGGTCAGGTGCTCACCCCGGCCGTACGCGCTGAGCTGCAAGCGGCCCGCCCCCGCTAGCGGGCGGTGACAGGAGATCATGGTGTCAGGTCAGGGTTGGGCTGGTGATAGCACTCCGCCGCATCCGGCGGCCCCTCGTCCGCAGAAGCCGAGTTCCCTGGTACGGCCCTATGCCGTGACCGGGGGGCGCACCGCGCCGCGGATGAAGTTCGCCATGGAGGCTTTGGTGTCCTCCGTGACGTCGGAATACCAAGACATTTCCCTACTGAGTCCGGAGTATCAGGCGATCATCCAGCTGACCCGGAACGTCCGGTCGGTTGCCGAGATCTCCGCCCTTTTACGCCAGCCCCTTGGTGTGGTCCGGGTGCTGATCGCCGACATGGCGTCGGAGGGCCTGATCCGCGTGCACCAGCCTGCGCTGGACGCGGGAAAGCCGGACCTCAACTTGCTCGAAAGGGTGCTCAGTGGACTTCGCAGGCTCTAGCCCCGGTCTGACCTCGACGAAAATCGTCGTGGCCGGGGGCTTCGGCGTGGGGAAGACGACGTTCGTGGGAGCGGTCTCGGAGATCCTGCCGCTCACCACGGAAGCGGTCATGACGGACGCCTCGGCCCACGTCGACGACGTCTCGCTCACGCCGAACAAGACGACCACCACCGTGGCGATGGACTTCGGACGTGTGTCGCTGGACCGCGACCTGATCCTCTACCTGTTCGGCACGCCCGGACAGCACCGGTTCTGGTTCATGTGGGACGACCTCGTGCGCGGCGCGATCGGCGCCGTCGTGCTGGTGGACACGCGCCGTCTGGCGGACAGCTTCCCCGCCATCGACTACTTCGAAGAGGCCAAGCTGCCCTTCGTCATCGGCATCAACGGCTGGGACGGCCAGTTCGCCCACGCGGAGGACGAGATCCGCGAGGCCCTGTCCGTCGGCGGGCACATCCCGATCGTCCGCCTCGACGCCCGCCAGCGCGACACGGTGAAATCCACCCTGATCACGCTGGTGGAGCACGCGCTCACCCGCCACTCCACCACGCCGGTATAGCCCGACGCGCCCCGGGCGCGCGCATCCCGATCCGCGCGCGCCCGCCGACGGGGCGGCAGCCGCGCCGACCTGCGCCGACCTGCGCCGATGGACGGGCCCCGGGTGGGGAACGAATGACGGCATGTCCACACCTGAGAGTGAGGCGGACCCCACGGCGGTCGTCGTGGCCGACGCCGAGGGCGTCGTGGTCGGCTGGACCCGCGCGGCGCAGCAGCTCTTCGGCCACCGGGCCCCCGACGTGCTCGGCCACGGCCTCGGCCTGCTGCTCGCGCCGGACGACGCGCGATCACCCCTGCGGGCCGGGCCGGAGCACTGGTCGGGGCAGCGGCCGGAGCACTGGCCGGAGGACTGGTCGGGGCAGCGGCCGGAGCACTGGCCGGAGCACTGGTCGGGGCTGCAGGAGATCCGCCGCCGCGACGGCTCCCGGCTGCTCGCGCACGTCGAGGGCGCCCGGCTGCGCGCGCTCGACGGCCGGGCGTCCTGGCTGCTGACCGTCCGGCCGGTGGCCGGCGGCGGCCGTCCGGTGCTGGAGTCGCTGATGAGCCACACGCCCGTCGGCATGGCGATCTGGGACCTCGGCCTGCGCTGCGTCTGGCTGAACGACGCCGCCCGGCGCCTGCGCGTGGTCTTCCCCCACTACGAGGTGGGCCGCGCGCTGACCGATCCGCTGCCCGGCGCCGACACCCGCACCGCCGTGGAGGCCATGCGCAGGGTGCTGGCCGACGGCGTCCCGCAGGTGGACCGCGAGGCGCGCTGGACGTCACCCGACCGGCACGTCGAACGCACCCTGTCGACCTCCCTGTTCCGCCTCGAAGGCGTGGACGGCCGCCCGCTCGGCGTGCACTCCGTCGCCATCGACATCAGCGACAGCCGCGCCCGCGACCGCCTGGCCCTGCTGCGCGCGGCCAGCGTGCGCGTCGGCAGCACCCTGGACGTCTGGAAGACCGCCCAGGAGCTGGCCGACCTGGCCGTGCCGGCGCTGGCCGACTACGTCACCGTGGACCTGGCCGAACAGGTGCTGCCCGACACCGTGCCGTTGCAGCGGCTGGCCGCCACGGCGACGAGCGTGCCGGTGTTCCGCCGGGCGGGGGTGGCCTCGATCCACCAGGGCGTGCCCGAATCGCTCTGGCCGCGTGGGCAGGCGGTGTTCGTGCCGCCGTCGTCGCCGTTCACGGCGGTCCTGGCGTCGGGGCGGGCGCACTTCGAGCCCGTGCTGGACACCTCGCCCGGCACCTGGCTCGACCAGGATCCCGAGCGGGCCAGGGTCATCCGCGCCACCGGCATGCACACGCTGATCATCGTGCCGCTGGCGGCCAGGGGAGAGGTGCTGGGGATCGCGGTGTTCGTCCGCACCGACAACCGGGAGCCGTTCACCAGGGACGACCTGCTGCTCGCCGAGGAGCTGGGCACGCGGGCGGCGCTGAGCCTGGACAACGCGTGGCGTTACACCCGCGAGCGCAACGCGGCGCTCGCCCTCCAGCGCGACCTGCTGCCGCGGAACCTGACCGGCGGCGGCGCGGTGGACCTGGCCACGCGCTACCTGCCCGCCGACGTCCACGAGGGCGTCGGCGGCGACTGGTTCGACGCGATCCCGCTGGGCGGCGGGCGGGTCGCCCTGGTCGTCGGCGACGTGACCGGGCACGGCATCAACGCCGCCGCCACCATGGGACGCCTGCGCACCGCCGTGCGCACCCTCGCCTACGTGGGCCTGCCCCCGGACGAGCTGCTCGCCCACCTCGACGCCCTGGTCGTCCGGCTGGCCGAGGAGGATGCCGACGCCGGCGGCCTGCCACCCGACCTCACCGGCGCCACCTGCCTGTACGTCGTGTACGACCCCGCCACCCGGCGCTGCGCGATGGCGGCGGCCGGCCACCCGCCCCCGGCGATCGTCACCCCGGACGGCGCGGTCACCTTCCCGCGCCCGCCCACCGGCACCCCGATCGGCCTGGGCCTGGGCGACTTCCGCCCGCTCGACCTGGAACTGCGCCCCGGCAGCCTGATCGCGCTCTACACCGACGGCCTGATCGAGACCCGCGAGGCCGACATCGAGGCGGGCATCGACCGCCTGGCTGCCGCGCTGACCGCAGCCGTGACCGCAGCTCCCGGGCTGGACGACTTCTGCACCTCGGTCATCAGCGCCATGACCGGCGACCGGCCACCGGAGGACGACATCGCCCTGCTGGTGGCCCGCACCCGCGGCTGAGACCGCGCGCCCGCCCGCGGGTCAGACGGTGGCGGCGTGGCCGCGCACCAGACGGCCGACCTCGGCGCGCAGGTGCACGAAGTCGGGGTGCTCGCGGGTGGTGATCTGGTCGCGCGGCGCGGGCAGGTCGACCTTGAGGTCGCCGACCACGTGCGCGGGGGCCTTCGACAACACCACGACGCGGTCGCCGACGTAGACGCTCTCGTCGATGTCGTGGGTGATGAGCACGATCGTCATCTGGTGGTGGCCGCGCACCTTCAGCACGAGGTCTTCCAGGTCTTCGCGGGTCTGGGCGTCGACCGAGCCGAACGGCTCGTCCATGAGCATGAGCGAGGGCCGGTAGGCCAGCGCCCGCGCGATCGCCACCCGCTGCTGCATGCCGCCGGAGAGCTGGAACGGGTACTTCTTCTCGGCGCCCTGGAGCCCGACCGACTCCAGCGCCTCCTGGGCGGCCTCGCGGCGCTGCTGCTTGTCCATGCCCCTGCGGCGCAGCGGCAGGGCCACGTTGTCGGCCACCGACATCCACGGGAACAGCGAGCGGCTGTAGTCCTGGAAGACCACCGCCAGGTTGTCGGGGGTCTGCCGCACCAGCTCGCCCTCGACCCTGACCTCGCCGCCCGTCGGCCTGATCAGCCCGGCGATGGAGCGCAGCAGGGTGGACTTCCCGGCCCCCGACGGCCCGACGATGCACAGCAGCTCGCCCGCGGCGACGCTCAGGTTCAGCCCTTCGATGGCGTGGTGAGCGTTGGGGCCACCGCCGCCGTACACGTGGGAGAGGTTCTCGATCTCGAGCATGGATGTCCTAGGGGGCGAGGCCGCGAGCGGAGGACCGACTCGGGAAGCCGGAAATGTCGGTATGGCTCTACGGTGTCGGATCTTACCCTTGAGTCTTCGCGGCTGTCATGGGATGCGTACGCTCCACGACTCCCGCTCGTTCAGCGCCCGGACGTCGGCGTCGGAGATACGCCGCTGCGCCCCGGCCATGGCGGCCAGCTCGGCCTCCGTCAGCACGTCGGCGATGTCGGCGAACCCGTCGGGCGCGCGCTCGGTCACCAGCCCGATCGTATCCTCGATGGGCAACGCCCGATGCGCCAGCACCAGCGCCGACGTGGGCGGACGCCGTTCCTCCTCGTACGCCTTGAGCGCCGTGACCGGGTCCCCGCACGTCGCCAGGCACCGGGCCAGCACCCGCGCGTCGAGCACCGCCTGCGAGCCGCCGTTCGAGCCGATCGGGTACATCGGGTGCGCGGCGTCGCCCAGCAGCGTCACCCGGCCCTCTCCCCAGACGGGCAGCGGGTCGCGGTCCACCATCGGGTACTCCAGGATGCGCGGGGAGGCCGCGAGCAGCCCCTGGACGTCGGCCGGCCGGTACCGCCAGCCGGCGAAGTGCGCGGCCACCTCCTCCAGCCGGCCCTCACGCGACCAGTCGGCCTCCGCGGCGACGCCGGGCTCGGCCACCTTGACCTCGGCCACCCAGTTGACCAGCCGGGGGTTCCTGGCCGAGATGTGGTAGGTGACGAACTTCCCGGCCCGGTTGGAGCCGCCCACCAGCACGGTGGCGCCGTCCAGGACGGGGTCGGCCTCGGCCACCCCGCGCCACATCCTGATGCCCGCCCACAGCAGGGGGTCGTCCGACGGGTGCAGCAGCGCCCGTACCGTGGACTGCACGCCGTCCGCGCCGACGAGCACGTCCACGCGTTCCTCCACGAGCTCGCCGCCCTGCCGGAGCCGCACGAGGACCTCCTCGCCGTCCTGCTCGAAGCCCTCCAGCCGGACGCCCGTCCGCACCGGGACGGCGCGTTCCTCGACCGCGGCCAGCAGCGCCATCTGCAGCTCGCCCCGGTGGATGCTGTACTGCGGCCAGCGGTAGCCGGCCGAGCGCCCGCGCGGCAGCGCCAGGATCACGTTGCCGTGCCGGTCGGCGAAGGTCATGAAGGTCGTCTCCACGCCCAGCGCGGCCAGCTCGCAGGCCAGCCCCAGCTCGGTCAGCTCCCGTACGGCGTGCGGTTGCAGGTTGATCCCGACGCCGAGCGGCCTCAGCGTGGCGGCCGCCTCCACGACCACGCACTCCAGCCCGGCCGCCGCCAGGCTGAGCGCGGTGGTGAGCCCGCCGATCCCGGCGCCCACGACCATCGTCCTCACGTCGCCCCCAGTGGTCTCGATCCGGTCCCACGTGTCCCTGACGGGGAACATGACGATAAGTTTCTCGCCCTTTGCAGGCCGAAGACCAGAGTTATCCCATTAACCTCGTTCCTATCTGGGTGTGAGGTGTGTGATGCGCGGATTCAGTGACGGGGAGTTCGCCTACCTGCTCGAGCACGACCTGGCGCGGCTCGCCACGGCGGGAGCAGGGGGAACGCCGCACGTCGTGCCCGTGCGCATCCATCTCCAGCCGGACCGCGGCATGATCGCGGTCGGCTCCCGCCTGCTGCCCGGCGGCGTGCGTCCCCGGCGGTACCGCCGCGACGTCAGGGACAACCCCGAGGTCTCGCTCGTCGTGGACGACTTCACCGAGGACGGGCCGCGCGGCGTCCTCGTCCAGGGGGTCGGGCGGGTCCACGCCAAGGGCGGTGAACGGCTGAAACCCGGGTACGAGCCGGTGTGGGTGGAGATCATGCCGCTGGCGGTCGCGTCGTGGGGCATCGACTCGGGCGCCTACGAGCCGCCGCGCAGCCGTCCGGTCGCCGCCGGCACGTTCACTGCTCCGTGAGCCGCTGCGCGCCGAGGTGCCAGGCCAGCACCCGCCGTTCGGCCACCAGGAACAGCTCGTTGAGCAGGTAGCCCAGCACGCCGAGCAGCACGATCCCGGCCCACATCGCGGGCAGGTCGAACGTCGAGTACGCGGTGGTGAGCTGGAACCCGATGCCGTTGGAGGCCCCGGGCAGCAGCTCGGCGAAGACCATGACGATCAGCGAGAGCGACAACGACAGCCGCAGCCCGGCGAACATCTTCGGCAGCGCCGACGGCAGGACGACCCGCAGCAGGCGTTCGGTCCTCGACAGCCGGAACACCCGCCCGGTGTCCAGGTGCAGCGGATCGACCGCCCGCGCGCCGTCGGCGGTGTTGAGCAGCACCGGCCACACGACGCTGAACATGATGAACGCCAGCTGCATGCGCAGCCCGAAGCCGAACACCACCAGGAACACGGTGACCAGCGCGGGCGGCGGGATCGCGCGCAGGAACTGCAGCACGCCGTCGAGATAGTCGTAGACCCGCGCCGACAGCCCGAACGCCAGCCCGAGCACCACCCCGGCCACCGCCCCGCCGGCGAACCCGGCGGCCATCCGGCCCAGGCTCGGCAGGACGTCGTCCATCGCCGCGCCGGTCAGGAACAGGCTGCCGGGCGGGCCGGAGAACCACATCTGGTGCATCCGGGCCACGATCGTCGTCGGCGGCGGGAAGAACGAGCTGCCCGCCAGCCGCGTGCCCGCCTCCCAGGCCAGGACCAGCACGGCCAGCACGGCCACCCGGAACGCCGTGCCGCGCGTGCGCCCGCGCGCCGACGGCCCGCGCCCGGTCACGACCCCTCCGTCAGCCGGGCGTGGTGCCAGCGGAAGGCGCGCTGCTCGGCCGCCACCAGCAGCGCGTTGACCAGCACGCCGAACAGCCCCACCCAGAACACCCCGGCCAGGATGTCGGTCATCCTGGCCGGGACCGCGATCCCGGCGAAGAAGATGAACACGCCGATGCCCTCCCCGCGCCCGGCCACGATCTCGGTGCTGACGGTCAGGATGAGCGCCACGGACGCCGCCAGCCGCACGCCCGTGGCGATGAACGGCGCCGCCGACGGCAGGCTGACGCGCAGCAGCACCGACAGCGGGCCGAAGCCGTAGGAGCGCAGGGTCTCCTTGGCCACGGGGTCGACGCCGCGCAGGCCGTACATGGTGTTGTAGAGGATGGGCCACATGGCGGCGTAGAGCACGAGCGTGACGCGGAGCTGCAGGCCGGTGCCGATCACGAGGGCGACCAGCGGGATCAGCGCCACCGAGGGGATCGGCCGCAGGAACTCCACCACCGAGCGGGTGGCGGCGTCGATCACCGGCACGCTGCCGAGCAGCAGCCCGAGCGGCACCGCCACCAGCACCGCCAGGCCGAGCCCGAGGGCCCAGGCCAGCAGGCTGGTGCGGGCGTGGGTCAGGAAGGCCGGATCGGCGAGCAGCGCCAGGCCGCGCCCGACGATCCGCGTGGCCGGCGGCAGCACCTCGGCGTCCACCAGCCCCGACCGGCTCAGCAGCTCGACGAGGACGGCGAAGCCGGCCGCCCCCGCCGCCCGGCGCGACCACCGCGTGGCGGCGCCGGCCGGACGGCGGACGACGCCCGTCGCAGTACTGCTCACCCCGACGTCGTCGGCGACATCAACGTCTTGACGTCGATCTCCTTGCCCAGCCACTTGGCCTCCCACATCCAGTCGGCCACCCGCTGCAGCCGCACCGGGTTGTCGGAGCTGGAGAAGTAGGGGAAGGTGACCGTCGCCGCCGTGGACGCGTCGATCTGCGTGAAGTTCGGCAGCACCTTGGCCACCACCTCACGGTTGTTCTCCATCAGCTTGGCCGCGTTGTGGATGGCCCGCTGGAAGGCCGCCGCGGTCCTCGGGTTCTTCTCGTACCAGTCCTGGGTGCTGATGTATCCCGAGATCGGGAACTCCGCCGCCGGCCCGGAGGCCGGGTCGAGGATCTTGCGCGCGCCCATCGACGAGGTCGCCGCGGTGACCTGCGGCTCGCCCAGGTAGGCGGCGTCGATCTGGCCGCTCTTCCACGAGGCCATGATGTTCTGGAACGTCACGGGGACGTACTTGATCGTGGCGGGGTCGATGTTGTTGGCCTTGAGCACCTGGGTGAGCGCGAGCTCCTGGAAGTTGTGCAGGACGTTGACGTTGATCGTCTTGCCCGCGAGGTCCTTCGGCGTCTTGATGGGGGAGTTGGGCAGCGCCATGATGCTGAGCGAGTCGGGGGCGGCCCGGGAGCCCTCGGCGAGCACGTGGATCTTGATCGCCCCCTTGTCGTGCGCCTGGAACATCGACACGTAGTTGCCGAACATGGCGTCGATCTCGCCGTTGACCAGCATGGGGATCGCCTCGGGGGCGGCCTGGACGACCTGCGGGGTGACGTCGAGACCCTCCTGCTCGAAGAGCTTCTGGTCGATGGCGACGTAGATGGCGGCACTGTCGATGGCGGGCAGGGTGGCGATCTTGAGCTTCGTCTTCTCCAAGGCGCCGCCGCCGCCGTTCGCGGAGGCGGAGGGTGGTGCGCTGGCGGTGGTTGAGCCGCCGGTGCTGCACGCTACGGCGCCTAAAGTCACAGCGAACCCGATGATGGCGGCCTTGGCGGAGCGGCCAAGCCTCATGTCAGGGACTCCCTTCAAGACGTGGAGCCGGGGGGACCGGGTGGCTGAACTGCCCCCGGGGCTGAGTGCCTGACGAACAAGCAGGAATCGACCGTAGCACCACATTGGCAGTCATTATCAAGAAAATGACTCTTGTGGTTGCAATGTCCGTTTGCCGCTCTATCGTAAATAGAGGCGTGAGATGTCTTTGTCCGTTTTGGGAAAGAGGGTGGCGACCGGGGCGTCTGTTACTGGTGGGACAAGCTGATGTGGATCGTTCCGCGGGCGGAAGGGGGCTTGCGGAACACGTTTCGGCTGCCCGTTTTTGCAGGTAAACGGCGGTCTACCAATTTTGTCACAATTTTTGGACAATCCGGGATATAAGCCTCAGAGGGGCACTATAGGTGGTTGGTCCTGACCGGCACCTGTGCTCAAATGGCCCTCATCTCGATTGTACATATTGCCCCACGTGCATTTACCTGCATGGTCTTCGAGAATTCCCCTCCGGGGCGAGAGGTTGCGAGGCAAGTGAGAACGCAGAGCGCTGAAGCTTCCGCTGACCGCGAGCCGCACGGGCACCAGAAGCGACGGCTGCCCAAACCTGCTTCTAACAGGTTCGGATTGGGCAATTGGCACGTACGATCGCGCCTCGTGGCGTTGATCGTCGTGCCCACGGCTGTCGCGGTGGGCCTGGGCGGGCTGAACGTGATCACCTCCCTCAGGGACGCCAACACCTACCAGACACTGAGAGAGGTGGCCGAGCTCAGCGAGCAGCTCGGCGCCGTCACGCACGAACTGGCCTTCGAACGGGACGAGACCGCTCTCTACATCGCCCAAGGCCGTCCGGAGAGCCGCGCGGCCCAGCTCCGCACCACCTACAGCGGGGTCGACAACCTCATCGACGAGGCCAAGGTGCGGGCCGGCGCCCTCACCGACACCCACGCCGACTCCGTACGCCCGGTGCTGCGCCGCCTGGAGGAGATCCAGACCCTGCGCGACACCGCCGTCAAGGGCAAGATCCAGCCGCTGCCGATGATCCAGAAGTACTCCCAGATCATCTCCACCCTCCTGCAGTTCCACGACCAGGTGGGACAGGTCGCGGTGGACGACGACATCTCCCACAGCGCCAGCTCCATGGCGGCCATCGCGCGCGCGAAGGAGCAGGCGTCCAAGCAGCGGGGCATCCTGGCCAGCGCCCTGGACAAGAAGAGCTTCGACAGCGGCGAGCTCGACGCGCTCTCCGACGCCAAGGCGCGCGAGGAGAGCGAGGAGACCCTGTTCGCCACCCTCGCCAGCATCGACCAGCTGGAGCTCTACCGGGACACCGTGGTGGGCAGGGACGTCGACCAGACCGACCTGTTCCGGCTGCGGGCCATGGCCCAGTCCGTCGAGGCCAAGCCCCTGAGCATCGGCGTACGGCCGGACAAGGACGTCGGCACCTGGTTCGACGTCAGCACCGGCAAGATCGACGCCCTGCGCAGCGTGGAGAAGTCGCTGGCCTCCTCGGTCATCCTGCGGGCCCGCGCCCTGGAGGAGGCGGCCAACCGGTCGGCGCTGATCTCCGGCGTGCTCATCATGATCCTGCTGATCGTGGTGCTGATCATCATCACCTTCATCGCCCGCTCGCTCATCCGGCCGCTGCGCCGGCTGCGCGGCGAGGCCCTGGACATCGCCGGCAAACGCCTGCCGGAGACCGTGCGGGCGCTCCGCGAGGCGGGGGACGGCAAGGTCGGGCCCGTCCCGCCGATCGGGGTGGACACCCACGACGAGATCGGCGAGGTGGCCCGCGCCTTCGACGAGGTCCACCGCGAGGCGGTCCGGCTGGCCGGTGAGGAGGCGCGGCTGCGCTCGAACGTCAACGCGATGTTCGTGAACCTGTCGCGGCGCAGTCAGACGCTGGTGGAGCGGCAGATCACCCTGATCGACGGCCTGGAGCAGGGTGAGCAGGACGAGCAGCGGCTCGGCAACCTGTTCAAGCTGGACCACCTGGCCACGCGCATGCGGCGCAACAGCGAGAACCTGCTGGTGCTGGCCGGTCAGGACCCGCCGCGGCGCTGGAGCCAGCCGGTCAAGCTGGTCGACGTCGCCCGCGCCTCCCTGTCGGAGGTCGAGAGCTACGAACGCGTCGTGCTCCAGGTGCCCGACGGCGTGTCGGTGGCCGGCCAGGCCGTCAACGACGTCATCCACCTGCTGGCCGAGCTGGTGGAGAACGCGCTGTCGTTCTCGCCGCGCGAGACCCGGGTGGCGGTGTCGGGCAGCAGGATCGACGGCGGCGGCGTGATGTTGTCGATCACCGACTCCGGCATCGGCATGACCCCCGAGGAGCTGGCCCAGGCCAACGACCGCCTCACCGACTCGCCCAGCGTCGACGTGTCGGTCTCGCGGCGGATGGGCCTGTTCGTGGTCGCCAGGCTGGCCCACCGGCACGGCATCAGGGTGCAGCTCCGTCCGCACAGCTCGGGCGGGCTGACCGCCATGGTGCTCGTCCCGGAGAACATGCTCGGCACGCAGCCGCCCGGGTTCGCGGGCATGCAGCCGGCGGCGGCCGAGAGCACGTCCGGGAGCGAGCCGTACGTGGGGCCGCACGCGGCACCACCGGCCACCGACTGGCCGCCGGTCTCGGCTCCGCCCGAGGCCGACTGGCCCGCGGCCGCCTCCGCCGGCGCCGACTGGCCGCCCGCGCCGCCCGCGCCGGGAGCCGACTGGCCGCAGGCGCCGCTCACCCCGGCGGCCGACTGGCCGCAGGCGCCCCCGGCCGCCGGACAGGACTGGCCGCGGCCCACCTACCAGATGGGCCCCGCGCACCCGTCGTACCCGTCGAACCCGGAGGCGGGGGGCAACTGGCCGCAGTGGCCGTCGTCCGACGGCTGGCCCGACGACCCGCACGGCGGCGGCTTCGACAGCCACGACATCTGGTCGCCGCCGCGCAACAACGGCGATCGCGGGCTGCCCAGGCGTCCCGCGGCCGAGCCCCCGCCGCCCTGGAAGCAGGACGGCCTCCAGCGCCCGCGGCCCGACTTCCCCGAGACCGAGGCGGCGGCCACCGGCCCGATCCCGCCCGTGCCGCCCGCCTCCGCCGGGGACGACTACCTGCCGATCTTCGCCGCCGTCGAGTCGGCCTGGTTCGGGCGCGACGAGGGCGGCTGGGGCTCGACGAAGGCCGACGCCGGCTGGAGCGCGGCCCAGGCGGTGACCGAGCCGGCCCGCGACGGCACGACCGCGGCCGGCCTGCCCAAACGGGTGCCCAAGGCGAACCTGGTGCCGGGCTCGGCCGACACCTCCGCCTCGCCCAAGGGCGTGTCCCCGATGCCCTCGGTCTCGCCGGACCGGGTGCGGAACAGGTTGTCCAGCTTCCAGCAGGGCTTCCGGGCGGCCCGCGACGACATCACCGAGGGCAGGGCGTTCCAGCCGGGCCCTCGTGGCTCCTACAACGGTGAAGCCCACAACAGTGACAGAGAGGAGGGCGCATGAACGACCTGAGCCACGCGGCGCGCGGAGTCGACTGGTTGATCACCGACTTCGTCAGCACGGTCCCCGGTGTGGCACATGCGGTGGTCGTCTCGTCCGACGGGTTGCCGCTTGCGGCCTCGTCGGGCTTCCCGGCTGACCGGGCCGACCAGCTGGCCGCCATCGCGTCGGGACTGGTGAGCCTGACGCAGGGTGCGGCCAGGGTGTTCGAGGGGGGTGCGGTCAACCAGACGATCGTGGAGATGCAGCGCGGGCTGATGCTGATCATGTCGATCAGCGACGGCTCGTGTCTGGCGGTCCTGGCGGCTCCGGACTGTGACATGGGGCTGGTGGCGTACCAGATGACCCTGATGGTCGATCGCGCCGGTCAGGTGCTCACTCCGGCGGTGCGGGCCGAGTTGCGCGCCAGCCAGACCAGGTGATGTAGGTGACGGACCAGAGATGGAACAGCGGCGGCTGGGCGCCTCCGCCCAAGCCACAGCCCCAGTCGCAGCTGCACCCCGACCCCGCCTCACCCGTCCGCCCGTACGCGGTGACGGGTGGGCGGACGGCGCCCAGGGTCAAGCTGGCGATGGAGGCCCTGGTGTCGTCGGCGACCGCCGAGCACCGGGAGTTCTCCCACATCACGCCGGAGTACCAGGCGATCAGCCAGCTGTGCAGGCAGGTCAGGTCCGTGGCCGAGGTGTCGGCGCTGCTGCGGATCCCGCTGGGCGTGGTGCGTGTTCTGATCGCCGACATGGCGGCCGAGGGCCTGGTCCGCGTGCATCAGCCACAGCTGGACGCCGGCAGGCCGGACGTTAATCTGCTCGAAAGGGTGCTCAGTGGACTTCGCAGGCTCTAGCCCCGGCTTGACTTCAACGAAGATCGTGGTGGCCGGCGGTTTCGGGGTGGGCAAGACGACGTTCGTCGGCGCGGTCTCGGAGATCATGCCGTTGACCACCGAGGCGGTGATGACCGACGCCTCCGCGGGGATCGACGACCTGGGCATGACGCCTCTGAAGTCGACCACGACCGTCGCGATGGACTTCGGTCGCGTCTCGCTCGACCGTGACCTGATCCTCTATCTGTTCGGCACGCCGGGCCAGCACCGGTTCTGGTTCATGTGGGACGACCTGGTGCGCGGCGCGATCGGCGCGGTCGTGCTGGTCGACACCCGCCGCCTGGCCGACAGTTTTCCCGCGATCGACTACTTCGAGGAGGCGCAGCTGCCGTTCGTGGTGGGCGTCAACGGCTGGGACGGCCAGTACCCGCACAGCGACGCCGAGGTCCGCGACGCCCTCACGCTGGCCCCCCACATCCCGCTCGTCCGGCTGGACGCCCGCTCCAAGGACTCGGTCAAGAGCGCTCTGATCCACCTGGTCGAGCACGCCCTGTCGATCAGGATGGCGGTGCCGGGCTGGAGCGGCGGCGGCTGATCCGGCCCGCCGCCGCCCCTCGTGCTCAGCGCGACCGGGCCTCGATGAGGCTGGCTCCCGAGCCCAGCTCGACGACCTCGGCCAGGCGCAGGTCCGCCCGGTCGAGCAGCGCCGTGTACTCCTCCCGGCTGCGCTCGGCGCCGCCGTCGAAGATCGCCAGCATCCGCATGTCGATGTCCTTGCCCAGGTGCGGCGCCTCGTCGTCGGGCAGCACCACCTCCAGCACCAGGACGCGGCCGCCGGGGTTCATCGCCCGCCGGACGTTGCGCAGGATCGTGACGGCGTCCTCGTCGTCCCAGTTGTGCAGGACGCTGGCCAGCAGGTAGACGTCGCCGCCCGCCGGCACCTCGGTGAAGAAGTCGCCGGTGACGACCTCGCTCCGCTCGCCCAGCCCCTCGGCGGCCAGCAGCTCCCTGGCCCGGTCGGCCACGTGCTCCAGGTCGAACAGGATGCCGCGCATGTCCGGGTTGGCGTGCAGGACCGTGGCCAGGATGTGGCCCTTGCCGCCGGCCACGTCCACCATGGTCGCGGTGGCCGGGAAGTCGTACCGCTTGGCCAGGCCCTCGGTGAAGGGGATCGCGCGGGCGGTCATGTAGTCGTCGAACAGCTTGCCCGCCCCCGGGTTGGCCGCCAGGTAGTCGTACAGGTGGCCGTAGCGGGCGGCGAAGGCCGAGCCGCCGTCGCGGACGGTCGCGGGCAGGTTGCCCATGGCGTGCCAGAAGCCCTCCTCGCCGAGCATCCGGATCGACGAGCGCACCGAGTCCGGCACGTCCGACCGCAGCGCCGTGCCGCGCTCGGTCAGGTCGAAGGTGTCCGGCCCGGCGCCGCGGACCACGCCCATCCCGGCCAGCTCGCGCAGCACGCGGCGCAGCCTGGGGGCGTCGGCCTCGCAGCGGGCGGCCAGGTCGGCGGTGGTGAGCGGACCGTGGGCGAGATGGTCGGCCAGGCCGAGCTCCGCCATGGTCAGCAGAGCGGCGAAGCGCGAGATGTCGGCCACGGCCCCCCAGAGGAGGTCATCCGAGTGCGGCATGGGGTCCTTCCAGAAGTCAGACGTTGCGGTTGGCCTGCCGGTGCCACACCAGCAGGCGGCGCTCGGCCAGCACGAACAGCGAGTTCACCAGGTAGCCGAGGATGCCGAGCAGGGCGATCGCGGCCCACACGCCCGGCCCGTCGAAGCTGCGCTGGGCCTGCAGGAGCTGGTAGCCGATGCCGTCCGTGCTGCCGAACAGCTCGGAGATCACCATGAGGATCAGCGCCAGCGACAGGCTCAGCCGCAGCCCGGCGAAGATCTTCGGCGAGGCGGCGGGGAGCACGACCACGCGCAGGCGCTGTGCCTTGGACAGGCCGAACACGGTGGCGGTCTCGGTGTAGGTGCGGTCCACGGCCCGGACGCCCTCGATCGTGTTGAGCAGCACCGGCCAGATCACGCCGAACACGATCGTGGCGAGCTGCATGCTGAGCTGCGCGTGCTCGGTGCGCGCGAACAGCGCGACGAACAGCGGCAGCAGCAGCGGCGGCGGGATCGCCCGGCCGAACTCGAACAGCGCGTCCACGTAGTCGGTGGCCGCCTTGGAACGGCCGAGCGCCACGCCGAGCAGCACCCCGAGCAGCGAGGCCAGGATCCAGCCGCTGAACATGCGGCCGAGGCTGGGCAGGATGTTGCCGATCGCGTCCTCGGTGAGGAACAGGTGGGAGACGGGCCCGGAGAACCACATCTGGTACATGCTGGTGACGATGGTGAGCGGCGGCGGGAAGTCGCTGTCGTCGATGAGCCGCCCGAGCAGCTCCCAGACGACCAGCACCACCGGCACCACCCACAGCCTGGACAGCCGCCTCACGACTCCGACGCTCCCATCCGGACGCGGTGCCAGCGGAACAGCCGCCGCTCGCCGGCCAGCAGGACGAGGTTCGCGAACACCCCGAACGCCCCGGCCCAGAACGTCGCCGCCATGATCAGGTCCATCCGGTTGCCGCTGCCCGCCTGGATCGTGTAGACGCCGATCCCGGCCGTGCCGCCGGCCAGCAGCTCGGCGCTGACCGCGAGCACGAGCGCGATGCCGGCCGCGATCCTGATGCCGGTCGCGACGAACGGGGCGGCGCTCGGCAGGCTGACCCGGGCCAGCACGGCCAGGCGGCCGAAGCCGAAGCTGCGCAGGGACTCCTTGGCCAGCGGGTCCACGTCCTGCATGCCGTACAGGGTGTTGATCAGGATCGGCCACATGGACGCGTACACGATGACCGAGACCTTCATCAGGCCGTCCACCGGGATCAGCAGGATCGCCAGCGGGATGATCGCCACCGAGGGGATCGGGCGCATGAACTCCAGCAGCGGCCGGATCGCCCGCTCCACCGGCGGCACCGCCCCCAGCAGCACGCCCAGCGGCACGGCCACGACGATGGCGGCGAGCAGGCCGAGCGCCCAGTTGGTGAGGGTGGTGACCAGGCCCTCCGTGAACACCGGGTCGGCGAGCAGGCGCACGGCTTCGTACAGGATCACGGAGGGCGCCGGGAAGATCACGCCGTCGCTGAGCGCGAAACGGATGACCAGCTCACCGGCGATGAGGAACCCCGCGGCGCCGGCGGCGCCGCGGAGCAGACGCGCGGTGTTCATCAGCTTGCAGGGGCGGCGATGACCGACTTCACGTCGACCGGGCTGGTGAGGTACTTGTACTCCAGCATCAGGTCGGCGACCTTCTGCAGCCGGTTCTCGTTCAGCTCGCTCGGGTACGTGCCGAGCGTGATCACCGAGGCCGTCTTGGCGTCGATCTTGGTGTACTTCGGCAGCGTCTCCTCGATGACCTTGCGGTCACTGGAGGCGAGCTGCTGCGCCTTGGCGATGGCCCGCTGGAAGGCGGCCAGCGTCTTCGGGTACTTCTGCACCCAGTCCTCGGTGGCCATCCAGCCGGCGATGGGGAAGTCCTCCGTCTGGCCGGTCATGGTGTCGGCGAGCTTGCGGAAGCCGAAGGTGCTCTGGTTGGCGGTGATGAAGGGCTCGGTCATCCAGCCCGCGTCCGCCTGCCCGGTGTTGATCGCGTTGCCCTGCTCCGGGAACGGCTTCTCCACGAACTTGACGTCGGTGTCGGCCAGACCGGCCACCTTGAGCTGCGTCTCCACGGCCAGGGTGGCGATGTTCTTGAGGTTGTTGACGTAGATCGTCTTGCCCTTGAGGTCAGACACCGTCTTGATGGGGGAGTCCTTGGGCACCATGATGTTGAACGTGTTAGGCGCGGCCTGGTACATGTCCGCGACCAGCTTGATCTTCTTGCCCTTGCTCACCGCGAGGAAGGTCGAGACGTAGTTGGTCTGCGAGATGTCGAGCGCGCCGCTCTCGATCTGCGGCAACGCCGCCGCGCCACCGGTGATGGTGACCGGCTCGACGGTCAGTCCCTCTTCCTTGAAGAAGCCCTTTTCGTTGGCAAGATAGACCGACACAACGTCGGGCACGGGGAGGGCGCCGACCTTGATGGTGGTCTTCTCCAGGCCCTTGCTGTTGGCCGAGCTCTTCGCGGTCTCGCCGCTGCCTCCGCCGCAGCCGGCAAGGGTGAGCGCCAGAGCCACGCCGACGACAATGGCGTGACCGCGCATAGTGCGTGTCATGGGGGGTTCTCCTACCAGGGGGAAGTTCCGGAGATCGGCACGGGATGCCGGGCGTGAAGCGTACCGGAGCCGACTTCGGATCTACAGCGCTATGCCGCGTATATGTAGGTTTATCGCGAAAATATGACAAATCAGCGTTATAGATGTAAATCTGGAGATTAAGTATGCTTAGTGGTGATTTGTCCGTATTGGGGCGGTGGTTGCGCTCCGTGTGCACTGGTATGCGACGTGAAGGGAGTGCGATGTGGAACGGTTGAAAACCACCGAAACGTTGGCCTAAGTATGAGGTTTGTGCTCAAATTGGGCCTCGAACTTGCCTGCGATCACTCGTCCGCGTGACGAAGCCGCTGATTCCCCCTGAAGCAGGCCATGGCGAGAGGTTGCCACCAGTGAGGACAACAACGACCGGATCCGGTCGTGGCAGGGCTCCGGACGCCCCGGAAAAGGCCGCGGACGGCGAGGTGCAGCCGGCCCACCCGCCCAAGGCGGGCAGCCCGTTCGCCCTGCGCAACTGGCGCGTGCGTACCCGCCTCATCGCCCTCATCGCCATTCCCACGCTCGTCGCCGTCGTCCTCGGCGCCCTGCGGGTCACGACGTCGATCAACAGCGCGCAGCAGTACCAGGACATCAGCAGCGTGGGGACCCTGGTCGCCCAGCTCGGCGAGCTCTCCCGCGACCTCGGGCTCGAACGCGACCTGGCCACCCGCCACGTCGCCACCAACCGCGGAGCCTCCGACGAGCAGCGGTTGAAGAGCCAGCACGAGATCGTCGACAAGCGCATCGCCAGCACCCTCGAGGCGGGGAAGAAGTCCGAAACGTCGCTGTCCGACCTCGGCAGGAAGTCCCTCGACCACATTCGGATCCGGCTCGGCCAGATCCCCACGATGCGCAAGGCCGTCGCCGAGACCAAGCTCGGCCCGCTGCCCACCAGCGAGAAGTACTCCGAGGTCATCGCCGAGCTGCTGCAGCTCTACGACGAGCTCGGCCAGGGCTCCACGGACGAGGAGATCATCGCCACCAGCGCGGCCCTGCGCGCCGTCGCCCGCGCCGAGGAGGAGGCCTCCAAGCAGCGCGGCCTGCTGACCAGCGCCCTGATCAGGGGCTCGTTCGAGGAACCGGAGTACAACGCCTTCCTCGACGCCCGCTCCCGCCGCAACAGCGAGCGCGACTCCTTCCGCGCCGTCGCCACGCCCGCGCAGCGCCAGTTCTACGACAACACCGTCGCCAGCCTGAAGATCGGCCGAGCCGAGTTCTACGCCAGCCGCGCGGTGCTGCTGCACAACGCCAACCAGTCCCTGCGCCGGCTCGACACCTCGACCAGGGACGACACCGACCAGTGGTTCCAGTCCATCACCGAGACCGTCGAGCGCCTGCACACCGTGCAGAAGTCGCTGTCGGAGCAGATCGCCACCCGAAGCGCCGACATCGCCAGCAGCGACCGGCAGCTCGCCGCGATCAACATCGGCGTCGTGGTGGGCCTGCTCGTCCTGGTCCTCGCGATCACCGCCCTGATGGCCGGCTCGCTGGTGCGTCCGCTGCGCCGCCTGCGCTCGGACGCCCTGAAGATCGCCGGCCAGACGCTGCCCGACCTGGTCCGGCAGCTGCGCAACACCGACGTCAGCCCGGAACAGCTCCAGGTCCCGCCGATCGAGGTCAACTCCAAGGACGAGATCGGTGAAGTCGCCCGCGCCTTCGACGAGGTCCACCGCGAAGCCGTCCGGCTGGCCGGCGAGGAGTCCAGGCTCCGCTCGAACGTCAACGCGATGTTCGTGAACCTGTCGCGGCGCAGTCAGACGCTGGTGGAGCGGCAGATCACCCTGATCGACGGTCTGGAGCAGGGTGAGCAGGACGAGCAGCGGCTCGGCAACCTGTTCAAGCTGGACCACCTGGCCACGCGTATGCGGCGCAACAGTGAGAACCTGCTGGTGCTGGCCGGTCAGGACCCGCCGCGGCGCTGGAGCCAGCCGGTCAAGCTGGTCGACGTCGCCCGCGCCTCCCTGTCGGAGGTCGAGAACTACGAGCGCGTCGTCCTGGAGGTCCCCGAGGGCGTCTCCATCGCCGGCCAGGCCGTCAACGACGTCATCCACCTGCTGGCCGAGCTCATCGAGAACGCGCTGTCGTTCTCCCCGCGCGAGACCCGCGTCCCCGTCTCCGGCAGCAGGATCGACGGCGGCGGGATCATGCTCTCCATCAGCGACTCCGGCATCGGCATGACCGGCGAGGAACTGGTCCAGGCCAACGAGCGCCTGACCGACGCCCCCACCGTGGACGTGTCGGTCTCCCGTCGCATGGGCCTGTTCGTGGTCGCCAGGCTCGCCCACCGGCACGGCATCAGGGTGCAGCTGCGCCCGCACGGCTCCGGCGGCCTGACTGCGATGGTCCTCATCCCCGAGACGCTGCTCGGCGCGCAGCCCGCCGCGGTCGCCGGCGCCGGCGGCAACACCGCCGCCCCGACCGCCCGCGAGGACGCCTTCGCCGCCTCCCAGCCCGCCGCCGGGGCCCAGCAGTGGCCCGGCGCCTCGGGCTTCGGGCTCGCCCCCGGGCACCCGTCCTACCCCTCGTACCCGTCCGAGCCGGCCGGCGGGTCGTGGCCGTCGATGCCGAACTCGCTGCCGTCCTCGATGCAGTCCTCCATGCCGTCCGCGATGCCGTCCGCGATGCCGCAGTGGCCCTCGACGGAGTCGACGAACACCGGCTCCGACTGGCTGCCGGACTCGTCGTCCGACGTCTGGGTGTCCTCGCGGGGGCCGGTCACCGGGGAGCACGCGCCGCCGCAGCGCGGCCTGCCCCCCGAGGAGCCCCGCCCCTGGTCGGCTCCTCCGCAGGAGACGTCGCCCGCCTCCAAGTACGACTACCCCGAGACCGAGTCGGCGGCGACCGGCCCGATCCCCGTCGTCAAGCCCGCCTCCGGCGGGGACGAATACCTGCCGATCTTCGCCGCGGTGGAGTCGGCCTGGTTCGACCAGGGCGAGCCGAGCGCCACCTGGGGCTCGGCCAAGGCCGACGCCGGCTGGAACGCGGCGGCCTCCGTGGTGGAGCCCGTACGCGACGGCTCGACGGCGGCCGGGCTGCCCAAGCGGGTGCCCAAGGCCAACCTGGTGCCCGGATCGGCGGACACCGCGTCCGCGCCCAAGGGCGTGGCTCCCATGCCGTCGGTCTCGCCGGACCGGGTGCGCAGCAGGTTGTCGAGCTTCCAGCAGGGCTTCCGAGCAGCGCGTGACGACATCAGCGAGGGCAGGACCTACCAATCCGGCCCGAGGAACGACAGTAGGGAGGAGGGCGCGTGAATGACCTGAGCCACTCGGCGCGCGGAGTCGACTGGTTGATCACCGACTTCGTCAGTACCGTCCCGGGGGTCGCGCACGCGGTGGTCGTGTCATCCGACGGATTGCCGCTCGCGGCATCGTCGGGTTTCCCGCCTGACCGGGCCGACCAGCTGGCCGCCATCGCGTCGGGACTGGTGAGTCTCACGCAGGGTGCGGCCAGGGTCTTCGAAGGCGGTGCGGTCAACCAGACGATCGTGGAGATGCAGCGCGGGCTGATGCTGATCATGTCGATCAGCGACGGCTCGTGTCTGGCGGTCCTGGCGGCTCCCGACTGCGACATGGGGCTGGTGGCGTACCAGATGACCTTGATGGTGGATCGCGCCGGTCAGGTGCTGACCCCGGCGGTGCGCGCGGAGCTGCGCGCCAGCCAGACCAGGTGATGTAGGTGACGGATTCCTGGAACAGCGGTGGTTGGGAGCCCCAGCCGCCGGTCAGCTCGGACCCGGCCTCGCCGGTTCGCCCGTACGCGGTGACGGGCGGGCGTACCGCGCCCAAGGTCAAGCTGGCCATGGAGGCCCTGGTCTCGTCGGCTACGGCCGAACACCGGGAGTTCTCCCACATCACTCCCGAGTACAAGGCGATCAGCCAGCTCTGCCGTCAGGTGCGGTCGGTCGCCGAGGTGTCGGCGCTGCTGCGGATCCCGCTCGGTGTGGTGCGTGTTCTGATCGCCGACATGGCGGCCGAGGGCCTGGTACGGGTGCATCAGCCTGCGCTGGAGGCGGGTAGGCCGGACGTCAACCTGCTGGAAAGGGTGCTCAGTGGACTTCGCAGGCTCTAGCCCCGGTCTGACCTCGACGAAGATCGTGGTGGCCGGCGGCTTCGGCGTGGGCAAGACGACGTTCGTCGGCGCGGTCTCGGAGATCATGCCGCTCACGACGGAGGCCGTCATGACGGACGCCTCCGCCGGCATCGACGACCTGGGCATGACGCCGCTGAAGTCGACCACGACCGTCGCGATGGACTTCGGCCGCGTCTCGCTCGACCGCGACCTGATCCTGTACCTGTTCGGCACGCCCGGACAGCACCGGTTCTGGTTCATGTGGGACGACCTGGTCCGCGGCGCCATCGGCGCGGTCGTGCTGGTCGACACCCGCCGCCTGGCCGACAGCTTCCCCGCGATCGACTATTTCGAGGAGGCGCAACTCCCCTTCATCGTGGGGATCAACGGCTGGGACGGCACGTACGCCCACAGCGACGCCGAGGTCCGCGACGCCCTCACGCTGGCCCCCCACATCCCGCTGGTGCGTCTCGACGCCCGCCAGAAGGACTCGGTCAAAAGCGCCCTGATCAACCTCGTCGAGCACGCGTTGACCGTCCGGATGGCCGTGCCAGGCTGGAGCGGCTAGGAGAGCGGATAGGCTGAAGTCTTAGACGTACATTCGCTTCGAGGACTGGCCAACCACGTGTTCGAGACGCTTTCCGACCGGCTGACATCGGTCTTCTCCTCCCTCCGATCCAAGGGTCGGCTGTCCGACGCCGACATCGACGCCACCACCCGCGAGATCCGCATCGCCCTGCTCGAGGCCGATGTCGCGCTCCCGGTGGTCAAGGCGTTCGTCGCCCAGGTCAAGGAGCGCGCCCGCGGCGCCGAGGTCTCCCAGGCGCTCAACCCGGCGCAGCAGGTCGTCAAGATCGTCAATGACGAGCTGATCGAGATCCTCGGCGGCGAGACCCGCAGGCTCCGCTTCGCCAAGACCGCGCCGACCGTCGTCATGCTCGCGGGTCTCCAGGGCGCCGGTAAGACCACCCTGGCCGGCAAGCTGGCCCGGTGGCTGCGCGAGCAGGGCCACGCGCCCCTGCTGGTCGCCGCCGACCTCCAGCGGCCCAACGCCGTGCAGCAGCTCCAGGTCGTGGGCGAGCGCGCCCAGGTCGCCGTCTTCGCGCCCGAGCCGGGCAGCGGCGTCGGCGACCCGGTCGACGTCGCCCGCCGCTCGATCGACGAGGCCCGGCGGCTCAACCACGACATCGTCATCATCGACACCGCCGGTCGCCTGGGCATCGACCAGGAGATGATGAAGCAGGCCGCCGACATCCGCGACGCGGTCCGCCCCGACGAGGTCCTGTTCGTGGTCGACGCCATGATCGGCCAGGACGCCGTCACCACGGCCCAGGCGTTCATGGACGGCGTCGGCTTCGACGGCGTCGTGCTGACCAAGCTCGACGGCGACGCCCGCGGCGGCGCCGCGCTGTCGGTGCGGCACATCACCGGCCGCCCGATCATGTTCGCCTCCACCGGCGAGAAGCTGGAAGACTTCGACGCCTTCCACCCCGACCGGATGGCCTCCCGCATCCTCGACATGGGTGACATCCTCACCCTGATCGAGCAGGCGCAGAAGACGTTCGACGAGGAGCAGGCCGCCAAGATGGCGGGCAAGCTCACCTCGGGCGAGAACTTCACGCTCGACGACTTCCTCGAGCAGATGATGATGGTCCAGAAGATGGGCCCCATCAAGAACCTGCTCGGCATGATGCCCGGCATGGGGCAGATGCGCGACCAGCTCAACTCCATCGACGACCGCGACCTCGACCGCATCGCCGCCATCATCCGCTCGATGACGCCCGGCGAGCGGCAGGACCCGAAGATCATCAACGGCTCCCGCCGCGCCCGCATCGCCGCCGGCTCCGGCGTCACGGTCAGCGCCGTGAGCAACCTCGTCACGCGCTTCTTCGAGGCGCAGAAGATGATGAAGCGGGTGGCCGGGGGCATGGGGCTGCCGGGCATGCCCGGGGGGCGCGGGAAGGCGTCCAAGGCCCAGAAGAAGGCCAAGAAGGGGCGGCGCGTCAGCGGCGACCCGCGCAAGGCGGGCCTGGAGAAGTCGGCGTCATCCTCGCCCGACGGCGAGGGCGGCGCGCCCAAGGCCGGGGGAGTGCTGGGGAACCTGGGCGGCAAGCTGCCGCCGGGCCTCGAACTGCCGCCGGGCTTCGACCCGTCGAAGCTGAAGCTGCCCGGGCAGTAACAGCGCCGACCGGGGCGGGCACGACACTTGACCCGCCCGCCCCACCCGGCCCGCCCGCACGTCCGCCCGGCTCGGCGGCACGCCTGCCACGTCCGCCGCGTCCGCCTGCGGGCCCTGCTCCGACGGGCGGACTTGGTGCTGGTGGTTTCGCCGTTGCTCTTGCGCGCGGCGGCCTTTCTCACGTCGGCCCCTGCTCGCGCCGGCTCCCTGATGGTGGTCCGCGCGTCGGGGCTGCGTCGCTGTTCTCCGGTGCGTGGGCGCTGGTCCGAACGGGGGCGCGCCCGGGACCGTGGTGGGTCACCGGGCGCGGATGTGAGGCCGTTCGGCCTGCTCTAACGGCAAAGGAGCATCCACTGCAGAGCGGGGTCCATGAGGAGCCAGCCTGAGGCGGCCGTTACGGGCATCCACATCGGCAGGCCGGTGAGCGGCGACCTCTGGGTTACCCAGGCGTCTTCGTGCGCCGGGCCGAACTCGCCGCCGTGG
The DNA here is from genome assembly GCF_040675235.1 of Nonomuraea sp. NPDC049637. Lineage (NCBI taxonomy): Bacteria > Bacillati > Actinomycetota > Actinomycetes > Streptosporangiales > Streptosporangiaceae > Nonomuraea > Nonomuraea sp. NPDC049637. Next base: position 48,220 of record NZ_JBFAOM010000023.1, read on the forward strand.
TCGGCGGGCCAGTGATGACCGTTGGGGCCGCCGTGGTGGTGTGGCTCATGCGGGATGTGCGGCCACTCGCAAGGTGGCCAGTAGCTGTGCTCGTACGGCTTGTGAGTCTTGTGCGGCTTGTGGGTGCAGTCATGCGTGGGCGTTGGGCTCGGCGTGGGCGTCGGAGTCGGGGTGGGCGTCGGGTTCGGCGTCGGAGTGACGGTGGGTGTCGGCGTCACCGTGGGGGTCGCGGTGGGTGTCGGCGTGACGGTGGGCGTCGGTGTCACGGTCGGCGTGGGCATGGGCGTCGGTGTCACGGTCGGCGTCACGGTGGGCGTGGGCGTCACCGTGGGCGTGACCGTGGGTGTCGGGGTCACCGTGGGGGTCACCGTGGGGGTGGGCGTCACGGTGGGCGTCGGAGTGACGGTGGGCGTGGGTGTCGGGGTCACCGTGGGCGTGATCGTGGGTGTCGGGGTGGGCTGGTTGGGGACGCAGTTGACCTCCACCCGGCCGATGGTGACCTCCGTGAGCGGCCCCTCGTAGACGACGTTCCCGTCGGCGTCCCGCAGGGTGGCCGAGATCGAGATCGTCATGTCCGCCTCGGCGGAGGTCGCGTCGTTCGTCGTGGCGTTGTCGGTCCTGACGACCGTCAGGATCCCGTCGTACACGCCGGGGTACCCGAGCTGCGCGCCCGTCGCGGGCACCTCCGTGGTCCCCTGCTCCACGGGCACGCCGAGCACCGTGATGGTCCCCGGCGCCGCCTGTACGGATGCCATCGCCGGAGCCGGCGGCGTGCACCGCGCGTGCGTCTCCACGTTGCCCGTGACCAGCAGCGGCTCGGACGCGTCCGGGTTGAGCTGAAGGGTGTTGACGACCAGTTGCGCGCTGGCCTCCCAGACGTCCGGCGCGTCGAGGCCGTCGGCCTGGATCTGTTCGTTGGCCAGGCTGACGAAGTCGGTGACCCCGTCGGGGTCGCTCCAGTCGCCGGTGTCGGTGCCGGGGTCGGGCCCGACGGACGCGGTGCCCCAGGTGCCGGAGAAACCCGGCTGGCCCAGTTCCGGGATCTCGGTGACGGTCAGGCCGATACCGTTGGCGTTGGCGAACTCGCCCGCCGCGGCGGTGGCCGTAAGCCCGAACAAGGCGCCGGTGAGCAGGACGGACGCGCCGGCGGTGAGCAGCCGCGCGCGCGTGAACAGCGGATTGGTCGTGGTGGTCACCCACCCATTCCGCAGGGAAGTTGATCAAGTCGGGCGAGGTGACACGCGCCCCTTGCCGAGCCTTTGCCGCGGCCTGCCGGGACAGGTCGAAGGCACTGTCCGCGGTCTGGCAGAATGACATGTTGGAACATCGTGACCAGGTGGGTGCCCTCTCATCTCCTGCCGGCCACGCCTGTCCCTGGAACGTCCTCTCATCGTGCCCCACTCGATGAGGTGCCGTTCACCCACGCTCGAATGCAGGAGAGACCACACCAGTGGCAGTCAAGATCAAGCTCAAGCGGCTCGGCATGATCCGCAACGCTCAGTACCGAATCGTCGTCGCCGACAGCCGCACCAAGCGTGACGGCCGGGCGATCGAGGAGATCGGCCTGTACCACCCGAAGGAAAACCCTTCGCGCATCGAGGTCAACGCCGAGCGTGCGGCCTACTGGCTGGGTGTCGGCGCGCAGCCGACCGAGCCGGTGCTCAAGCTGCTCAAGCTCACCGGTGACTGGCAGAAGTTCAAGGGCGAGGCCGCCCCGGCGCCGCTGCTGGTCGCCGAGCCCGCGCCCGACCGTCACGCCCTCTACGAGGCCGCGGCCAAGGAGGCGCTGTCCGGTGGCGACACCGGCACGGCCGCCACCACGGCGCCCAAGCGTGCCAAGAAGAAGGAAGAGGCTGAGGCCGCCCCCGCCGCCGAGACCCCGACCGAGGGCGAGGGCTGACGTGCTCGAGGAGGCTCTCGAGCACCTCGTTAAGGGCATCGTCGAACATCCCGACGATGTCCGGGTCCGCGCTCGCCGCATTCGCAGCGGGCGCGTCCTGGAGGTCCGGGTGCACCCCGAGGACCTGGGCAAGGTCATCGGACGCGGCGGGCGCACCGCCAAGGCGCTGCGCACCGTTGTGAACGCCCTGGCCGACGGGAAGTACGTACGGGTCGATCTGCTCGACCTGGACGAAGCAGTCCGTTAGCGTCAGGAATTCGCGCCCTCATCGGTCCCGAAAGGGCTGATGGGGGCGCTTGCGTTAGGAGAAGGTGGGTTTACGTGCAGCTGGTCGTCGGCCGGATAGGCCGTCCGCACGGTGTACGCGGCGAGGTGACCGTGGAGGTGCGCACCGACGATCCCGAGCTGCGCTTCGCCGAGGGCGTGGCCGTCGCGACCGACCCGGCGAGCGCGGGGCCGCTCGTGGTCGAGAGCCGCCGCTGGCACAAGGGCGTGCTGCTGATCGCGTTCGAGGGCGTGCACGGCCGTGACGCGGCCGAGGAGCTCCGGGGCACCATGCTGGTCATCGACTCGGCCGACGTGGAGTCGTCGGACGACCCGGACGAGTTCCACGACCACCAGCTCGTCGGGCTGGCGGTGGAGACCGTGTCGGGCGAGGCCGTCGGCGAGGTCACCGACGTGCTGCACCACGGCCAGGACCTGCTGGTCGTGCGCCGGCGCGGGCAGGACGACGCGCTCATCCCGTTCGTCAAGGCCCTGGTGCCCGAGGTCGATCTGACGGGCGGGCGCCTGGTCGTCGACCCGCCAGAGGGCCTGCTGTGATGCGCCTCGACATCATCTCCATCTTCCCCGAGTACTTCGCCCCGCTCGACGTCTCGCTGATCGGCAAGGCGCGCGAGCGCGGCACCCTCGACGTACGCGTCCACCAGCTCCGCGACTGGGCGCACGACGTGCACAGGACGGTCGACGACACGCCGTACGGCGGCGGTCCCGGCATGGTGATGAAGCCCGAGGTCTGGGGCGAGGCCATCGACTCGGTGATCGGCGACGGCGCGCCGCGGGTCATCGTGCCGACGCCGAGCGGGCGGCCGTTCACCCAGGAGACGGCCCAGGAGCTGGCCGCCGAGCCGTGGCTGCTGTTCGCCTGCGGGCGTTACGAGGGCATCGACTCGCGGGTCATGGCCGAGTACGGCGCCCGGCTGCGCGTCGACGAGGTCAGCATCGGCGACTACGTGCTGGCCGGCGGCGAGGTCGCGGTGCTGGTGATGGTCGAGGCCGTCGGCAGGCTGCTGCCCGGCGTGCTGGGCAACGCCCAGTCGGCCGTGGACGACTCCTTCGCGCCGGGTTCGATGCAGAACCTGGTCGAGGGCCCGGTCTACACCAAGCCGCCGGTCTGGCGCGGGCACGAGGTGCCCGCGGTGCTGCTGTCCGGACATCACGGAAAAGTCGCCCGATGGCGACGGGACGAGGCGCTCCGGCGTACGGTGCGGAACCGGCCGGAACTGGCCGCGGCACTCGATCCCGAGACGCTCGACAAGCACGACAGGAAGCTGCTCGACGAGCTCTCGTTTCGCGTCCGGCCGGAAGATGTGGCAAACTGAATCGCTGCCGACCATCACACGGTTGGTCCGTCATGCCCGGGTAACGGTCCCGGGTTCATCAAATCAGCAAGCGTGTCCGCCGCGAGCTCCGGCCGGGTGGACCTCCGCGTGCTCGCGAGGACTTGAGGACAGCTCTCATGCACACGAAGATCCAGGAGCTCGAGAAGGCGACCCTTCGGAGCGACGTCCCGGCGTTCCGCCCCGGTGACACGCTCGAGGTCCACGTACGAGTCGTCGAAGGCAACCGCTCCCGTATCCAGGTCTTCAAGGGCTTCGTGCTGCGCCGGCAGGGCAGCGGCGCCCGCGAGACCTTCACGGTCCGCAAGGTCAGCTACGGCGTCGGCGTCGAGCGCACCTTCCCGGTGCACAGCCCGGTCATCGAGAAGATCGTGCTCGTGACCCGCGGTGACGTGCGTCGCGCCAAGCTCTACTACATGCGCGACCTGCGCGGCAAGGCCGCCCGTATCCGCGAGAAGCGTGAGACCGCGCCCGCGAAGTAACCCCAATCTTTTCCGAAAGGCCCGTGCACCGCACGGGCCTTTCGGCTTTGCGGGGCCATTTCCTTTATGTGGAGCGACTCGTGCGTGGGTGTAACGTCGGTCGAGGCTTGTCGAGCCGTTCCATCATCTAGGCTCGTCAGCGATGACAAGCGAAGACCAGGAGTACGGCGCTTCGCGCCGCCCTGTCGAGGACGAGGTGGACGTGGTCGCCGAAGAGACTCAGAAGCCGGCAAAGGGCGACAAGGAGAAGAAGGGGTCGTTCTGGAAAGAACTTCCCGTTCTTGTCGTTGTGGCTCTCGTGCTGGCCCTGATCATCAAGACGTTCGTGATCCAGGCCTTCTACATTCCGTCGGAGTCCATGGAGAACACCCTGCTCAAGAACGACAGGGTCCTGGTCAACAAGCTCGTCTACCACACCCGTGACATCGAGCGCGGCGACGTGGTCGTCTTCTCCGGCGTCGACTCCTGGGACGGCGAGTTCGAGGTCGAGGAGCCGTCCAACCCGATCGCGGCCTTCTTCCGCTGGGTCGGCACGGCCTTCGGCGTCGTCCCCGGCGAGAAGGACTACATCAAGCGGGTCATCGGCGTGGGCGGCGACCACGTCAAGTGCTGCGACTCCAAGGGGCGCATCACGGTCAACGGCACGGCCATCGACGAGGAGAGCTACCTCTATCCGGGCAACGTGCCGTCCGACAGGTTCTTCGACATCACCGTGCCGCCCGGGCGGCTGTGGGTGATGGGCGACCACCGTTCCGTCTCGCTCGACTCCCGCTCGCACACCGGCGACCAGGGCGGCGGCTCGATTCCCGAAGGTCAGGTCATCGGCCGGGCCTTCGTGATCGTCTGGCCGTTCAACCGGGCGGGCGTGTTGTCCATACCCGACACCTTCGCGCAGCCCGCGCTTCAGGCACTCGGAGGCTCCGTACCGCTGGTGGCCGGGTTCGGGCTGGCCGTACCCTTGGTCCTGGTTCGTCGGCGCCGGTTGGGGAGGAAGCGCTGATGGCCGTCACCAAGAAGGCGGAGGGCGTGGCCAAAGAGAAGAAAAAGGGCGGTTTCCGGGAGACCGTCCTGCTGCTAGTGCTCGGCGTGGGCATCGCGTTGTTGCTCCAGGCGTTCGTGATCGGGTCGTTCTACATCCCGTCGGAGTCGATGGAGAACACCCTGCTCATCAACGACCGGGTCTTCGTCAACAAGCTGGCGGGCGATCCCGAGCGCGGCGACATCGTGGTCTTCAAGGGCTGGCGCACCGGCGAGGACACCATCAAGCGGGTCATCGGCGTCGGCGGCGACAAGGTGGTGTGCTGCGACTCCAAGCACCGCATCAGCGTCAACGGCACGCCGCTCGACGAGGAGTCCTACCTCTACCCCGGCGACTTCGGCGGTGGCGACAAGTTCAGCGTCACCGTCCCGGCTGGCAAACTGTGGCTGATGGGCGACCACCGCACCGCCTCGGCGGACTCGCGCGCCCACATGGACGAGCCCGGCGGCGGCTTCATCTCCGTCGACGACGTGATCGGCAAGGCGGTCGTCCGCTACTGGCCGCTTTCGCGCGGCTACCTGTTCTCCACGCCCGAGACTTTCGACAAGGTCAAGTAAGGGGCTTTCGGTCGCGGTTTGCGGCGAATGGGGCGTACGCTTCGAGTGTCATGACAGTTGCGTTCCGCCCTCGACCGAGCGTCGTCCGGCGCGATTCCGGACTCTACGCCTACGAGCGGGCGCTGGCCCGCCGTGGGCTGACCCCGATCGCGGGTGTCGACGAGGCGGGCCGCGGCGCCTGCGCCGGACCGCTGGTCGTCGCGGCCGTCGTCCTGCGCAGGGAGATCGACGGTCTCGGTGACTCCAAGTTGCTGTCTCCGCTGGTGCGTGAGCGTTTGTACGACCGCGTCGTCGCGACCGCCCACGTGGGCGTCGTGGTGATCCCGGCCGCCGAGATCGACGCCCGGGGGCTGCACCGGAGCAACATCTCCGGAATGCGGCGGGCTGTGGCGCAGTTGCCATGTGATCCGGAGTACATCCTCACGGACGGCTTCCCGGTGCCCGGGATGCCCGCGCCGTCCCTGGCGGTGTGGAAGGGGGATCAGGTGGCCGCCTGCGTGGCGGCCGCGTCGATCGTGGCCAAGGTGACGAGGGACCGCCTGATGGTCGAGCTGGATCGAAGGTTCCCTCAGTACGGTTTCGCCGAGCACAAGGGGTATGTCACGCCAGGACACCGTTTGGCACTGGAGAGACATGGCCCGTGCCCCGAACACCGTTACTCCTTCGTCACGGTGGCCAGGGGCATGGGTGAAAATGAGATGGGGGCCGGGGTTGCCTGAGCAGGCGAACCGGGGGACCGGTACGACAGGAGGACCGCGATGAGCGCAGAGGATCTCGAAAAATATGAAACCGAGATGGAGCTGCAGCTTTACCGCGAATACCGTGATGTCGTCGGGTTGTTCACATACGTCGTGGAGACCGAGCGTCGGTTCTATCTGACCAACTCGGTCGATCTCGACGTCCGTACGGCGGAGAACGGCGACGTCTTCTTCGATGTGAAGATGCAGGACGCCTGGGTGTGGGACATGTACCGGCCGGCGCGGTTCGTGAAGAACGTGCGGGTGGTCACGTTCAAGGATGTGAACGTCGAAGAGCTGGCCAAGGCCGACCTGGAGATGCCCAAGGAAGGGTTCTCGGGGTAGGTCGAAGGGGCGCCGTCGAGGCGGGGCCGGTGGGATGGCGGGGGTTCTCGGTGCCTTGTGCGCATGCGACCCGCGCACCGGCACATGCTGACCATCCCCTGCTGCTCGCTGGCACCTCGTCTGCTGATTGCCGGGCATTGTCGGCACCCGCTCGGCACCCGCTCGGCACTGGCGTGGGCTTGGGCGCTCCCGCGTCCACGCCGGCGCCATCAGCACGCATTGGCCGTCATCCGGCCTGCGGTGAGTCGTCGTTGAACGCAAGGTGGGGCCGCCGGGCATGCGGAAGCGCTAGCCGGCTCGGGGTAGCGACGCCTGGCCCGCGAAAAGCGTTGGCAGCTAGCTCAAGATGAACGCCATCTGGCCCAGCACACAGGGCGTCTTTCCCCATCCCGCCGCGTGGGGCCGCCTCCCCGCCGCGTGGGACCCGCCTCCTGCCATATGCCGCCCGGCACGTGCCGCCTCGCGAAATGGTCCGCGTCGTGTCACACCATCGCCGTCAGCCGTCCGCATGGGCTTCAGGGGCTGTGGAGGGCCGCAGGGGGCGGCGCAGGGGCCGTAGGGTGCGTGGTCCGCCATCGTCCGCCGGAGCTGGGCAGTTGCAGACTCCATGGCGTGAACCATCTACGCAGGACCGTCACCCCGTATATTGCGCCTGATCAGCAACGTCCGGTTCCGTCGTCCGGCATGGGACGCACCGATGACGACGCCTCCCGGTGCCGGCAACGAGTCTCCGTTGTGGCGAGCTATCCACAAGCCGCCGCCCAGCTCTCCCGGTTATCCCCAGAACCCCGTTCGCCTCCATCTGATCTCCCCGCCATCCGCCAAGGTCGGTGACCGAACACCGCACCGACGACGGACGAAGGGACGCCACCCATGGCCCCGAAAGACGAGCTCGGCAAAGAGGGCGAGCACCTGGCCGCCATCTACCTCGAAGCCAAGGGGATGACGATCCTCGAACGCAACTGGCGCTGCCGGCGCGGCGAGATCGACATCATCGCCGTGGACGGCCAGGTCCTGGTGGTCGTCGAGGTCAAGACCAGATCGAGCAGATCCCACGGCACAGCCTTGGAATCCGTGAACCACACCAAACTGGCGCGGCTCCGCATGCTGGCCGCCAAATGGCTGTCGGCGCAGTCCCGGTCCTTCGAAGCCGTTCGCATCGACGTGATCGCCCTTGAGCGTTTCGCGGGCAACTTCGCCCTGCGCCACATACGGGGGGCGATCTAGATGGCCGTGGCCCGGACCCGCAGCGTCGCGCTGGTCGGGGTGAGCGGCCGCAGCGTCGAGGTCGAGGCCGACGTGGGCAACGGCCTGGCCGGCATCCACCTCATCGGCCTTCCCGACACGGCGCTCAGCGAGGCCCGCGACCGAGTGCGATCCGCCGTGGTCAACAGCAGTTACCCATGGCCGGACGCCCGCATCACCGTCAGCCTCTTCCCCGCCAGCCTCCCCAAGCGCGGGTCCCAGTTCGACCTCGCCATCGCCATGGCCATCCTGGGCGCCGCAGGAGTCGTCCCCGCGGAACGCATCGCCGAGCCCTTCTTCCTGGGCGAACTCGGCCTCGACGGTCGCATCAGGCCCGTGCGCGGGGTGCTCCCGTCCATCCTCGGCGCCGCGGCCGCGCACGAAGACGCCACGATCATCGTCCCGTCGGAGAACTCGGGGGAAGCCGGCCTGGTCCCCGACGTGAACGTGGTCCCGGTGGCTCACCTGCGCCAACTGGTCGAATGGCTACGCAAAGGCGACAAGCCGCCCGAACCCGTGGCCGATGACCGTGTCGACACGCCCAAGCCCGTGGCCCAGTCCGCCGTCGACCTGGCGGACGTCGTCGGCCAGCCCGTGGCCCGCCGAGCGTTGGAAGTGTGCGCCGCGGGGGGCCACAACCTGTGGATGGTGGGCCCGCCCGGCACGGGCAAGACCCTGTTGGCCGAACGCCTTCCCACCCTCCTGCCGGACCTGGAGCTCGACCACGCCCTGGAGGTCACGGCCATCCACTCGGTCGCGGGGTTGCTGCCGCCGGACAGTCCCATGATCAACCGTCCGCCGTTCGTCAGCCCCCACCACACGGCGACGGCGGCCGCCATCATCGGTGGTGGCAGCACGGTCGTCCGTCCAGGAGCGGTCTCTCTCGCGCACAGGGGCCTGCTGTTCATGGACGAGGCTCCCGAGTTCCCTCGTCACGTCCTCGACTCGTTGCGGCAACCGCTGGAGTCGGGGCGCGTCACGGTGTCCAGATCCGCGGCGTCGGTCACGTTCCCCGCCCGGTTCATGCTGGTCCTGGCGGCCAACCCGTGCCCCTGCGCCCAGGCCGACGACCAGGCCGGCGCGACGTGCCGCTGTTCGCCCACCACAAGACGCCGATACCTGGGCCGGTTGTCCGGCCCCCTCCTCGACCGCATCGACATGAAGGTCACGGTCGCCCGTTCGTCCAGACGCGAACTCCTGGCCGACCGGCACTTCGTCGAATCCAGCGAGACAGTGGCCGAACGCGTCCTGCTGGCCCGCGAACGCGCCGTCAAACGCCTGGCCCACACCCCCTGGCGGACGAACGCCGAGATCCCCTCATCCGTCCTCCACTCCGACTTCCGTCCTTCGGATGCGGCGATGAAGCCCATGACCTCCTGCCTCGACTCGGGCTCACTCACCGCCCGCGGCCTCGACCGCACGCTGCGCGTCGCCTGGACCCTCGCCGACCTCGCCGGCAAGGACCGCCCAGAAGAGGACGAGACCACCGCAGCCCTCGGCTTCTGGCTCGGAGTACGACCGTGACCCCGGCCAACCGCTTGCCCACGAACCCGCCCATGAAATCACCAGGAGGCCCCTGTGACCAGTCCAGAGCATGAGGCACGTGCGGCCCTCATGCGAGCCGCCGACGTGGGCGACACGGCCATGGGCCGTCTGGTGGCGCACCTCGGTGCCTCCGGAGCGGTGGAGGCGATCCGCGAGCGCGCACTTCCACCGGCCTTCACCGCCCGGGAGTCCCGGCAGGAACGTCCGTGTGACCTGTCGGGGCGGCTGAACGCCTGGTTCCTTAGGCTGGCGGCGTCGAAGCCCGCCGCCGATCTGGAGGCCGGTGAGAAGCACGGAGCCAGGCTGATCGTCCCCGGCGATCCCGAATGGCCCACGCAACTGGACGATCTCGGCCCGAGCCGCCCCCTCGGCCTCTGGTTGCACGGCACGGCAGACCTCCGTTTCGCCTGCCTGCAGTCCGTGGCCGTCGTAGGAGCCCGGGCCGCCACCCAGTACGGCCTGCACATCGCGGCCAACTTCGGCATCGGCCTCAGCGAAGCGGGCTGGTCCGTCGTCTCCGGCGGCGCCTACGGGGTGGACGGCGCGGCCCACAAGGGCGCCCTGCTGGGCGGCTCGCCCACGGTGGTCGTTCTCGCCTGCGGAGTGGACATCTGCTACCCGAGCGGCCACCAGGAGCTCTTCGCCCAAGCCCGCGAGCAGGGCGTCGTGATGAGCGAATGCCCGCCCGGCGTCCACCCCACCCGTGCCCGCTTCCTGATCAGGAACCGCCTCATCGCCGCCCTGACCAGGGGCACGGCCGTCGTGGAGGCAGCCCTGCGCAGCGGTGCCCTGAACACCGCCGGCCACGCGCTCACTCTCAACCGGCACCTGGGCGCCGTGCCCGGGCCCACCACGTCCGCGTTGTCGGCCGGCTGTCACAAGCTCCTGCGCGAACGCAAGGCGGTCTGTGTCACCACTCCGGAGGAAATGATCGAACTCGTCGGCGTCATCGGCGACGACCTGGCCCCCCAGACCCGGACGCCCGTCGTCCCCCGCGACGGTCTGAACGAATCCACCAAGAGAGTCCTGGACGCCATCCCCACCCGCGGAGGCGCCGGCCCGGCGTCGATAGCGGTCTCAGCGGGCGTCAGCATGGACATCACGCTGAGCGCCCTGGGCGGTTTGGCCGCGGCCGGATACATAGAACGAGCTGGCGGCGGTTGGCGCCTACGCAAAACCACATCGAGCTACTCGAAAGCCCCAGAAACCATGGCCCTGGCCCCACCCCCGGCCAACGAAGCCCCAGCCACAGACCTCCCGCCACCTGCGGAAGACGACACCCCACCCCCGCCCCATCCCGAAGAACTCGCACTCCCCTAGCTGACCAACCCTTGCGACGTAGGGGCATGCGGCACCACCGATGTGATGGCCACCAAGACCCAGGCGGAGAGTTCATGGGGTGAGATGGTGGGGGACGGGGGCATGGAAGCGACCGAAAATGACTGACATGTGGGTAATGCGATGCTCAACCGCGCGCCGTAGCCGCCGTACGTGCCGTGCCGTGCCAGGCCGCTCGGACGGACGCTCGGGAGGTTGAGCTGCACACGGCCCCATAGCGAGCCCGAGGCATCGGGCGGCACAGCAGTGACAAGTAATGGCGAACGTTCGTGGGGACAGTGGGTGAAGCCTTGAACAACGACCTGAACGACAACCTGAACCGCGACGTGAATGACAGCCTGAGCAGCGACCCGAATCACGATCTGAACCTCGACCTGAACCCGGATGTGAACGCCGGCCTGAATCGTGCTCTGAACCCTGATCTGAACCGTGACTTGGATGCCGACGAAGTGCTTGCCGAGTTCGAGAGATATTTGCGGTTCGAGCGAGACCTTTCCTCACATACGGTGCGCGCCTACCTCTCCGACATCACCGCCCTGCTCGACCACCTCCGTGGACGGCTTGACGGCCTGGACATCAGCGAGCTGCGAGGCTGGCTGGCCGACCAGCACAGTGCGGGCAAGGCAAGAGCCACGCTGGCCCGCAGAACGGCCTGCGTCCGTACCTTCACCGCGTACTGCCACCGCCGGGGTTGGCTGGCGGCCGACCCCGGCTTGTTGTTGGGCAGCGCCAAGGCGCCACGTCCCTTGCCTGCCGTGCTCGACCAGGAACAGGCGCAGACCGTCCTGAGCGCGCCGCAGTCCACCGGCGATCCCAAGGACCTTCGAGACCAGGCCATCCTTGAGCTTCTGTACGCCACAGGTGTGCGCGTGGGTGAGCTCTGCGCGCTCGATGTCGATGACGTGGACCGGGACCGGCATGTCATCAGGGTCCTGGGCAAGGGACGAAAGGAGCGTTCCGTGCCGTTCGGGCTGCCGGCGCTTCGAGCTCTGGACCGGTGGTGCATCAACGGGCGTCCCATCTGGGTTCGGGAACGCTCCGGGCCGGCCCTCTTCCTCGGAGTCCGTGGCGGCCGGATCGACGCCGGCACCGTACGACGGGTGGTGCACGCGCGGCTGGCCCAGACCGAGGGCGCCCCGGACATGGGCCCACACGGACTGCGGCACACCGCGGCAACCCACCTGCTCGAAGGGGGCGCGGACCTGCGCAGCGTCCAGGAACTACTCGGTCACGCCTCCCTCAACACGACCCAGATCTACACCCACGTCTCGATCGACCGCCTCCGCACCGCATACCGCCAAGCCCACCCCCGCGCCTGACACAGACACCAGATGCCATTGCCTCCCCTCACCAACCCCTTGCTGCCCTGCTGAGCGCAAGGCAGCCTGACCCGGAATTTCGTGCGGCCCATCAGCTCCCCCTCACCAATCCCTCGCTGTCCCGCTGAGAGCAAGGGGCACAAGCCGTCGAACCAGCGCCTACAAGGGCAGACGGCCCGGCAGAGCCCCCAGGCGACGCAGCACGACGCGTTCGGGCGTGCTGCGCATTTGCGTGCTGAGCAGTTCTCGTACCGACGCCAACGGCCCAAGACTTGAAGGCCACGTCGTCCTGAGCACCCGATGGCGCGACGACACGGGAACGGCGTCGATGCGCGAGGCATGTGGAGAGGCGAGAGGCAATGATGCGACGAGCATGTTCCTGCCGCGCGGGCCGTGATGGATCCACGGTGGAGCGAGAGCGGCGGCGACCCACCTAACCGATGGTTGCTCTACCGGACAGAGGCGCGCGGGAGACGGGCGCGCGGGGACGTGGGTGACGAACAGCGGCTTGGTTGAGGGTCTGGAACTGCTGGCTGGCGCTGGTTCGCCGGACGTTCCGGATCACCTGCCGTCATCCCACAGCAGGACGCCTCTGTAGCCGGCCCGCTTCGCGGAGGAGCGGGGCACGAAGGACCGCGCACGGGAGGGGCGCGGACGGTATCCCACAGCAGGACGCCTTTGCAGCCGGCCCGCTTTGAGGAGGAGCCGGGAACGAAGGACCGGGTACGGAAGCGGCGCGGACGGTAGAGGAAGAAGCCACTCCAGTCTTGGAGGGCGTACTCGCGGGCGTGGTTTCCCGCCAGGGCCCAGCCGCCGCCCGGGAGTCTCCCGCCCCACCAGGGGGTGCAGGATCTGGCGCAGATCTAGCCACTACCAGGGCGAGTCTCGCGCTCCACCGGGGAATGCTCGGCTCCGGCGAGGGGACAGCCTCGCCCGAGCGAGCCCGGCGAGGGGCCAGCCCTCGCTCGAGTGAGTTCCTGCTTGGTGCGCCCCCTGCTGGACGAGCTTCCTCTTGCGGTGGAGAGAAGCGTCTCGCTACAGGGGAACGATGGCCATGCGGCGACTGGGCTGACCTACGGCGTTGCCGGTCGTGTTTCATCCAGCGGTGGTGAATGGGCATCTTGGTTGCCTTGAAGGAATTTATGGATTGATACGGGGGGTCGTTGTGGGGCTCTCGTCGGGAGCTTGCAGCTCTTCGGTTGTCGTGTGGGTTTGGGGGATTGAAGAGTGAGTCTTTGGAGGCGGTTTCGAGGGCATCAGGAGCGTCGTGAGGGTGGGTTGGGACGTCTGTGCACCCCTTCCGTTGGGGGTTTGCGGTGTTGGCCGGTTCTTGAGCCGTAGTGCTTGTGGGGGCGTCGGCGGCGGCGTAGGGCTGTGATCAGGAGGGCGACGCCGAGGAGGGTGCCCAGTCCGATCGCTGGGGCTGCTGACAGCGAAGCCGCATGTGTCAGGAGCCGGAGGACGGTTGCTAGGGGCCTGGCGGGGCCGCGAGTTGGCTCATGGCGCTGCTCGCGAGCTCTGGCTGATTCGTTGCGGACGGGAAGGTCGCTGGAGCGAATCTCCGGGTGGGAGGGGGTGACTTCAGGGGTGGTGAGCGGGGGCTCGGGGTTCGGCTCTGAGGCGAGGGCAATTGCCTGCAGGACTGTGGAGTAGGGGGATGGGAGCGCCTTCCGTGCGTCCGAGGATGAGTCCTGGGGTGCGAGGGCTGTGAGCAGGGGCGCGGGGAGTGGGACGAGAAGCGGGGGCGGAGGAGGCACGGGGGCATTGAGGAGCAGGTTCCGTGCCAGCGGGGGAGGCGGGTTCAGTGGCGGAGACGGGCGGTAGAGGGCGGCGGACAGGCTGGTGAGCCGAGGGAGGGCGGATGGGGGCGAGGTGATGAGTGCAAAGCCTTGCGAGAGATTGAGGGGAACATCAAGCGGGGCCTCGGAGCGTTCGACGGGGACGGCGTGGGGCGCTTCGGAGGGTTCGAGGGGGACGGCGGAGAGCGCTTCGGAAGGTACGGGGGGATTGGCCAGAAGTGCTTCGGTGGGTGGTTTGGAGGCCGGGGGGAGTAGGGGTGGGGTGATCGGGGGCGGGGCCGTCGTAGGCCAGATGGGGAGGAGGCGGATGGGGGCGTGGCCCAGGAGGAGGAGTGGGTCCAGGTAGCGGGCGCTTTGGATCAGGCCCCAGTGCAGGCATGACTCCTGGCAGTGGCCGTGTACGGCTTGTACGACCCCCAGACGGCTGCCCATCGTGACCGGCTCACCCCGCTTCACCGATGCGCTGATCGGCAGGTACGTCGTTCGGAGGCCGCCTGGGTGGTCGATCGTGACGACTCCTCTTCCGCCTACTGGACCTGCGTAGCGGACGGTGCCTGAGCCTGCGGCCAGGACGGGCGTGTCCGCGGAGGCGGCCAGGTCCATGCCGCGGTGTCCGGCCAGCCACGGTGCGGCGGGCGGGGCGAAGCGGCGCAGGATGCGGGGGTTGCCGTCGAGTGGCCAGCGCCAGGCAGGTGGTGCGGCCTTCGCCAGCAGTGGAGCCGGGGTGGCGATGGTCATGAGCATGATCGCCGTCGCGAGCACCACCAGGGAGATCACGGCACGGCGGGCCACGTTCTGCGTGCATGGTCGCGGCGGTGGTGGTGCTGAGCGAGGGGACAGGGCGGGGAGGCGTGGACGAGGGGGCATGGCGGGGAGTCTTGCCGGGAGCGACCCGCGGAGGTCGAGGCGAGCGGGATTCTGTGGACGGAGGAAGCGGTGGGGAGCCTCCTGTGGACAACTCGCGCGATGCCTAGGGGCCGTGAGCGGTGGGGGCTGGGGTCGCGGTGGTGGCGGGAGCGGGACGCGGGCTCGTAGCGGTGGCGGGAGCGGGACGCGGGATGGTGGTGGTGGCGGGAGCGAGGCGTTGGGCGGGCGCGGTGCGGGATCTGGGGGAGTGGGAGTGGCTAGATGGCTGAGTGGCGCTTGGATTCGATCAGGTTCTTCAGTGTCTGGGGAGTGGGGTCGTACGGGGGAGGGGGCGGGGTGTGGGAGATCTGAGGGCGGTTGGGGCGTAGGGGGGAGAGCCAGATCCAAAGGCTGCTCAGGGCGATGCCCGCCGCGCTCAGAAGGATCACCGGACGCAGGCCCATGAACTCGGCCAGTACGCCGCCTGTCAGGCCCCCGACGGCCAGGACGCCCTGTACGGCGAAGGTCATGGTGGCGTTCACGCGGCCGCGGAGGGCGGTGGGGGCGTCGCGGAGGGTGATCACGCCCATGCAGGTGGCGAAGGCGACCACGATGACGCCGGTCATGACGCCCGTCAGGCCCAGGACGGTGAGCTTCACCCAGAGCGGGCCGGTCAGGAGGCCGACGGCGAGGATGTCCAGCGGGAAGAACAGGACCGAGACGAGCAGGATGCGGTTCTCGCCGTAGCGCTTGGACAGGCGGGAGGTGAGCCAGGCGCCCAGGAGCCCGCCCGCGCCGCTCAGTGCCGTGAGGAAGCCGATCATTCCCTTGGGGATGTCGAGCGTGTTGACCATGTAGAGCATGTAGACGGCGATGTACGCCATGGCGAAGAAGTTGATCGTCACGCCGGCGCCCAGGACGGCTCGGAGCGTCGGGTGGGTGAGGCTGGTTCGCAGGCCCTCGACGATGTCGCGCCACATGCCGGACGAGAGGGTGGGCTCGTTGTGCTCCGGAGTGCGGATCGAGCGGAGCAGGAGGGCGGAGGCGAGGAAGGACAGCGCCTCGGCCAGTACGGCGAACGGCGCGGTGAGCGTCTGGACCAGGATGCCGGCCAGGCCGGGGCCGCTCACGGAGGCCACCGAGTACGAGGCTTGGAAACCGGCCATGGCCTCGGTGCGCTGCGACGGGGCCACGACCGCGGCTGTGTAGGGGAAGTTGGCGGATTTGAAGATGACGCCGGCCGTACCGATGACCAGGGCCACGATGATCAGCCAGGGCACGGTGAGGACACCGAGCAGCCAGGCCAGCGGGACGGTGGCGGCGGCGGCGCAGGAGACGAGTTCGCAGGCGATCATCAGCGGGCGGTGCCGGGTGAGGCGGTCGGCGATGGCGCCCGACTGGAGGCCGAACAGCAGGGCGGGCAGCGGGGCGGCGGCGGTCAGCAGCCCCATCTCGACGGGTGAGGCGGTCAGCAGCGTGATGGCGGTCAGCGGGACGGCCAGCTTGGAGACCTCCGAGCCGGTGATCGAGATCGTGCGGGCGCTCCACAGCAGGCGGTAGTCGCGCTGTTTGCGAAGGGGGAGTGGGGGCGTCGTCTCCATGCTGGAGGTCTCCGGTGGCGAGTTCGGGTGGGGGCGGGGCTTGCAGGGGCGCCGGCCGGGCGCGGCTCGGGAGGAGCGCTGGTGATGGCGGGCGGTTACCAGCCGGTGCAGGTGGTGGCTTCGGAGGAGACGAAGAGCGGTGCGGGTGGTGGTTCGGAGGGGAGGGATAGCGGTGCGGGTGGTGGGTTCGGAGGGCACCGAGAGCGGTGCGGGTGGTGGTTCGGAAGGGACGGATAGCGGCGGGACGGGAGATGTGAAAGGAAGACTTCATAAGTATGAAGGGATCCCTTCGGAGTTGTAAAGGGAATGCTTCACATCTCTCGCCGGGTACCTTTGGCACATGACGCAGGACATGGAGGGGCTCAGCGATCCCAAGATGATGCGGGCGCTGGCTCACCCGGCGAGGCTGTTGATCCTCAACCGGCTCGGCGTGGAGGGCAGTGCCACCGCGACCGAGGTGGCCGAGATCGCGGGGATCACACCCAGCGCCGCCAGCTATCACCTGCGCATGCTGGCCAAGTACGGCTTCGTCGAGGACGCCCCGCCCAGAGGGGACGGGCGCGAACGGCTGTGGAGATCGACGCACAAGCCGTTCAGCGTGGGAGTGCTTCCGGACGACCAGCCGGAGGTCCGTGACGCCAAGACCCTGTTGATCAAGGCGTTCCGCAAGGAGGCCGGTGACGAGGCCGACCGGGCCCTGGCCAGCATCGAGCACGACACGGACGAATGGCGCGACGCGACGCGCTTCAGCCGCACCCGGATCAGGGTCGACGCGAGCGAGCTGGGACGGCTGAGCCAGGAGATCGAGAAGCTCCTGGAGCCGTACATCGCTCGCCAGCGCAGCCAGGAGGACGCGCCGAGCGGGGCCAGGATCGCGGAGGCGCAGATCAACCTCTTCCCGGTGGCCCCCAGGACGTCGCCCGGGTTGCCCACGGAGGACCACGATGTGGGGTGAGCCGTACCCGGTATGTCGGTTTGACCTCCGACGGTCAGCCTGGGGCGGTGTGGGAGGTAGACTTTTCGATGGCCTGTGGCAACAGGCCGACTTCGCATGCCCCGTTGCGGACCGCACCCTCGGTCCGGGCCTCGGCCCGGCTGGAGCGGTTTTGGGGCATCAGGGCGGTAGACAACGCGCTGCCGCGGCACAACCGAGAACTGCGCCCATCCGCAGGGCGCCCAGACCTGGAGGACCATCACATGGCCCCCGTCGTCACCATGCGACAGCTGCTCGAGAGCGGCGTTCACTTCGGCCACCAGACCCGCCGGTGGAACCCGAAGATGAAGCGCTTCATCTTCACCGAGCGCAACGGCATCTACATCATCGACCTGCAGAAGTCGCTGTCGTACATCGACCGTGCCTACGACTTCGTCAAGGAGACCGTCGCCCACGGCGGCACGATCCTGTTCATCGGCACCAAGAAGCAGGCTCAGGAGGCCATCTCCGAGCAGGCCGCGCGGGTCGGCATGCCGTACGTGAACCAGCGCTGGCTGGGCGGCATGCTCACCAACTTCTCCACCGTGCACAAGAGGCTTCAGCGTCTGAAGGAGCTCGAGGAGCTCGACTTCGACAACGTCGCCGGCTCGGGGCTCACCAAGAAGGAGCTCCTCATGCGCCGTCGCGAGAAGGACAAGCTCGAGCGCACGCTCGGCGGCATCCGTGACATGGGCCGCGTGCCCAGCGCGGTGTGGGTCGTGGACACGAAGAAGGAGCACATCGCGATCAGCGAGGCCAAGAAGCTTGGCATCCCGGTCGTCGCGATCCTCGACACCAACTGCGACCCCGACGAGGTCGACTACCCGATCCCGGGCAACGACGACGCCATCCGCGCCGTCGGCCTGCTCACCAGGGTCGTCGCCGACGGTGTCGCCGCCGGTCTGATGGCTCGCTCCGGCGCCGCCCGCGGTGACGAGAAGCCGGCCGCCGCCGAGCCGCTGGCCGAGTGGGAGCGCGAGCTCATCGAGCAGGGCCAGGGCCAGGCTGCCGAGGCCGCCCCTGAGGCTGCGCCCGAGGCCGCCGCCGAGGAGGCCCCCGCTGCCGAGGCTCCGGCCGAGGAGGCGCCCGCCGCCGAGGCCGCTCCGGCTGCCGACGCGACCCCCGAGTCCGAGCCGCAGGCCTGAGACACGGCCGCCGGGTCCGGTCGTGAGGCCGGGCACGGCACAGGCGCCGGCTCCGCGCCGCAGGTCGTCATCGACCGCGGTGCGGGGCGGGCAGCCGGCCGATCGAGGGTGAGCGGAACCGAGGTCCTGCGCGGGCCGAGGTTGTGAAGGGCAAGGCCGAGGTCCTGTGCGGGCTGAGGCTTGGTTGGGCAAGGTACGCGTCTCGACTGAGCAAACGGCCGAGCCGGGACGGCAAGCCGGACAGGACGGCACCCCGCCGAGGCGATAAGTCAAGGCAGGGTGGCGATCAGGTTCGGGCGGTGAGCCAGGGCCGGGCATCGGAAACCGAGGCGGTGAGCCGAGGTGGATGACCATCGGGCCGGAGCGATAAGCCGAGCCTGGCTGGGCAGTATGCCGAGCGAGGCGGAGCGGAGCTCCACCGGCGGAGCCCGTCCTGCTGAGCGGAGACCTGGGCGAAAGCCCGGGCCCGAGCGGAGTCCGAGCCCAGGCCGGACGAAACCCGAGCCCAGACCAAGCCCAGGTACGAGCGAAGGTCCTGGCGGAAGCCGGGCAGGCCAGGCGAATGCCGGGCCGGTCAGGCGGAAGCCGAAAGGGCTGGACGGGCCAGGCGAAGGCCGGGCCAGTCAGGTGAAACGGATAGGTGCTCGGCTGGTCGGGTGGGAGCCCGGTGCAAGGGTGCTCTCCGCACCTGACCCAGGCATGACCGTCCCGGCACAACCTGGCACGACCGGCACCACCGCTTGGGACCGCGCAACACCGCGCAAGACCAGGCAACACCGCGCAAGACCGAGGCAGAACGCACGACCCGCGCACGACAAGGCCCTGGTGCGGCACGCGCCAGCCGTACCGACCAGGGGCGGGCGCCCAGGGCGTCCACTCCGATCCACGACGACGACGAAATCCCACAAGGAATAAGAGCAATGGCTTCCGTGAACATGGCCGACGTCAAGCGGCTTCGCGAGATCACCGCTGCCGGCATGATGGACTGCAAGAAGGCGCTTGAGGAGTCCGAAGGCGACTTCGACCGCGCCATCGAGCTCCTTCGCCTCAAGGGCGCCAAGGACGTGGGCAAGCGCGAGGCCCGTACGGCCTCCAACGGCCTCGTCGCGCTCCAGCAGGACAGCGACTCCTCCGCCGCTCTTCTCGAGCTCAACTGCGAGACCGACTTCGTGGCCAAGGGCGAGCGCTTCCAGGAGCTGGCCGCCGGTGTGGTCGCGCACATCCTGGCCAGCAAGCCCGCCGACGTGGCGACGCTGCTCGACTCCTCCTTCGACGGCAAGACCGTCAAGGAGCACCTGGACGAGGCCAACGCCGCGCTCGGTGAGAAGATCGAGATCCGCCGCTTCGCCGTGCTTGAGGGCGGCTACATCGGCTCGTACATGCACAAGACGGACCCGGCGCTGCCGCCGGCGGTCGGCGTGCTCGTGCAGCTCGACAAGCCGAACGCCGAGGTCGCCAAGGACATCGCCCAGCACGCCGCGGCGATGGCCCCGCAGTACCTCAAGGCCGAGTCCGTCCCCGCCGAGGTCGTCGAGAAGGAGCGCAAGCTCTTCGAGGAGATGACCCGCGAGGAGGGCAAGCCCGAGGCCGCCATCGGCAAGATCGTCGAGGGTCGCGTCAACGGCTGGTACAAGGACTTCACCCTGGTCCAGCAGGCCTTCGTGAAGGACAACAAGAAGAGCGTGGGCAAGTACGCCGAGGAGAACGGCGTCGAGGTGCTCGCCTTCGTCCGATTCAAGGTCGGCCAGGCTTAGGCTTGAGCGAACTGCCTGCCCAGAGTTCCACCCAATGAAGGAGGCCGCCGCCGTGCAGGACCACCGGGAGTCAGCCCACGAATCCACACGGACGGCGGCTTCCTCATCACCCAGCCCGCAGGGTCCACTGAGGTGGAAGCGGGTGATGTTGAAGCTGTCAGGCGAGGCGTTCGCCGGAGACGACCCGCTGGGCATCGACCCGGCCGTCGTCGACCACCTGGCCGACTCGATCACCGAGGCCGTGCGCGAGGGCGTGCAGGTCGCGGTCGTGGTCGGCGGGGGGAACATGTTCCGCGGCGCCACCCTGTCCCAGGGCGGCATCGACCGTGCCAGGGCCGACTACATGGGCATGCTCGGCACGGTGATCAACTGCCTGGCGCTCCAGGACTTCCTGGAGAGGCGCGGCGTCGAGACCCGCGTCCAGACCGCCATCACCATGCAGCAGGTCGCCGAGCCCTTCCTGCCGCGCCGCGCGATCAGGCACCTGGAGAAGGGCCGCGTGGTCATCTTCGGGGCGGGTCTCGGCTCGCCGTACTTCTCCACCGACACCGCGGCGTCGCAGCGGGCCCTGGAGATCGGCGCCGAGGCGCTGCTCAAGGGCACGCAGGTCGACGGGATCTACGACTCCGACCCGCGCAAGAACCCCGACGCGGTCCGGTTCGACCATCTTGACTACGGCGAGGTGCTGCTGCGCGACCTCGCGGTCATGGACGCGACCGCGATCAGCCTGTGCAAGGACAACGATCTGCCGATCGTGGTCTTCGACCTGATGGGCGAGGGCAACATCCTGCGAGCGGTACGCGGTGAGAAAATCGGCACGCTGGTGAGTCCCGCAGGCAAATGAGGGAGCTAGCCCGACACCGCCAGCTAGTAGACAGGGAGCCGCTGTGATCGACGAAACCCTCCTCGAAGCCGAGGAAAAGATGGACAAGGCCGTCTCGGTCGCGAAGGAAGACTTCGCGACCATCCGGACCGGCCGGGTCACCCCCGCGATGTTCAACAAGATCAATGCGGAGTACTACGGCACTCCGACGCCGGTCCAGCAGTTGGCCTCGTTCCACCTGCCCGAGGCGCGCATGGTCATCATCCAGCCCTTCGACAAGAGCGCGATGGGCGCGATCGAGAAGGCCATCCGCGACTCCGACCTCGGCGTCAACCCGACCAACACCGGCGACGTGATCCGCGTGACGTTCCCGGAGCTGTCCGAGGAGCGCCGCAAGGAGTACATCAAGGTCGCCAAGAACAAGGGCGAGCACGCCAAGGTGTCGATCCGCAACATCCGTCGTACGGCCAAGGAGGCCCTCGACAAGATGATCAAGGACGGCGACGCGGGCGAGGACGAGGTCCGTCGCGCGGAGAAGGAACTCGACGACCTCACCCAGAAGCACGTCGCCAAGATCGACGAGCTGCTCAAGCACAAGGAAGCCGAGCTGCTCGAAGTCTGAGCGGCACGCCTCGCGGCCCTCGCCGGAAGGCGGGGGCCGTGGCTATGGAGAGTGTCTGTGGAAGAACGTACGGCCGGCACCGGCCCCGACGGCGGCAGCCGTACCGGAAGGAACCTGCCGGCCGCGATCGCGGTGGGTGTGGGGCTGGGTGCGCTGGTCCTCGGTACCCTCTACACGATCAAGGAGCTCTTCCTCCTGGTGATCGTGGTGTGCGTCGGCGTGGGCGTGCTGGAGCTGACCAAGGCGTTCGCCACGCGCGGGATCAAGGTCCCGGCCGTCCCGGTGCTCGCGGGGCTGGTGGCGATGCAGGCCGGGGCGTACTGGGGCGGGCCGTTCTGGTTGCTGGGGACGTTCGCGGTGTTCGCGTTCGTGCTGCTGGTCTGGCGGATGTTCAGCGACGGCACCGACGGCTACGTGCGCGACGGCACGGCCTCGGTGTTCACGTTGTTCTACCCGGCGATGCTGGCGGCGTTCGCGGCGTTGCTGCTGGCGCCGCACGACGGCCGCGACCGGGTGCTGATCTTCATCGCGGTGACGGTGGCCAGCGACATCGGCGGATACGTCGCGGGTGTGCTGTTCGGCAGGCACAAGATGACGGTCATCAGCCCGAAGAAGACCTGGGAGGGCTTCGCCGGGTCGGTGATCGCCTGCACGCTGGTCGGCGGCTGGCTGGTGACGTGGCTGCTGGACGGCCCGCTCTGGCTGGGCGCGCTGATCGGGGCGCTGGCGGCGCTGCTGGCGACCGTGGGCGACCTCATCGAGTCGATGATCAAGCGGGATCTCGGCATCAAGGACCTCGGCACGATCCTGCCGGGGCACGGCGGCCTGATGGACCGCCTCGACTCGCTGGTGACCACGCTGGTGCCGGTCTGGCTGCTACTGACGCTGTTCCTCTAGCGCCTCCGTCGTGACGGGGGTGAGCCACAACCACCGGACGGCCTCCCCGCCGAACGCGAACCCCGACATGTCCGGCATGTCGGGCGGGTCGGCCCGCATGAGCACCCCCGAGTACTGCGACCCCAGCGGGAACGTCGAGGGCTCGTGGTACCACTTCGCCGTGTGCCCGTGGCCGAGCCAGGTCACCGAGTGCCACGGATACTGGGCCAGCCACACCAGCAGCAGCGCCGCGTCCCTGGGGTCGTCGTGGGTGGCCACGGCCAGCTCGATGCGGGCGTAGGCGTCGGGGCGGTCGATCCACTGCTCGACCGTGGGCATGCGCTGGCAGCTCATCCCCACCGTGGACAGCACGGTCGGCTCGCGGCCCTCGTACGGGGGCCGTTCGGTGATGCCGACGGTGGGCAGGCGCTCGCCGCTGGCGTCCCAGTAGCGGCCGGCCGGGCCGAGCACCCGGTCGAGATGGCCCATGACGAACTGCTGGAACGACGGCCACGACCCCTCGCCGTGCCGCCAGCGCCAGTAGGACGTGGCGTTGGAGATGCGCGGCCGCAGCCCTTCCAGCGCCTCCGACAGCGCCCACGCGAACGGCGACTCGCCCACGGCGTCACGCGCGTAGCCGGGCATGCCCCTGCTCATGTCGGCCCAGCCGGGGATGACCGCGAGCAGGTCGTCGTCCTCGTAGAGGGCGACGCCGTCGCCCTCCTCGAACCACAGGGCGGACAACTGGCCGAGCGGCCTGCGGCCCTCGGGGTGCGTGGTGTTGGCCCTGGGCATCAGCGGGGGCAGGCCGGAGTTGATCCGGGCCAGGTCGACCACGGCCGGGGCCGGCCGATGGTTGGCCAGCCAGACGGCTCCGTGGACGGCGCCCTCGGGCGAGCACAGGTAAGCTACCGAGGAGTCCTCGTCCCGCTCGACCACGAGCGTGCGGCTGCCGTAGGGGTTACCCGCGGCGAGGACGACCTCGGTGCCACCCTCGCCAGATGCCGACCGGAAAATCGCCATACGAGATGACTGTAGATCGGGCGGTGACCCTGACGCGAGCCGTACCGTGATCAGGAATGCCTCCTTCGCGGCAGGCGTTCACTAACCTGGCCGGTGAGAAATCCCGGAAGTCCGAGCAGAGTCCCAGGAAGTCCCCCCAAGCAAAGGCAGGAACGTGTCCCAGCAGCCAGGCCAGCTCACCTTCGTCGCACCGCGACGGGCCAAGCCCGCGCGGCACCTGGCGGACCTGTCCATGGCCGAGCGCCGGGCCGCGGTCACCGAGCTGGGGGAGAAGGCGTTCCGCGCCGACCAGCTCTCGCGCCACTACTTCGAGCGCCACACCGCCGACGTCGCCGAGATGACCGATCTGTCCGCGGCGGCCCGCGACAAGCTGTCGGCGCTGCTGCCGACGCTGCTCACGCCGGTCAAGGAGCTGACCACCGACGGCGGCACGACCCGCAAGACCCTGTGGCGGCTGTTCGACGGCGCGCTGGTCGAGTCGGTGCTCATGCGCTATCCCGAGCGGGTCACGATGTGCGTGTCGTCGCAGGCCGGCTGTGGCATGAACTGCCCGTTCTGCGCCACCGGCCAGGCGGGCCTGACCCGGAACATGTCCACCGCCGAGATCGTCGAGCAGGTGGTCGCCGGCGCCCGCGCGCTGGCGGCGGGCGAGGTGCCGGGCGGGCCCGGCCGGGTCAGCAACATCGTCTTCATGGGCATGGGCGAGCCGCTGGCCAACTACAAGCAGGTGATCGGCGCCGTGCGCCGCATGGTCGAGCCCGCGCCGCACGGTCTCGGCATCTCCGCGCGCGGGGTCACGGTCTCCACCGTGGGGCTGGTGCCCGCCATCGGCAAGCTCGCCGAGGAGGGGCTGCCGGTCACGCTCGCGCTGTCCCTGCACGCGCCCGACGACGAACTGCGCGACACCCTCGTCCCGATCAACACGCGCTGGAAGGTGGCCGAGGTCCTCGACGCGGCCTGGTCGTACGCGGCCAAGACCAAGCGCCGCATCTCCATCGAGTACGCCCTGATCAAGGACGTCAACGACCAGGAGTGGCGGGCCGACCTGCTCGGCAAGCTGGTCAGGAACAAGCTCGTGCACGTCAACCTGATCCCGCTCAACCCCACGCCCGGCTCCAAGTGGACGGCGTCCCGGCCGGAGGACGAGCGGGCGTTCGTGCGCCGGCTGGAGTTCCACGGGGTGCCGGTGACCGTGCGCGACACCCGGGGCCGCGAGATCGACGGCGCCTGCGGCCAGCTCGCCGCGGCCGAGTAACCGGCGACCGCCGAGCACCGGCGACCGCCGAGCAAGGTGGCGGTCGCCGCCGGACTGTCTTGGGGTGCTGCGGGCCTGTCTCGTGACGGCGCCCGCCCTGTCTCGTGGCGCCGCCGGTCTATCTCGTGACGGCGCCCGCCCTGGCTCGGGGCGGCTCCGGTCTATCTCGTGGCGGTCGAGCGGGCGGCGAAGGTCTCGACCAGGTCAGCGATCATGGCCGCGCCCCGGCTGTTGAGGTGCACGGTGTCGGTGGTGAGCCGCAGGCCGCGGCTGCTGGAGATGGCGTCCAGGCTGCGGCCGAGCAGGAAGTGCTGCATCGCGGCGGTCTGCGCCTGGTTGCTCTCGGGGCGGTAGTGGGTGCGGGGCGAGGTGCCCTTCAGGTCGGCGGTCATGCGCTCGTTGAGCGGCAGGTAGGTCACGCCTTGCTCGGCGGCGACCGTCCTGACGATCTCGGCGAACTCCTGGGTGCGGCGCACCGGGACGGAGTCCAGGTCCTCGCCGATGACCGGCGGGGACAGCAGCGCCACGCGGGCCATGGTCTCGTTCTGCAGGCGGGCGGCGATGGCCGTCAGATCGGCGGCGTACGCGGCCGCCGTGGGGGTCTCGGCGAGCTTCCAGCGCCTGCGCAGGGCCCTGGCCCGCTTCTCGCTCAAGGTGGCGTTGGCGTCGTTGGTGCCGACGAGCACGGTGACCACGTCCGGATCCTGCCGCACGACGTCGTCGAGACGCTTGAGCAGCTCGGACGACGGCTCGTAGTTGACGCCCGCGTTGATCACCGTCGCGCCGGGCAGCCGGTCGCGCAGCATGGCCACATAGTCGACGCTCACCTGTCCGCGGGTGATGCTGTCACCCAGGCAGATCACCTTCACCGTGCCTCCTCAGAGGTGAGTGAACGCTTACTAACCTACCCTACGGCGCCTCCAGGCATACAAGGCGAGTCCCGCCAGGCACCACACCAGGGAGATCGCGGACAGTTGGGGCAGCTGGTCGAGCAGCTCGCCGCCGCCGGCCGCACGCATCCAGACCACCAGCGGAACCGTCAGCCAGTACGCGGGGGACGCGCTGAGCAGCAGCATCACCAGGTACCCGAGCACCAGCGACATGATCGAGACCGCGGGTGAGCGCAGCACGGCCCGGCTGGTGAGCGCGCCGAGCGCCGTCCCGGCGAGCACCGCCAGGGCGTGCAGGACGAGGGCCGCGCCGAGCACGTCCCGGCCGGGGCGCTCGCTCAGGCCGAGCAGGACGGCCCACGCCAGGCCGACGGCGGCCAGCACCGCGCAGGCGACCAGGCTCGCCACGAGCCCCGCGGCCACCTCCTTGCCGCGCCCGCCCGCGGTGACCGCCGACAGCTCGCGCTGCCGGTCGGGCTCGGTGTCCAGGAGGCTCCGCGTGGCCCAGGCCAGGATGGGGATGATCAGGACGGCGCCGTCGGCCAGCACGGCGGCCTCCGTGCCCTTGGGGGCGCGGCTGCCGTAGACGATCGCCAGCATGGCGAGGGTGAGCAGGAGCGCCTGATGAACGCGGTGCGACCGCACATAGGCGGCCAGCCGGAAGACGGCCAGGGCGATCATCCGGGCTCCTCGGGCGTATGGGGGTGGTCGAGGGCGGAGGTCCGGTAGCCCTGGTCGCGCATCCTGGTCAGGAAGCGCGGGAGCTCGTCGGCGGGCAGCGTGACCGCCACGGTGGCCAGCGGGCGTTCCGAAGCGTGCGTCGCGGGAGGCACAGACGACGCGGGGGCCACGGGGGTCGCGGGGATGGCCTCCTTGAGGCGGCCGTCCACGAGCGACCACGAGCGCAGCCCGGGAAGGCCGCGCAGGCCGCCCTGGTGGTCGCTGGCGACGACGATGCCCCCGCGTCCGGCGACCTCGGTGACGATGGCCGGCAGCGTCTCGCGGGCGTCGGCGTCCAGGCCGGCGAAGGGCTCGTCCAGGATCAGCAGGCCGGGGGCGGCCATCAGGGCCTGGACCAGGCCGACCTTGTGCGCGCTGCCCTTGGACAGCTCGCCGAGCGGCAGGCCGAGGAGATGACCCATGTTCAGGCGTTCGGCCCAGGGCCGCCATCGGGCGCCGCCGCGTACGGACGCCATGCGCGTCAGGTAGGACGTCACCGTGAACGGCTGGGCCGTCGGGAAGCGGTCGGGGGCGAAGCCCACGACGCCGGGACGGTCGGCGATGCGGCCCCGCGTCGGCCGCGCGAGCCCCGCGAGGAGCCGCAGCAGCGTGGACTTCCCTGCCCCGTTGACCCCGGTTAGCTCGATCGCGTCGCCCGGCGCGAGCTGCGCGTCGGCCTCTTCCAGGACGAAGGGCTGACGTCTTCGGTAGCGAAAAGAGACCTGTAACAGTCGCATGGTGCTGTAACGGTATATGTCAGGGCGCAGGGCCGTGATAAAGAGCCTCACCGCTGAAAGGGGCCTCACCGTGAAAAAGGGCCTCACAATGGAGAAGCCCCCGGCACATCTCAGGAGGAGTGGGCTTGAACCGCTTTCCGCGCGTCATGGGTATGCGTTCAGGCTATGACCCCGTGGAAGTCGACGCCCTGATCACGCGCATCGAGTCGACCCTGGGCAGGGGCCCGCACGCGGTCGAGCCCGTCACCGCCGACGAGGTCCGCACCGCGACCTTCCGCGCCAAGCGCGGCGGCTACCACGAGACGGCGGTGGACTTCGCGCTGGAGGCGTTCGTCGTGGCCCTGGAGACCCAGGCCAAGCGCCCGGTACGGCTCGCCATGGCCGAGCCGACCGGGGAGCTGCTGCGCGAGGAGTGGTTCGAGACCCAGGCGGCCCGCGTCGAACGGGTGGCCTTCCGCCCCGGCCGCATGGGCACCGGCTACAACGAGGACGAGGTCGACGCCTTCCTCGACCGCATCGTGGCCACCCTGCGCGGCACGACCGAGTTCGCGGTGACCGCCCAGGAGGTGCGCGAGGCCCGGTTCTCGACCGTGCTGCTGCGCGCCGGCTACCTGATCGCCGACGTCGACTCCTTCCTCGAAGGCGTCGCCGAGATCCTGGAGAAACCCCGCTAGGCCCGCCGCGGTACGGCCCCGGCGCCGCCGTCACGCCCGTTCGACGGCCGCGAGCAGGCCGCGGAGGTCGGGCAGGACCACCCGGACGACCTCGCGCCCGGCGGGCCGCTCGCCGTGCCGGTTGATCCACACCCGGCGCACGCCCAGCCGCTCGGCCGGGATCATGTCGTGGAAGTGGCTCTGCGCCACGTGCACCCACTCGGCCGGCTCGTGCGCCCTCCTGAAGTGCTCGAAGTGCGCCTCGTCCGGTTTGTAGGCCCCGGCGTCCTCGGCGGTCACCACCGCGTCGAACGGCACGGGCAGCCGCCGCAGCGTCTGGGCGATCAGGTCGCGGTCGCAGTTGGTCAGCAGCGCCAGCCGCCGGCCCGCCGCGCGCAGGGCCGACAGCTCCTCCCCGACCTCGGCGTACACCGGCCAGTAGGGCAGCGTGGCGGCCAGCACCGAGGCGTCGTCGTCGTGCAGCGGGACTCCGGCTCCGGCGCAGGCGCGGCGCAGCGCCTCGGCCATGACGTCCCGGTAGCGGGCCCGTGGCGTCTCGGCCTCGACGGCGCTCTCGTGCCGCAGGTACGCCGTCAGCAGCTCCTCCTTCCTGCCGGGCGCGATCAGCTCAAGGCTGGTGCCGATGCCGTGCCGCCAGTCGACGAGGGTGCCGAAGCAGTCGAACGTGATCCATCGCATGGCTCACATGATGACCCTTCCGAGCACCTGGTCGAGCGCCCGGCCGACCTCGCCCTCGACCGCCGGTCCTTCGGTCCGCCAGGCCACGTAGCCGTCGGGGCGGACCAGGACGGCGGTGGCCTCGCCGTAGCGTTCGGCCCAGGCGTCCTCGACGTCGAGCACGTCGCCGCCCACCTGGTGCACCCGCACGCCGGGCCCGGCGGCCCGCGCCCAGTCCGCGCCGCCGGGGCCGCACAGCAGGACGAAGGCGTCGTGGAACAGGTCGTGGACGCCGATGCGCACGCCGTCGCGGTCGAGCCACAGGTGCGGGGCGCGGGTGCCGGGACGGGCGCCCTGGGCTGCCGAGTCGCCGAACACCGTCTCGTGGGCGGCGCCGACCATGGCCGACGAGCGGTAGCGCTGCCCCAGGATCGCCAGGACGTGGTCCAGCGGGTCGTCCTCGGGGTTGGGGCCGAACCTGGCCGCCTGGCTGCGCACGGTCAGGTCGGCCAGTTCCAGGGCCACCGGGCGGCGCTCGGCCTCGTAGGTGTCGAGCAGCGCGTCGGAGGCCCGGCCGGCCAGCACGGCGGCCAGCTTCCAGGCCAGGTTGTGCGTGTCCTGGACGGCCGAGTTGGCGCCCAGCCCGCCGGCCGGCGGCCAGACATGCGCCGCGTCGCCGACCAGGAAGACCCGGCCCTCGCGGTAGCGGGTGGCGACGCCCACCGCCTCTTCCCACGCGGCCTTGCTGACGATCTCCAGGGGCACGTCGCGGCCGATCAGCTCCTTGGCCGAGGCGGCCAGCCGCTCGTCGGTGAAGTCGTCCGGCGACTCGGTGGCGGGGTCGTACGTCAGGGCCATGCCCCAGTGGTCCGGCAGCGCGTGGGAGACCATCGCGCCCGAGGCCGTCCCGCCGGGCGCGCCGAGGATCCAGAACAGCGCCCGCTTGGTGATCAGCTCCGACAGGTCGGCCCTGAAGACGAAGGACTGGTAGGCGCGCAGGACGCCGAGCCCTTCGCGGGCGATGCCCAGCCGCTCCCTGATCGTGCCGCGGTAGCCGTCGGCGGCGATCAGGTAGCGGGCGCGCAGGGTCCGGCGCTCGCCGGTGCGGGCGTCCTCGGTCGCCACCGTGACGCCGTCCGCGTCGGGCTCGATCGACCTGCATATGGTGTCGAAGCGCAGGTCGGCGCCGCGGGCGCGAGCGGCCTCGGCGAGGATCGGCTCGACCGTGCTCTGGTCGGCCATGCCGTACTCGCCCGCGGTCAGCTCGGGCATCGCCCGGGAGGAGCCGCCCTCGAAGATCCACTGCCATTCGCCGGCCAGCGTCGCGCAGCGGGCCACGCCCCCTTCCTCGTCGAAGGGCCGCCCGGCCTCCTTGACGGCCTGCTCCAGGCCGAGCGGCCGGTAGATCTCCATCGTGCGCGGGGTGATGCCGCGTGCCCTGCCCAGGAGCGACACGCCGGGGTGGCGGTCGACGAGCACGCAGGGCACCCCGTGGTGGGACAGGAACAGGGCGGCGGTGAGCCCGGCGTAGCCGCCGCCGACGATCAGCACGGGGATCTCGGTCATGACGCCCTCTGGGCGGTCTGCTGTGGTCATGAGGAGATAGTTGCATTGCAACTAGTCTCAAGTCAACTAGTTGTCGTGCGGCTATGATGAGGGTCATGGCTCTCGACCGCGGCTCGCCGCTCGCCCTCACCGTGCTGGCCCTGCTGCGGTCCCGGCCCCTGCACGCGTACGGCATGCAGCGCCTGCTCAAGCAGTGGGGCAAGGACCAGGTCGTCAACGTCGGCCAGCGGGCCGGGCTCTACCGCACGATCGAGCGGCTGGGGGAGGCCGGGCTGCTCAGGGTCAGGGAGACCGGCCGCGACCAGCAGTACCCCGAGCGCACGGTCTACGAGCTCACCGACGCCGGGCGCGAGCGGCTCGACGTGTGGCTCGACGACATGCTCAGCCGTCCCAGACAGGAGTTCCCGCAGTTCCCGGCCGCGCTGTCGAACGCGATGCTGCTCCCGCCCGGCGTGCTGGCCGACGCGCTGGAGCGGCGGGCGACGGCCGTGGAGCAGACGCTGGCCGAGCTGGAGTCGAGCCTGTCGGCCGAGCAGGACCTGCCGCGCATCACGATGCTGGAGTCCGAGTACCTGCGCGAGGTGACGGCGGCCGAGGCCCGCTGGCTCCGCGCCGTCATCGCCGACCTGCGGGAAGGCCGCATCCAGTGGTCGCGCGAGGAGCTGGAGGCGGTCAGCTCGGCCCGGGAGTGATCAGGTGCGGGCGCGGCCGCCGCAGCAGCGCGACGAGCACCGAGGTCACCGGCGCGGCCAGGAACGCCCCGGTGATGCCGGCGATCACGCTGCCCACCGTGATCGCGATCAGGATGACCGCTCCCGGCAGGTCGAGCGCCTTGCCGTAGACCTGTGGCGCCAGCACGTGCCCTTCGAGCTGCTGCACCGCCACCGTCACCGCGACCACGATCAGCGCCACCAGCCACCCCTTGGCCACGAGCGCCACCACCGCGGCCAGCAGCCCGGCCATGAACGCCCCCACCACCGGCAGGAACGCCCCCACGAACGTCAGCACGGCCAGCGGCAGCGCGATCGGCACGCCGAGGATCCACAACGCGAGCCCGATGAAGAAGCCGTCGACCACGCCGACGATCGCCACGCCGCGGATGTAGCGCCCGATCACGCCGAAGATCAGCACGCCGGTGTCGTGGCAGCGCGTCTTCGCCGCGTCGGGCATCAGATCGACTATCCAGGCGAACAGCCGCTCGCCGCCGTGCACGAAGTACACCGACAGGATGACCGCCAGCACCGCGCCGACGACGATCTCGCCGGCCGTCCTGACCCCGGCGATGGCGCCGCTGGTGATCTGTTTGCCCTGCTTGGACACGTAGTCCCTGGCCTGGGCGAGCAGCCGCTGGTCGTCGAGCCCGAACCGGGCGGCCAGGCCGTGCAGGTCGCCGAGCGCCTTGCCCAGGCTGGTGCGCATCTCGCTCAGGCTGTCGACCGTGGGCGGCACCAGCAGCGCGATCAGCGCGCCGGCCAGCAGCAGGCCGCCGACGAAGACGATCGTGGTGGCCAGCGCCGGGCCGAGCCCGCGGGAGGTGAGCCAGCGGGCCGGTGGATGCAGCAGCGCCGTGAGGAAGACGCCGATGATCACGGACATGACGACCGTGCGCAGGTGATAGAGGCAGAAGAAGGCGACCGCGATGATCGCGATCCACCCCAGCACCCGCCACGGCCTCATGTCCACCCCCCGATCGTGCCTGGTCAGTGGCCTTCCCGGCGGTGATCGAGGGCAACCCTGGTCAGGACGGCGGGCTCAGGTGCGCGCGCTGCGACCGCTTGGCCTCCTCGTACGCCGCCCGCTCGGCCGGCGCGCCCACCCCGGCCACGGGCACGTCCCACCACGCCTGCGAGGAGGGGACGTCGTCGGCCATGGGGTCGGTGCGCACGTGCACGACGGTCGTCTCGCCGGACGAGCGCGCCTCCTCCAGGGCCTTGCGCAGGTCGGCCAGCGATTCCGGACGCAGCACGGCCGCGCCCAGGCTGGCGGCGTTGGCGGCCAGGTCCACCGGCAGCGGGCCGCCCGTACGGGAGACGTAGGACGTGCCCAGGCGGCGCGCCCCCACGCTCTCCGACAACCGCCCGATGGAGGCGAAACCCGAGTTGTCCACCAGGACGACGACCAGCTTGACGCCCTCGGCGACCGCCGTGACCAGCTCCTGCGCCATCATCAGGTACGACCCGTCGCCCACCAGGACGAACACCTCGCGCTCCGGCGCGGCCAGCTTGACGCCGACGCCGCCCGCGATCTCGTAGCCCATGCAGGAGTTGCCGTACTCGACGTGGTAGCCGCCGGGGCCGCTCGGCCGCCACAACTTGTGCAGGTCGCCCGGCATGGAACCGGCCGCGCACACCACGACGCCGTCCCGGCCCGCCGCCGCGTTCACGGCGCCGATGATCGCCGCCTGCGACAGCGGGGAGCCGTCGAGCGCGTACGCCCGGTCCACCTGCGCGTCCCACTCCCGGGAGAGCGCGGCGGCCCTGGCCGTCCAGGCGTCGTCGGAGCGCCGGCCGGCGACGGCCGCGACCAGGTCGGTCAGGCATTCGCGGGCGTCGGCGACCAGTTGCAGGCCCGACAGCTTGGCGGCGTCGAAGGCGGCGACGTTGACGTTGACGAACCTGGCGTCCGCGGCGAAGAGCGACCTCGACGCCGTGGTGAAGTCGCTGTAGCGGGTGCCGACCCCGATGATCACGTCGGCCTCGCGGGCCAGCGTGTTGGCGGCGGTGGTGCCGGTCGCGCCCACCGCGCCCACCGCCAGCGGATGGCCGTGCGGCAGCGATCCCTTGCCGGCCTGGGTCTCGGCGACCGGGATGCCGTGCGCTTCGGCGAAGGCGGCCAGTTCGGCGGTGGCCCGGCTGTAGATCGTCCCGCCGCCCGAGACGATCAGCGGGCGGGCCGCCGTCCTGATCACCTCGGCCGCCCTGGCCAGCGCGGCGCGTTCGGGGCGCGGGCGCGGCACGTGCCACACCCGGCGGGCGAACAGCTCCTCGGGCCAGTCGTACGCCTCGGCCTGCACGTCCTGCGGCAGCGCCAGCGTCACCGCGCCGGTCTCGACCGGGTCGGTGAGCACCCGCATGGCCGCCGTCAGCGCGGACGGGAGCTGTTCGGGGCGGTTGATCCGGTCCCAGTACCGCGAGACCGGCTTGAAGCAGTCGTTGACCGAGATGTCGTACGAACGAGGGTCCTCCAGCTCCTGGAGCACCGGGTTGGCGGCACGGGTGGAGAAGACGTCGCCGGGCAGCAGCAGCACGGGCAGCCGGTTGATCGTCGCGCCGGCCGCACCGGTGATCATGTTGGTCGCGCCGGGGCCGATCGACGTCGTGCAGGCCAGCGTGGCCAGCCGGTCGGCGGCCCGGGCGTAGGCGGCGGCCGTGTGCACCATGGCCTGCTCGTTGCGGGCCAGGTAGTAGGGCAGGTCGTCGCCCGCGGTGGCCAGCGCCTGGCCGAGCCCGGCGACGTTGCCGTGGCCGAAGATGCCGAAGCAGCCGCCGAAGAAGCGGCGCTCCTCGCCGTCGCGCTCGCTCCACTGGGCGGCCAGGAAGCGCACGACGGCCTGCGCGACGGTCAACCGGATCATGCGTGCCCTCCGAACGGCAGTCTCGGGTCGACGTCCTGGCCCGTCCAGGAGGAGCGGATCCAGGCGTGACGGGGATCGTCGCAGAACGCCATCGAACGCTCCTCCGCCGGCCCCGCCAGCACGTTGAGGTAGTACAGGTCGTAGCCGGGGGCGGCCATGGACGGCCCGTGGTAGCCGTAGGGCACCAGCACGACGTCGCCGGAGGAGACCTCGGCCAGCGTGTCCACCTGCCCCCGCTCGGAGGAGTAGACACGCTGGTAGCCGGGCCCGTCGCCGGCGACCTCGAAGTAGTAGACCTCCTCCAGCACGGCCTCGCCCGGGTTCGGGGTGTCGTGCTTGTGCGGCGGGTAGGACGACCAGTTGCCGCCCGGGGTCAGCACCTCGACGGCCATGAGCTTGTCGCAGTCGAACACGCCTGGGGCGCAGAAGTTGTTCACCTGCCGGCTGGCCTGCCCCGCGCCCCTGATCTCCACCGGCACCCGGGACGCGGGCACGTGGCGCGGTGGCAGCGACCGGGTCGCGCGGGCCGACGGCAGCGCGACGCGTCCCGCGCCGCTCAGCGTGACCTGGACGCCGATCGGCAGGTACGCGAAGTCGCTCGGCCCCTCGAACACCGACCCGCGCCCGGCCAGCACGAACGTCTCACCGCCGACCTCGACCGTGCACGACCCCGACAGCGGAAGGACGATCATCTCCTCCTCTCCGGTGCCGAACGACAGCGGCGTGCCGGTCAGGTCCGCCACGCGCAGCCCGGAGTAGGTCCAGCCGGCCAGCGAGGGGGTGATCTCCACCGACCAGGGGCCGCCGGCGGCCTTGCCGTAGGGCAGGTAGGTCATGTGTGTGCCTCTCGTACCAGGGCGGCGGCGCCGTCCACCGCCGTCGCCACGTCGTCGTCGGATGGGTAGAGCAGGGCGCGGCCGACGACCAGGCCGAGCACGCCGGGCAGGGCCAGCGCGCGGTGCCAGTCGGCGTAGGCCGTGCCGATGTCGGGCGGGTCGCCGCCGAGGAGCAGGGTGGGCAGCGTGGTCGCGGCCATCACCCGCTCCATCTCGGCCACCACGGGGATCTTCAGCCAGGTGTGGGCCGAGGTGGCGCCGAGCGCCTGGGCGACGCTGATCGAGCGGATCACCGCGTCGGGGGACAGGTCGTTGCGCAGCACGCCGGACTCCGAGCGCGCCGCCCAGAACGGCTCCACCATGGCCACCAGCCGCCTGCGGGCCAGCCCGGTCACCGCGTGGGCGCACGACTCCAGGGTGGCGGCCGTCGCGTGGTCGCCGGGGTCGATGCGGCACAACATCTTGCCGCCGTCGAGGCGCATCGTGTCGATGGCCTCGGGGTCGAAGCCGGTGAACCGGTCGTCCAGCTCGAACACCGAGCCCTGCAGGCCGCCCCGGTTCATCGAGCCGAAGGCCAGCTTGCCCTCCAGCGCGCCCAGCAGCAGCAGGTCCTCCAGGACGTCGGGGGAGGCGAGGATGCCGTCCACGCCGGGCCGGGCCAGGGCCGCCTGGAGGCGGTCGAGCAGGTCGTGGCGGCTGCCCATGGCCAGCGGGCGGTCGCGTACGGACAGGGCGCCCCTGGCCGGATGGTCGGCGGCGATGATCAGCAGCCGCTCGTCGGGTCCCGGCATCCGGCGGCGCTGCCGGCGTGCGGCGGCCGCGGCGATCTCCTCGGGGCGGGTCGCGCGGATCCGCGTGAGCCACTCGTAGCGGGCGGTCACGGGCAGCGTGAGGTCGCTCACCTGGGCACCTCGTTCAGCAGCTCGTGCACCTCGTCGGTGGTGGGCATGGCGTCGGCGCAGGCCAGCCGGGCGGCCACGAACGCGCCGGCGGCGCCGGCGAAGCGGATCGTGCGCTCCAGCGGCCAGCCGCGCAGCAGCCCGAGACAGACGGCGCCGCCGAACGCGTCCCCGGCGCCGATGCCGTTGACCACCTTCACCTCGACCGGCTCGGCCACGACGGTCCCGGTGGCGGTGCGGGCCAGGACGCCGTCGGGGCCCATCTTGACGATCGCCACCTCGACCCCGGCGTCGAGCAGGGCCTGCGCCGCCGCCTCCGGCTCGCGCACGCCCATGGCGGTCTCCACCTCGTCCAGGTTGCCGACGGCCACGTTCGCGTGCGGCAGCGCCTCGCGCGCCGCCGCGCGGGCGGCCGCGCGGGACTCCCACAGCGCCGGACGGTGATCGAGGTCGAACACGGTCCAGCCGGAGGTGCGGGCCGACAGGGCGGCGGCGTGGGCGGCGCGGCTCGGCTCCTTGCTCAGGCCGGTGAGGGAGAACCAGAACAGGCCGGTCGAGCGGATGGCGTCGAGGTCGAGGTGGCCGGGGGTGAGGCGCAGGTCGGGCGGGTGCTCGCCGCGGTAGAACCAGATGGGGAAGTGGTCGGGCGGGAAGATCTCGCAGAACGTGACCGGGGTGGCCGGGCCCTCGATGACGCTCACGTAGGCGTCGTCCACGCCGAAGTCGCGGATGGCCCGTCGGACGTACGCGCCGAAGGGGTCGGCGCCCACCGCGGTGATCACCGCCGAGCGCAGCCCGTGACGCGCCGCCGCGACGGCGACGTTGGTCGGGCTGCCGCCGAGGAACTTGCCGAAGGTCTCGACGTCGGCCAGCCCGACGCCGGTCTGCAGCGGATAGACGTCGACGCCGCAGCGGCCGATCGTGATCAGGTCGTACAACGCACCTCCAGAGGACGCACCCTACCTCGACACTATGGCATATTGTCATGACATAAGGATGTCCGCTATGTTGTTGATGATCCTTCAGGACGGGCCACCGTCACCTCACTTCTGTAGTGTCGGGCGGT
This sequence comes from Nonomuraea sp. NPDC049637, assembly GCF_040675235.1. NCBI lineage: Bacteria > Bacillati > Actinomycetota > Actinomycetes > Streptosporangiales > Streptosporangiaceae > Nonomuraea > Nonomuraea sp. NPDC049637. The sequence goes on from NZ_JBFAOM010000023.1 coordinate 84,682, forward strand.
GAGGAGGTTCGCTCATGTTCGTCCCCAACGGCGTCCATCACGAACAGCACATCACCAAGCTCTCTTTCCGCCCCGCCTCAGGCAAGGGCGGACCGGCGTGAAAGGCCACTGGAGCCTGGACGACCGGCTGGAGCGGTCGTTGCGCGAGGTGCCCTTCGAGGTGCCCGCCGGGTCGGAGTCCGTCACCGTGCGGCTCGACTACGACCGGTCGCAGGGCGTGCTCGACCTCGGCTGCGGCTCGCCGGGCGGCTTCCGCGGCTGGTCGGGAGGTGCGCGCTCGGAGTTCACGATCACCCGCGGCTGGGCCACCCCCGGCTACCTGCCCGGCGTCCCCGAGCCCGGCGCCTGGCACGTGTGGCTCGGGCTGCACCGCGTGCCGCCGCAGGGGCTCGACTTCAGCCTGGAGCTCTCGGCCGCGCGCACGGCCCCGCCGGAGCCGGTCGCCGCCGAGCCGCCGCCCGGCGAACGGCCGCCGCGCAGGGACGTGCCCGACGTCGGCGGGTTGCGCTGGTTCGCCGGTGACTTCCACGCGCACACCGTCCACAGCGACGGCGCGCTCACCGTCGCCGAGCTGGCCGAGCTGGCCCGCGGCCGGGGGCTCGACTTCCTGGCGGTCACCGACCACAACACCGTCAGCCACCACCCCTGGCTGCGCGCGACCGACCGCGGCGTCACGCTCATCCCCGGCCAGGAGGTCACCACCGACCGCGGCCACGCCAACGTGTTCGGCGAGGTCGGCTGGGTGGACTTCCGGCGGCCCGCCGACTCCTGGACCGAGCACGCCGGGCGCGCCGGCGGCCTGATCTCGATCAACCACCCGCTGGGCGGCGACTGCGCCTGGCTGCTGCCGGTCGGCGAGCGCCCGAGGGTGGCCGAGGTGTGGAGCTCCGGGTGGTGGGACCGCCGCTGGGGCGCGCCGCTGGCCTGGGCCGACGCCTGGCGCGACGACGTGGTGGCGATCGGCGGCAGTGACTTCCACCGGCCCGGCAGCGACGGCCTCCCGGGCGCGCCGACCACGTGGGTGCTGGCCGAGGAGCCGGGCGCGGTGCTCGACGGCGTCCGCGCCGGGCGCACCGCGGTCTCGGCGGCACCGGACGCGCCGCTGCTGCTGCGGCTGGGCGACGAGCTGCTCGCGCTCGACGCCGACGGCCTGGTGCTGGTCCGCCCCGGCGGCGCCCGCCAGGTCGTACGCGGCGAGCGGGCGCTGCTTCCCGCGACCGAGGGACGCCACCGCCTGGAGACCCACGAGAACGAGGTGATCGCCCTATGCGAGTGAGGAGAGTCGCGAACGCGCCGGTGAGCTTCGGCGTGTTCGAGCTCAGCGACGCGCCGCCGCCCCTGGGCCCCGACGACATGGCCCGCGCGCTGGCCGAGGCCGGTTACGCGGGCATCGACTCCGGGCCCATCGGCTATCTCGGCACCGGCCCCGGCCTGGCCGCCCGGCTGTCGGCGCACGGCCTGCTGCTCGCCGGCGGCTGGGTCGACCTGCGTTACGGCGACGCCGAGGCGTACCGGCGGGGGCTGCCCGCGCTGGAGGCGGCGCTCGACGTGTTCGCCGCCGCGCCGCAGGCGCCCGCCCTCTTCGCGCCGCGGCCCACGCTGGCCTGCTCGGGCTCGCCCGAGAGGTTCGCCAGGCCCGGCGGGAGCGTCCCCGGGCTGCCCGCCGCCGACTGGCCCGGATACGCCGCCCGCGTCCAGGACGCCGCCGACCGCTGCCGCGAACGCGGCCTGGAACCCGCCTTCCACCACCACCTCGGCACCTACGTCGAGACCCCCGACGACGTCGAGCGCCTTCTGGAGCTGACCGACGTCCAGCTCTGCCTGGACACCGGCCACCTGCTGCTGGCCGGCGGAGACCCGGTCGCGGCGCTGCGCGCGTGGGCCGGCCGCGTCGGGCACGTGCACGTCAAGGACGGCGACACCGGGATCCTGGCCGCCGCCCTGGACGACGGCGCCGACCTGCGCGAGCTGATGGCCAGGGGCGGCTTCACCCGTCTGGGCGACGGCGAGCTCGACCTGCCCGGGGTCGTGGCGGCGCTCGACGCCATCGGCTACGAGGGCTGGATCGTGGTCGAGCAGGACACCATGCCGGGCCGCCGCCCGGTCGGGCGGAACATCGCCGACCAGGCGGCCAACCGCGAGCGGCTGAGGGAGCTGGGCCTGTGAGGATCGCGCTGGTCGGGTGCGGGGCCGTCACCCAGGCGGTCTACGTGCCGCTGTTGTCCAGGCGGCGGGACCTGTTCCAGGTGAGCGCCGTCTGCGACCTGTCGCGCACGCTGGCCGACGTCGTGGGCGACCGGCTGGGCGCGCCCCGGCGCTACACCTCCCTGGCGAAGATGCTGGCCGACGGCGGGTTCGAGGCCGTGGTGGTGCTGGCCTCCGGCTCCCACGGCGAGACCGTGCGCCGGGCGCTGGCCGCCGGGTACGCCGTGTTGTGCGAGAAGCCGCTCGCGCTGACCAGGGCGGAGGTGGCGGCGTTGCCCGAGGGGCGGCTGATGGTCGGCTACATGAAGCAGTACGACCCGGCCGTGCGCCGGGCCGTCGCGCTGCTGGAGGAGCTGGGTGGCCCGGCGGCCGTCCGGTCGGTCGAGGTGACCGTGCTGCATCCCAGCGGGGAGTCGCAGCTGGCGTTCGCGAACCTGGCGCGGGCCGGCGACGTCGACCCCGGCGTGCTCGGCGCGTTGCGCGAGACCGAGGACGCGCTCGTCTCCCGGGCGCTGGGCCAGGCCGCCCCGGAGTCGCTGCGCAACGTGTACGCGGTCTCCCTGGGCTCGATCTGCCACGACCTGTCCCTGCTGCGGCGCTTCACCGGAGCGCCGCGGGAGATCGCGCACGTGGACAGCTGGGGGCCGGCGCCCGGCTCCGTGGAGATCTCCGGTCCGCTGCCCGTGGCGGGCCGGTTCCACATCCGCTGGCACTACCTGGACGGCTACCCCGCCTACCGCGAGACCGTCGCGATCCACCACGACGGGGGCACGCTGGAACTGGTCTTCCCCACGCCCTACCTGATGAACGCGCCCACCACCCTGACCGTGGTCTCCGGGGCCGAGACCCGCGCCGAACACCGCCAGGTGACCGAGGCGTTCGAGGTACAACTGACGGCCTTCCATGCTTATGTGAACGATGGCAGCCCGCCGCTCACCGACGCGGCCGGCGCACTGGAGGACATCGTGACGGCTCAGCGGATCGCCGCCCGCTACGCCGTCCAGCATCGGCTGCCCATCGGAGGGGAGGCGGCGGCATGGACATAGTGGTCGTACCGCACACGCACTGGGACAGGGAGTGGTACGAGCCGTTCCAGCGCTTCAGGCTGCGGCTGGTGGACCTCCTCGACGAGGTGCTCGACACCATGGAACGCGAGCCCGCCTACCACTTCACCCTCGACGGCCAGCTCGCCTGCGTGGACGACTACCTGGAGGTGCGCCCGGAGAACCGGCACCGCGTCGCGGGGCTCGTCGCGTCCGGGCGGCTGGCGGTCGGGCCGTGGCAGATCCTGCTCGACGAGTTCCTGTGCTCGGGCGAGAACATCGTGCGCAACCTCGAACTCGGGCTGGCCGGCGCGGACGAGCTCGGCGGCGCGATGCGGGTGGGCTACCTGCCGGACATGTTCGGTCACACCGCCCAGATGCCGCAGATCCTGCGGCTGGCCGGTCTGGAGCACGCCTGCGTCTACCGCGGGGTGCCGGCGTCGGTGACGACCGACGCCTTCGCCTGGGTGGCCCCCGACGGCACCGCGATCCGCACCCAGTACCTGCCCGAGGGCGGCTACGGCAACGGCGCCCACCTGTTCTCCGACGCCAAGGGGCTGGAGGAGCGGGCGGCGGAGTTCGTCGCCGCCATGCGCGCCTGGCACGGCCCCGAGGGCGAGCTGCTGGCCATGTACGGCGCCGACCACTCGGCTCCCGTGCGCGGGTTGCCGGAGATGGTGGCGGCCGTCGGCGCCCGCATGGACACCTTGTCTGGATATATCGAGAAATTCTCGGGTGACACCGCGGGGCTGCCGCAGGTCGTCGGCGAGCTGCGCTCGCACGCCCGCGCCAACATCCTGCCCGGCGTCATCTCCGTCCGCGCCGCCGTCAAGCAGGCCATGAGCCGGGCCGAGCGCATGGTCGAGCGCTACGCCGAGCCCCTGGCCACGCTCTGGGGCGGCCCGTGGCCCGGCCGGTTCCTCGACATGGCCTGGCGGCGGCTGGTGGAGGCCAGCGGCCACGACTCGGTCACCGGCTGCGGCGTGGACGAGACCGCCCAGCAGGTCGCCGCCCGCATCGCCGAGGCCGAGCAGCTCGGGCAGGCCGTCCGCGACATGGTGACCACGCGGCTGGCGGCGGCGGTGCCGGCCGACGGCGTGCTCGTCGTCAACCCGACGCCGGCCGTGCGCAGCGGCGTGGTGATCGCCGACGTGGCCGGCGGCAGCGGGCCGCTGGTGGACCCCTCCGGCGCGGCGGTGCCCACCCAGCCCCTCGACTGCGCGCCGGTGCTGCTGCTGGACGAGCGCATCGACCCCCTCACCGTGCTGGGCTTCGTGCACGGCACCGAGCTGTACGGCCAGCACGTCGTCGGCTGGCAGGTGTTCGACGACACCCTCCTCATCACCGTGGGCAGGGAGCCGCGCGGGCCGTTCGACCAGGCCGAGGTGCGCCGCGCGCTCGACGGCGTGACCTACGTCCGCGTCGAGGCCGAGGTCCGGAGCACGGTCGCCGCCTTCGTCGAGGTGCCCGCGCTCGGCCACACGAGCCTGCGCCCAGGCCCGCCCGAGCCCACGTACCCCGCTCCGCTGGCGGAGGTCCGCAACAACGGCCACCACCAGGACTGCTGGCTCTCCTCCGACACCGGCGTCCTGCCCATCAAGGTCAGCTCCACGGTGATGGACAACGGGCTGCTGCGGGTCGAGATCGAGCCCGACGGCACCCTCGGCCTGTTCGGCGAGGACGGCCGGACGATCACCGGCGTGGGCCGCATCGAGGACGGCGGCGACTCCGGCGACACCTACAACCACGCGCCCCCCGCCGACGACCTGGTCGTGTCCGAGCCGATCTCGATCGAGGCGGAGATCATCGAAGGCGGCCCGCTCGTCGCCGCCGTGGAGATCACCCGGGTCTACCTGTGGCCGGCGGCGGGCGAGGCCGTCCCGAACACGCCGGAGCTGCCGCCGCCCGCGCGCACCGGCGCGACCGAGGACGTCGTGGTCACCATGCGGGTCGAGCTGCGGGCGGGCGAGCCGTTCGTCCGGCTGCGGGTGTCGTTCGACAACCGGTGCGCGGACCACCGGGTGCGGCTGCACGTGCCGCTGCCCAGGCGGGCCGACCATTCGCTGGCCGAGGGGCAGTTCGCGATCGTGCGGCGGGAGCTGGAGGCGGAGGGCGGCTGCGGCGAGACCCCGCTGCCCACCTTCCCCGCCTCCGGCTGGGTGGCCGCCGGCGGCGTCGCCGCGCTGCTGGAGCACGTCACCGAGTACGAGCTGCTGGACGACGGGTACGAGCTGGCCCTCACGCTGCTGCGCTCGGTCGGCTACCTGTCGCGCAACCACAACAGGCTGCGCCCCGAGCCCGCCGGCCCGCAACTGCCGACCCCCGCCGCGCAGTCACGCGGGCCGCACACCGTGTCGCTGGCGCTGATGCCGTACCTGGACTGGCGGGACGTGCCGCCGCAGGCGGAGCTGTACCGGCACGACCTGCTGGTGGTGCCGGGCGGCGGCGACCGCGACCTGACCCCGCCGCCGGCGGCGCACGGCTTGTCGGTGTCCGGTCAGGGCGTGACGATGAGCTCGCTGCGCCGCCGCGACGACTGGCACGAGCTGCGCCTGGTGGCGCTCACCGCGTCCGGCACCGAGGCCGTGGTGCGGGGGGCCTTCACCCGGGCCAGGCGGGCCGGCCTGACCGGCAGCCCCGGCGAGCCGCTGGAGACGGCGGACGGCACCCTCAGGCTGCCGCTGAGGCCGTGGGAGATCGCCACCGTCCAGCTCCGCTGACCCCACGGCCCTAGCACAGGCCGAGCTGGCGGGCCGCGCGCACGGCCAGCCAGACCTCCGCGAACGCCGCGCTGGACGACAGGTCGCGCCCGCTCAGCGCGGCGAACCGGCGCAGCCGGTAGGCCAGCGTGTTGGGGTGGACGTGCAGCGCCGCCGCCGCGTCCTCGACGTGGCGGTTGCGCTCCATCCACGTGCGCACCGACAGCAGCAGCCGCGAGTCGTGGGCCTCGTCGTAGGCCAGCACCTCGCCCAGCACGTGGTCGACCAGGGCCGACAGCGTCGAGGGGTCGTCGGGCAGCCAGCGGCCGGTGGTGTCGTCGCCGTAGTGGACCAGCGCCTTGCCCGACTCGGCGGCGTGCGCGGCCGCCCACACGGCCTCGCGCTGGGCGACCCGCAACGACTCGCCCGGCGGGAACGGCCGGCTCACCCCCGCGCTGACCCCGGGCACGGCGGCCACCGCCGGCCCCAGCTCGGGCGGCCCCAGCAGGTAGTGGTCGTCGCCGCGCCGCAGCAGCAGGTGCGGCAGCTCGCCCACCGCCCGGCGCAGCGCGTCGTCGGGCGCGTGCCGCACGACCAGCAGCACCGACCCGGTCTCCAGGGGCAGGCCCATCCTGGCCAGCCGGCGCCGGGCCGCGGGCGGGTCGAGCACGTCCTGGAGCAGCTCGGCCAGCGTCTCGGCGCCCTCGCGGCGCAGCGTCTCGCGCTCGTGCCTGGCCATGGCGACCTGGAGGGCGGCCACGGTGGCGATGTGCTGGACCACGGCCAGCCCGGCGGGCCGCGCGCCCTCCCGCTCGAAGGCCACCAGGAACCCGGCGGGGCCGCCGGGCGCCGGCACCGGCAGCGCGAAGCCACCCGGGATCGTGGGCGGCGCGTCGGGCTCGGCGGGCAGCACGTCGAGCGCCGGCACCGGCACGCCGGGCAGCAACGGCCGGCCCTGCGGCGTGCACAGGTAGACGTCGTAGCCGGACAGCCGTTCCAGGCGCTTGAACAGGGTGACGGTGTCGAGGTCTTCGGCGGCCAGCCAGCGCAGCGCGCCGAACACCTGGAGCTGGGCGCCCAGCCGGTGGCTGGCGTCCTCCTGGAGCGCCGCCGCCACCTCCTGCGAGACGGCGATGAACGGCACCGCGAGCGGCACCTCCAGCACCGGCATGCCGCGCTCCTCGGCGGCCTCGAAGAACGCCTGGTGCAGCGGCGGGACGTGCAACTGGGCCGACAGGGCGAGCGCCGAGACCCCCGCGTCGTCGAGGCGTTCGAGGTAGGCGCGCTGCCGGGCGGCCGGGCGCGGCAGCGCGAGCCCGGTCGTCATGATGACCTCGGCGCCGAGCAGCCAGGGCGTCGGATCGGCCAGCTCGCTGACGTGCGCCCACGAGACCGAGCGGGACAGCCCGGCCTCGCCGGCGAGCACGCGGAGCTGGAGAGCGGGGGAGCGGAGAAGGTCTTCGACCGTCAGCTTGTGGTCAGCCACAACACACACCGTATTACTTTGTGGGAGTAACAATTGCCGCAGGTCAGAGGCGTGACGAACACTGACGAGCATGCACATCGGTCCCGTTGACTCCTCTCGGGTCCCGCGTTTCGCCGGGCCCGCCACCTTCGCCCGGCTGCCCCGGCTCGACCAGGTCGAGCGGGCGGACGTGGCCGTCGTGGGCGTGCCCTTCGACGCGGGCGTGTCCTACCGTCCGGGCGCCCGGTTCGGCCCCGCCGCCGTACGGGAGGCCAGCCGGTTGCTGCGGCCCTACCATCCGGGGCTGGACGTCTCGCCGTTCGAGCGTGTCCAGGTCGCCGACGCCGGTGACATCGCGGCGAACCCGTTCGACATCGGCGAGGCCGTCGAGACCATCGAGGCCGCGGCCGACGAGCTGGACGCCCGGCTGGTCACCATCGGCGGCGACCACACGATCGCGCTGCCGCTGCTGCGCTCGGCGGCCAGGAAGCACGGCCCGGTGGCGCTGCTGCACTTCGACGCGCACCTCGACACCTGGGACACCTACTTCGGCGCCGAGTACACCCACGGCACCCCCTTCCGCCGGGCGGTCGAGGAGGGCCTGCTCGACACCGAGGCGCTGAGCCACGTCGGCATCCGGGGCCCGCTGTACGGCAAGAAGGACCTGGAGGACGACCGGCGGCTCGGCTTCGGCATCCTGACCGCCGCCGACGTGCTGCGCCGCGGCCTGGACGAGGTCATCGACGTGCTGCGGCAGCGCGTCGGCGACCGCCCGCTCTACGTCTCCGTCGACATCGACGTGCTCGACCCCGCCCACGCCCCCGGCACCGGCACGCCGGAGGCCGGCGGGCTCACCAGCCGGGAGCTGCTGGAGATCCTCCGCGGTCTGGCCGGCTGCCGCCTGATCGGGGCCGACGTGGTCGAGGTGGCCCCCGCCTACGACCACGCCGAGATCACCTCGGTCGCCGCCTCCCACGTGGCCTACGACCTCGTCAGCCTGCTGGCGATGCAGGAGAAGACATGAGCATCACCGAGATCGAGACCTACGGCGTCGAGCGCATCCCCGACGCCGACCGCACCGCCGGGCCGTTCGACCTGTTCCGGGTCGCCTTCGGGGGCGCGAACACGTTCGCCACCTGCGTGCTGGGCGCCTTCCCCATCCTGTTCGGCCTGTCGTTCTGGCAGGGGCTCGCGGCCACCGTGCTCGGCCTGGTGGTCGGGGCGCTGATCCTGGCCCCGCTGTCGCTGTTCGGGCCGCTCAACGGCACCAACAACGCCGTCTCCTCCTCGGCCCACCTGGGCGTGCACGGCCGGGTGGTCGGCTCGTTCCTGTCGCTGCTGACCGCCATCGCGTTCTTCTCGATCTCGGTGTGGTCGTCCGGCGACGCGCTGGTGGGCGGCGCGCACCGGCTCGTCGGGCTGCCCGACACCGACCTGTCCTACGGGGTGGCCTACGCCGTCTTCGCCCTGCTCGTCCTCGTGGTCTGCGTGTACGGCTTCCGCTTCATGCTGTTCGTCAACAAGATCGCGGTCGCGGCGGCGTCGCTGCTGTTCGTGCTCGGGCTGTTCGCCTTCGCCGGGGACTTCGACCCGTCCTATCCCGGGACGCTGGCGGCCGGCGACCCGCTGTTCTGGCCGTCGTTCATCGGCGCGGCGCTGATCGTGTTGTCGAACCCCGTGTCCTTCGGCGCCTTCCTGGGCGACTGGTCCCGCTACATCCCGGCCGCCACCCCGCGCTCCCGCGTGATGGCGGCGGCCTTCCTGTCGCAGATCGCCACCATCCTGCCGTTCTTCTTCGGGCTGGCCACCGCCTCGATCATCGCCGCCAAGGCCGCCGAGTACGTCGACCCGGCCGCGCCCAACTACGTGGGCGGGCTGCTGGCGATCTCGCCGGCCTGGTACTTCGTCCCGGTCTGCCTGATCGCGCTGATCGGCGGCATGTCCACCGGCACCACCTCCCTGTACGGGACCGGGCTCGACTTCTCCAGCGTGTTCCCGCGCTTCTCCCGGGTGCAGGCGACCGTCTTCATCGGCACCCTGTCGATCGTGTTCATCTTCGTCGGGCGCTTCGCGGCCAACCTGACGGCCAGCATCTCCACGTTCGCCACGCTGATCATCACCTGCACCGCCCCCTGGATGGTCATCATGATGCTCGGCTACGTGACCCGCAGAGGCTGGTACGACCCCGACGCCCTGCAGGTCTTCAACCGGCGGCAGCGCGGCGGGCGGTACTGGTTCACCCACGGCTGGAACTGGCGCGGCCTCACGGCGTGGCTGCTCGCGGCCGCCGTGGCGCTGATGTTCGTGAACCTGCCCGGCCAGTTCGTCGGGCCGCTGGGAGACCTGGCCGGCGGCGTGGACGTCTCGCTGCCGCTGGGCCTCGCGGTCGCGGCCGTGCTCTACCTGGCGTTGCTCGCGCTCTTCCCCGAACCGCGCGAGGTGTACGGCCCGCGCGGCCCGCGCCTGGTGCGCTCGGCCGACACGCCGATCCTGCCCATCGTGGACGCGGCAGAATCGATGGCGTGATGGAACTCGTCGACCTGTCGGTGCCCGTCGAGACCGGGATGCCCGTCTATCCGGGCGACCCCGAGGTCTCGGTCGCCCCGGCGCTCACCGTCGCCCGCGACGGCGTCAACGTGCTGGGCCTGCACCTCGGCTCGCAGTCGGGCACCCACGTCGACGCCCCTTTCCACATCGACGACGCGCTGCCGGCGCTCGGCGCCCTGCCGCTGTCCCGCTTCGCCGGGCCCGCCGTGGTGGCCGACGCCCGGGGGCTCGCGCCCCGGTCGCCGATCGGGGCCGGGCTGCTCGACGGCCCGGCCCGGCCGTCCGGCGGCCAGGCGCCGATCGTGCTGGTCGCGACCGGCTGGTCGGCCCACTGGGGTGGCGAGTCGTACCTGGGCCACCCCTTCCTCACCGAGGAGGCCGCCACGCTGCTGGTCGAGCGGGGCGTGCGCACGGTCGGCATCGACGCGCTGAGCGTCGATCCCACGCCAGCCGACGACTTCCCGGCCCACCGCGTCCTGTGCGGGGCGCACGCCGTGATCGCCGAGAACCTCACCGGCCTCGACCGGCTGCTGGACGCCCAGGCCCGGGGGCGGCCGATCGAGGTCTGGATGATGCCGCTGCGGCTCGACGGCGCCGACGGCGCGCCCGTGCGGGCCGTGGCGCGGATCGGTTAGCGCGTGCCCCAGGAGTACGACTGCTTGCGCAGCTTCAGGTACACGAACGACTCCGTGGCCCGGACGGCGGGGATGGCCCGGATCTTGCTGAGGATCTCCAGCAGGTGCCCGTCGCCCTCGCAGACCACCTCGACGATCACATCGAAGGAGCCCGCCGTGAGCACCACGTAGTCGATCTCCTCGATGGCCGACAGCTCGTCGGCCACCGACTCCAGGTCGCCCTCGCAGTTGACCCCGATCATCGCCTGGCGGGGGAAGCCGAGGGTGAGGGGGTCGGTGACCGCGACGATCTGCATCACCCCGGCGTCCTGCAACCGCTGGACGCGCTGACGGACCGCGGCCTCGGAGAGCCCGACGGCCTTGCCGATCGCCGCGTAGGGCATGCGCCCGTCTGACTGGAGCTGCTCGATGATCTGCTTGGAGAGATCGTCGAGCACGACGGGCCCGGAACTGGCGTTGTTTCGTCGTACGCGGGGCGGCGTCGTCATGTCAGAGGAATCCTCCTAGCGGTCCGGCGTTACGGGGGCGTTCCCGCTCGATTGCCGTCCTGGTGCGACATGTTGTCAGTTCTTGGCGGTGTGTCAAGCGAATTCGTAGCAATTTGATATCTTCACCACGAAATCCCTTGTCCAGATGCATCTGCTCTGTAAGAGTCGCGGCATCTCAGCCACCTCAACGAGGAGGTCGTGCATTGACCACCCGTCTGCAGAACTTCATCAACGGTGAGTTCGTGGACGCCCAGAGCGGCCGGTTCTCCGACATCATCGACCCTTGCACGGGAGAGGCCTACCTTCAGGCCCCGATCTCCGGCGTCGAGGACGTCGACGCGGCCTACGCCGCGGCGGCCGCCGCGTTCGAGTCGTGGGGTCGGACCACCCCCGGTGAGCGGGCGAACCTGCTGCTCAAGGTCGCCGACGCGATCGACGCCCGGGCCGACGAGATCAACGAGGCCGAGTGCCTCAACACCGGCAAGCCCCGCGCCCGCATGGCCGAGGACGAGACGCCGGTAGCGGCCGACCACTTCCGCTTCTTCGCCGGCGCCGCGCGCACCCTGGAGGGGCCCACGGCCGGGGAGTTCCTCGCCGAGCACACCAGCGTCATCAGGCACGAGCCCATCGGCGTCGTCGGCCAGGTCACCCCCTGGAACTACCCGATGATGATGGCCGTGTGGAAGATCGCCCCGGCGCTGGCCGCCGGGAACACGATCGTCCTCAAGCCGTCGGACACCACCCCGGCCTCCACGCTCAAGCTGGCCGAGATCGTCGGCTCGGTGCTGCCGCCCGGCGTCTTCAACGTCGTCACCGGCGACCGCGAGACCGGCGCGCTCGTCGTGGGCCACCCGACCGCCGCCATGGTGGCGATCACCGGGTCCGTCGGCGCGGGCATGGCGGTCGCCAAGAGCGCCGCCGACGACCTCAAGCGGGTGCACCTGGAGCTCGGCGGCAAGGCGCCGGTCGTGGTCTTCGAGGACGTCAAGGACCTCGCCAAGGCCGCCGCCGACATCGCCGGCGCCGGTCTCTACAACGCCGGCCAGGACTGCACCGCGGCCTGCCGCGTGCTCGTCCAGGAGAGCGTGCACGACGAGTTCGTGGCCGCGCTGACCGAGGCCGCCGCCGCGACCGTGACCGGCGACCTGGACAACGAGGAAGCGCTCTACGGCCCGCTCAACAACGAGAACCAGCTCGCCAGGGTCCAGGGCTTCATCGACCGGGTCCCCGGCCACGCCAAGGTGCTCACCGGCGGCAACCGGGTCGGCGACAAGGGCTACTTCTTCGCCCCGACCGTCGTGGACGGCCTGCGGCAGGACGACGAGATGGTGCAGAACGAGGTCTTCGGCCCCGTCATCACCGTCCAGACGTTCACCGACGAGGCCGACGCGCTGGCCAAGGCCAACGACGTGAAGTACGGCCTGTCCAGCTCGGTGTGGACCTCCGACCACGGCCGCGCCATGCGCATGTCGAACCGCCTCGACTTCGGCGTGGTCTGGGTCAACACGCACATCCCGTTCGTCTCGGAGATGCCGCACGGCGGCTTCAAGCACTCCGGGTACGGCAAGGACCTGTCGGTGTTCGGTCTGCACGACTACACCAGGGTCAAGCACGTCATGCACTACATCGGCGAATAAGGACGAACCCTGGACATGACCGAGCTATCCGCAATTCAGCTTGAGGACGTCGTCAAGGAGTACCTCTCGCACGGCGAGGTCGTCCAGGCGGTCAAGGGTGTGTCGCTGGACATCGCCGAGGGGGAGTTCTTCTCCCTCCTCGGCCCGTCCGGATGCGGCAAGACCACGACCATGAGGATGATCGCCGGCTTCGAGGAGCCCACCAAAGGGCTCGTGAGGCTGCACGGCAAGGACGTCACCGACGTCCCGCCGAACAAGCGCGACGTCAACATGGTCTTCCAGTCCTACGCCCTGTTCCCGCACATGAGCGTGTGGGACAACGTGGCGTTCGGCCTGAAGCAGCGCAAGACGCCGCCGGAGGAGATCCGGCGGCGGGTCGGCGAGATGCTGGAGATCGTCGACCTGACCGGCCGGGAGAAGCGCCGGCCGCGCGAGATGTCCGGCGGCCAGCAGCAGCGCGTGGCGCTGGCCCGCGCGCTGGTCAACCGGCCGCGGGCGCTGCTGCTCGACGAGCCCCTGGGCGCGCTCGACCTCAAGCTGCGCCAGGCCATGCAGATCGAGCTCAAGCGCATCCAGCGCGAGGTCGGCATCACGTTCGTGTACGTGACGCACGACCAGAACGAGGCTCTGACCATGAGCGACAGGATCGCGGTGATGAACGACGGGCTGGTCGAGCAGCTGGCGAGCCCGCGGGAGATCTACGAACGGCCGGCCACCGCGTTCGTGGCGGGGTTCATCGGCACCTCCAACCTGATCACCGGGACGGTGACCGGCGGGGTGCTGGCGATCGGCGGCGGCCGGGTGCTGGTGCCGGACCACGAGGGCGACGTGACGGTGACCGTCCGCCCCGAGAAGATCACGATCTGCGCGGACGAGCCGGGACCCGGGCTGAGCGCCGTCCCCGGGACCGTCACGGAGATGGTCTACCTGGGCACCTCCAACAGCTACGCGGTGAAGCTCGCCGACGGGGCCGACATCACCGTGTTCGAGCAGAACGCGCATGACGCGACGGCGACCGCGGAGCGGGGCGACTCCGTGTGGCTGTCGTGGGAGGCGCAGCACTCTTATGTGATTGGAAGTTGATAGCACCCCATGAACCCCCGCCAGATCACCCCCGCCCTCCTGAGGGGCATGACCCAGCCCCGCACCCGCCGCGACTTCTTCCGTGTCACCGGCCTGTCCGCCGCCGGCCTCGCGCTCGCCGCCTGCGGCGTCCAGGGCCAGAAGGCCGCCCCTCCGAAGGCCGACGCCGTCCAGGACTACTGGTCCAAGCAGAGCAAGCACGGCAAGCTCGTCTTCGCCAACTGGCCCGAGTACATGCCCGAGGACCAGGCCCCGCTGAAGAAGTTCACCCAGACCACCGGGATCTCCGTGGAGTACAAGGAGGTCATCCAGGAGAACGCGGAGTTCTTCGGCAAGGCCGACCCCGTGCTCCGCGCCGGCCAGTCGCTCGGCTACGACATCATCGTGATGACCAACGGCGTGCAGCTCCAGCACATGGTCGAGCTCGGCTACATCGTGCCGCTCGACCACAGCCGGATGCCGAACTTCCTGGCCAACGCCGGTGAGAAGTACAAGGAACGCGCCTACGACCCGGGCAACCAGTACACGATGCCCTACTCCTCGGGCGTGACCGGCATCGCGTACAACACCAAGTACGTCAAGGACGACATCACCAGCATCGAGGCCCTGTTCGACCCCAAGTACAAGGGGCGGGTCGGGATGATGGCCGACGCGCAGGAGATCGGCAACTTCGGCATGTTCGCGCTGGGCGTCGATCCGGAGAAGTCGACCGAGGCCGACTGGAAGAAGGCCGGGGAGAAGCTCAAGCAGCAGCGTGACGCGGGAATCGTCCGGAAATATTACGACCAGAGCTACATCGACGCGGTCTCCAAGGGCGACGTCTGGCTGACCATGGCCTGGTCGGGCGACGTCTTCCAGCGGCAGCTCGCCGGCGAGCCGGTCAAGTTCGTGGTGCCGGCGGAGGGCGGCACGATCTGGACCGACAACATGCTCATCCCCAAGGGCGCGGCCAACCCCGTGGACGCGCTCACCCTCATGGACTACCTGTACCAGCCCGCGGTGGCCGCCGAACTCGACGAGTTCATCCAGTTCGTCACCCCGGTGCCGGCCGTGCAGGACCTCATGCGCGAGAAGGCCAAGACGGCCAAGGGCGAGGACAAGAAGGCCCTGGAGGACATGGTGGACAGCTCGCTCATGTTCCCCTCGGAGGCCGACTACGCCAAGCTGCGCACCTACACCACGCTGACCACCCAGCAGGAGCAGGTGTTCAACTCCATCTTCCAGTCGATCACCCAGGCATAGCCATGAAACGGCTCACCCCCTACCTGCTCGCCCTGCCGAGCTGGCTGTGGCTGGCGATCTTCCTGATCGTGCCCATGGTGGCGATGGCGTCGGTCTCGCTCCAGACGGGCAACGCCATCGACGGCTATGCGATGACGTTCAGCTTCTCCAACTACGCCGACGCGCTCGGCAGGTACAGCGACCAGCTGCTGCGCTCGCTCCTGTACGGCGGCCTGGCCACGGTGGCCATGCTGGTGATCGGGTACCCGGTGGCGTACTGGATCGCCTTCAAGGGCGGCAGCCGCAAGTCGGTGTACCTGTTCCTGCTGCTGCTGCCGTTCTTCGTCTCGTTCGTGCTGCGGACGATCTCGTGGAACTTCCTGCTGGCCGACAACGGCATCCTGTTCGGGACGCTGAAGGGCTGGGGGCTGCTGCCGGAGGGCTTCCACGTGCTGGCCACGACCGTGGCCGTGGTGGGCGGGCTCACCTACAACTTCCTGCCGTTCATGATCCTGCCGATCTACGTGGCCCTGGAGCGGGTGGACCCGCGGGTGGTGGAGGCGGCCCAGGACCTGTACGCCACCCGCGCCGGGGCCTTCCGCCGGGTGGTGCTGCCGCTGTCGCTGCCCGGCGTCTTCGCCGGGGTGCTGATGACGTTCGTGCCCGCGACCGCCGACCCGGTCAACGCGCAGATCCTCGGCGGCACGGCCAACACCATGATCGGCAACATCATCCAGACCGAGTACCTGACCAACCTCGACTACCCGACCGCCTCGGCGCTGTCGTTCACGCTGATGGCGATCCTGCTGGTGGGCATCTTCGTCTACGCCCGCGCGCTCGGCACCGAGAACGTCCTGGAGGCGGCGGCGCGATGAGCGGCGAGCGAGCAATGAGCAGGGGCGCGCGGGGCAGGTTCGGCGACCGCCTGCTGCACGTCTACACCTGGCTGATCATCCTGTGGCTGTCGTCGCCGATCGCGGTCATGATCCTGTTCGGCTTCAACGACAAGAAGAGCAAGTCGAACACGAGCTGGCAGGGCTTCACCCTCAAGTGGTACGGCGAGCTCTTCGAGATCTCCGACCTGACCACGGCGCTGCGCAACTCCATCGTGATCGCCCTGGTCAGCACCGTGATCACGGTCGTCATCGGGACGATGCTGGGCCTGGCCGTCGGCCGGCACCGCTTCCGCGGCCTCGGCGCCACGAACTTCCTGGTCTTCGCCGCCATCTCCACGCCGGAGCTGGTGATGGGGGCCTCGCTGCTGTCGCTGTTCGTCTCCGGCAACGTGCCGCGCGACGGCAACACGATCATCGTCGCGCACGTGCTGTTCTCGCTCTCCTTCGTCGTGGTGACGGTCAGGGCGCGGGTCATCACGCTCGACCCGTCGCTGGAGGAGGCGGCCAAGGACCTCGGCGCGACCGCCTGGGGCACGTTCCGGCAGGTGACGCTGCCCTCGATCATGCCGGGCGTGCTCGCGGGCGCGATGCTCTCCTTCGCGCTGTCGATCGACGACTACGTGGTGACGAGCTTCGTCAACGGCTCGACCGTCACCTTCCCCCTGTGGATCGTGGGTGCGGTGAAGACCGGCATTCCACCGCAGGTCAACGTGATGGGTACGCTCATCTTCGGGATCGGTGTGCTGATCGCCGTGGCGAACGCCGTGGCCGCAAGACGCCGCGCCTAGGATCTGCTCCAACAGGCTTTCCCCCCGCGATCCGGCGGGGGGATTGGTGTATTCCGACCAAGAACAGGGAGGCGAGATCGGATTTCGGCGGGGGGAACCCGCGCGTGATCACATCATGCTTTTGGATCCCGCAATCAACAAAGAACAACTGAGACTTTCGTAGGGAAGTGGGATTTGTGGATCCGCTGAAGGCGCTGGCTGACGCGGAGCGCAAGCCGTACTGGCTGGACAGCCCGGCCAGACCCGAGCCGCGCGCGCGGCTCATCGGAAACACCGACGCCGACCTGGTCGTCGTCGGCGGAGGCTTCTCGGGGCTCTGGACGGCCCTGATGGCCAAGGAACGTGACCCTTCGCTGGACGTGGTCCTGCTCGAAGGACGCAGGATCGGCTGGGCGGCGACCGGCCGCAACGGCGGGTTCTGCATGGCGACCCTCACCCATGGCCTGGCCAACGGCCTGGAACGGTGGCCGGAGGACATCGGCCGCCTCGAACGCATGGGCGTGGACAACCTCGACGAGATCGAGCGCACGCTGGAGCGGCACGGCATCGACTGCTCCTTCGAGCGCACCGGAGAGCTGCACGTGGCCACCGAGCCGTGGCAGCTCGACTCGCTGGGCGAACACCTGGACCTGATCTCCGAGCTCGGGCTCGACTACGTGCCCATGGACGAGCGGCAGGTGCGGGCCGAGGTCAACTCGCCGACCTACCTGGGCGGCCTGTGGGAGCGCAGCGGTTGCGCCATGCTGGACCCGGCGCGGCTGGCCTGGGGGTTGCGCGAGGCGTGCCTGCGGCTCGGCGTACGGGTCTTCGAGCGCAGTCCGGTGCGTTCGCTGCGCGACGACGGCACGACGATCACCCTGCGCACCCCGTACGGGTCGGTGACGGGTCGCCGGGTGGCGCTGGGCACGGGGGTCTTCCCGCCCCTGCTGCGCAGGCTCAAGCACTTCGTCGTCCCGGTGTACGACTACGCCCTGATGACCGAGCCGCTGACCGCGGCCCAGCTCGCCGAGGTGGGCTGGCACAACCGGCAGGGCGTCGGCGACTCGGGCAACCAGTTCCACTACTACCGGCTCACCGACGACAACCGCATCCTGTGGGGCGGCTACGACGCGGTCTACTACAACGGCGGCCTGGTCAAGCCGGAGTACGAGCAGCGCGACGAGACGTTCGTCAAGCTCGCCGAGCACTTCGCCACCACGTTCCCGCAGCTGTCCGAGGTGCGCTTCACGCACCGCTGGGGCGGCGTGATCGACACCTGCAGCCGCTTCAGCGCCTTCTACGGCACGGCGCACGGCGGCCGGCTGGCCTACGCCGTGGGCTACACCGGCATGGGCGTCGGAGCCACCAGGTTCGGCGCGAACGTGATGCTGGACCTGCTGTCGGGGGAGGCCACCGAGCGGACCGAGCTGCGGATGGTCAAGGAGAAGCCGGTCCCGTTCCCGCCCGAGCCGGTCCGGTCGGGGGTGATCCAGTTCACCCGGTGGTCGATCGCCCAGGCCGACCAGCATCAGGGCAGGCGCAACCTGTGGCTGCGCACGCTCGACAGGATGGGCCTCGGGTTCGACTCCTGATCCGGTGATCCGAGGGGGCGCCGGGCCCGCCCGCCGCGGGCCTGGCGCACACTTGTCACCATGAAAGTCGAGTTCGCCGCCGACGGCGTGCGCCTGACCGGTGACCTGCGCACGCCCGAGGGCACGGGCCCCTGGCCGGGGCTGGTGCTCACCGGGCCGTTCACCGGGGTGCGCGACCAGGTCACCGGCCTGTACGCCGAACGGCTGGCCCGGCGCGGCTACGTGACGCTGTCCTTCGACCACCGCAACTGGGGCGAGTCCGGCGGCGAGCCGCGCGGGCACGAGGATCCGCAGGGCAAGCTGGCCGACCTGCGGGCGGCGGTGTCGCTGCTGCGCTCGCGCCCCGAGGTGGACGGCGACCTGATCGGCGCGGTCGGCATCTGCCTGGGCGCCGGGTACGCGCTGAGGTTCGCCGCCTTCGACCCGCGCGTACGGGCGTTCGCGGGCATCGCCGGGGCCTACAACAACCCGTACACGATGCGGTCCGGCATGGACTACCAGGCGGCGCTGGCCGGGTTCGCCGGCGTGCTGGAACGGCAGGACCGGGGCGGCCCGGTCGAGTACCTGCCCGCCGTGGCCGAGGAGGGCGAGGCCGCGATGCCGGGCGACGAGCCGTTCGCCTACTACGGCACCGAGCGCGGCGCCTCCGCCTCCTGGCGGAACGCGGTGACCCGGGCCGGGCTGCGCGAGCTGATCACCATGGACAACATGATGGGCGCCGACTTCCTGTCGCCGAAGCCCGCCCTGATCGTGCACGGCGTGATCGACAGGTTCTGCCCGCCGGAGGGGGCCGAGGAGGCGTTCAAGCGGCTCGACCAGCCCAAGAGGCTCGTCTGGGTGGACGCCAAGCAGCACATCGACCTCTACGACCGCGAGCCGTACGTGTCGCAGGCCGTGGACGCCACCGCGGACTTCCTCGCCGAGCACCTCCGGCCGGGCGGCTCCGGAGACTGACGTCTACGCTGGGGGGTATCGCGCGGAATGGGGGGATTCATGCGTGCCATCCAGTTCACCCGCTTCGGCGGCCCGGAGGTGCTCGAAGAGGCCGAGGTGCCCGACCCGGTCGTGGGACCGGGCCAGGTGCTGGTCGACGTCGAGGCCGCCGGGCTGAACTTCGCCGACGTGCGGCAGATCTCCGGCCACTACTCCGCCCCCGACCGCCTGCCGCACATCCCCGGCAGCGAGGTCGTCGGGCTCGATCCCCGGGGGCGGCGGGTGATGGGCTTCACCGCCAACGGCTACGCCTCCAGGGCCGTCCTGGACGAGGGCGACGTCGTGGTGGTGCCCGGCTCGCTGCGGGCGGGGGAGGCGCTGGCGCTGCTCGTCCAGGGGCTCACCGCCTGGCACCTGCTGCGCTCGTCGGCGCGGCTCAGGGAGGGCGAGAGCGTGGTCGTCCACTCCGGCGCAGGCGGCGTCGGCAGCCTGGCCGTGCAGCTCGCCAAGGTGTTCGGCGCCGGACGCGTGATCGCCACCGCCTCCACCGAGGACAAACGTTCGCTCGCCCTCGACCTCGGCGCGGACGCCGCCGTGGACGGCGCGGCCGACGGGTACGCCGAGCGCGTCATCGAGGCCAACGGCGACCGGCCGGTGGACGTCGTGCTCGACGCCGTGGGCGGCGCGGTCTTCGACGCGGCGCTGACCGTGCTCGCCCCCTTCGGGCGGCTGGTCAGCTACGGGTCGTCGTCGGGGGAGCAGGCCCGGCCGGTCGAGGTCGGCCGGCTCACCGCGGGCAACCTCGCCGTCCTCGGGTTCTGGCTGCGTCCGCTGCGGGGGCGGCGGGAGATGGTAGGGCCCCCGCTGGGCGAGCTGCTCGCGCTGACCGCGGCCGGGCGGCTGCGGCCGCTGGTGGGCGGCGAGTACCCGCTGGCGGAGGCGGGCCGGGCCGTGGCCGACCTGGCCGGACGGCGAACTGTCGGCAAGGTGGTGCTCCTGCCCTGACGGGCGGGGTGTGACCAATGCCGCCACTGGGCAGAAAGTGATCAAAACCCCCGGGACGTGACGATCACGGGGGTTTGCGCGTGTGGTGGAGATGGCCGGCTGTCGTGGTGGTTTGGGGGCTCGCGGCCGGAGGCGCGGCCGGGTGCGCGACCGGACGGCTGCCGGAGGTGCCCGGTGTGCGGAAGGCGCCGGTGGCGGTCGGCCGTTGCGTCCTGAAATTTCATGACAAGAGGGCGGGGAGGGCGGCCCGCGACCGGCTTGCCCACGACATCGAGCAGTACCTGTCCAGACGCCCGGGACGGGTCGCCTACAGCATGCTGGAGCTCGACAGCGGCATCACCCTGGGCCGCGGCGAGCATCAGCACGACATGATCACCGCCAGCGGCGTCAAGGTGGACATCCTGACGGCGCTCGTGCTCGGCCGCGGCGGCCTGGGCGAGGAGGAACGCGACCTGGCCGAGCGCATGATCACCGAGAGCGACAATGGCGCGGCCGACGCGTTGTGGGGCCGGGTCGGCGGCGCGATGGGCGAGTTCTACCGGCGTATGGGCCTGACCGAGACCGTTCCGGGGCCCGGCGTCTTCTGGGGCGGCACCAACACCAGCCCCGCCGACCGCATCCGCCTGCTCCGGGCGCTGGTGGAGGGCGCCGAGGGCCTGTCCGGCCGGGACCGCGACCTCGTGCTCGGCCTGATGGGACGCGTGGTCAAGGACCAGTCGTGGGGGATCAGCGCGGCCGCCCGTCCGGTGGACCGGGTGGCGTTGAAGAACGGCTGGACGCCACGCCCGTTCATCCACAACACCTGGGCGGTGACCAGCTACGGCCGCGTCGTCGGGCCGGGGCGCGACCTGCTGCTGGCGGTGCAGACCGACGAGCAGCCGGGGGAGGGGGCGGGCATCGAGACCATCGAGGGGGTGGCCCGGATGATCGGCTCCCGCCTCGACGAGCTGTCGCCGACGATGATCCGGTCCTGCCCGAGGAACCCGCGTCCCTGACGGCGCCCTCCCGCCCTCCCGGACCGCCGGAAGGCCCGGCCTCCTCAGGCGACCGTGCCCGCGGTGCCGTCCACCGTGACGGTCTGGCCCGTACGGAGGCGTTCGACCGCGTGCGCGACGCCGACGACGGCCGGGATGCCGTACTCGCGGGCCACCACCGCGCCGTGCGAGTTCGACCCGCCCATCTCCATGACCAGCCCGCCCGCGGTCAGGAACAGCGGCGTCCAGCCGGGATCGGTGGACGGGCAGACCAGGATCTCGCCGGGCTCCAGGCGCGCGCCCACGGGATCGAGCACCACCCTGGCCACGCCGGTCACCTGGCCGGGCGAGGCGGGCGAGCCGGTCAGGGCGCCCTCGGCCGGCTGCCCGGAGGCGACGGCCTCGGGCTCGGTGCCGTCCGATAACAACAGCCGCGGCACGTGCCGGCGGCGCAGCTCCCGCTCGTGGCGCTCGCGCCGGACGGCGACCCGCCCGCGCAGGTCCCGGCCGGACTTGGCCTCCGCCAGGGTCAGGAAGAACACGTCGCCGGGCGCGTCGAGCAGCCCCCGGCCGGCCAGCTCGCGGCCCACGTCGAGCAACTGGGCGCGCAGCGCGGCGAAGATCCGCACGATGAGGAACTTCGGCAGCTCCCGCACCCCGACCAGCTGCCTGGCCCGGCCCAGCGCGAAGCGCACCACCCGGCCGCGCAGGCCGCCCACCCGCCCGGCCAGCTCCTCGACCATCGCCTCGGCCTCGGCCGCGCCCTTCGCGAACAGCACGTCGGGGGCCAGGGCCGGATCCTCCAGGCGCAGGTAGTTGGCGAGCATGCCGATGACCTGCGTGGGGTCCTCCGACCAGCGGGGGAGGCCGAGGTCGATCTCGGCGACCGCGCGGTGGCCGTACTCGTCGAGGAAGGCGCGGACGGGGGCCGGCAGCGGCTCGCGGGCCAGTAGCTCGGGCGGCTCGGCCAGGAAGCGGGCGGCCACCTCCGGGTCCTCGCGCAGCCGCCGGGCCAGCGCCCACAATGCCAGGTCCATCTCGGTGGTCACGTTCCTGGGCGCGCCGCGCAGGACGGTCTGCAGCTCGCCCGGGGCGGCCCTGCCCTTCAGCAGCCGCGCGGCCAGCAGCAGCATGGGCAGCGTGGCGGAGGCCACCGGGAAGACCCGCGGCGCGATCGGCACGACCTCGCGGATCAGCGTCCTGGCCACGTGGTCCACGCGTTCGGTCAGGCTCGCGCCGGGCGGCGGGGCGAGCCTGGACAGGTGGGCGTCGGCCTGCCGGCGCACCCGCCGCTCCGCGCCCGCCGGATCGGCCAGCGCCCGGACGAACGTGACCGGCAGACGATGGCGCACCGTGATCGCGGCCAGCCGGCGGACGAACGGCCAGACCGAGCGCCGGGTGACGCCGAGGCGCGGGTCGTCGAACAGGCCGCGCAGCAACCGCGCCGACCTGGCCTCCATGACGTCGAACACGCGCGGCACGATCGCCCGGCCCACCCTGCTCCGCAGCACCCCGGTGAGGTCGACGAACAGCCGCCCGCCCGCCTCGGCGAAGGCCGGGGCGCCGGCCAGCGGCGCGGCCACGGGGAAGCCGAACAGGCCGGACACCCCGGCGGACACGGCCCGCGCCGCCGCCATCCCCATCGGCGTGAACGGTCGCAGGACGCCCTGGGCGACGCTGAAGCAGAAGTAGGCGCGCAGCCCCTCGCCCCGATGCCCGGCGGGCAGCGGGAACAGCGTGGTGATGGGCCTGGCCTGGGTCAGCCAGAGCGTGCCCGCCTGGTCGAAGGCCCATTCGAGGTCCTGCGGCACGCCGTAGAGCTCTTCGACCCGGGCGCCGAGCGTGGCCAGCTCGCGCAGCTCGTCGTCGGTCAGGCACGGCTCGGCGCCGGCGTCGGCCGTCTCGTGGACGACGCCGCCGTCCGGCAGGGGGCGCACGGCCAGGCGTTTGTCGCCGATCCGCCGCTCCAGGACGCGCCCGCTGTCCGGGTCGATCAGGAAGTGGTCGGGGTTGACCGCGCCCGACACCACGGACTCGCCCAGGCCGGGGGCGGCGTCGACGACCGCCCGCCGGCGGCGTCCGGTGACAGGGTCGGCGGTGAACAACACGCCGGCCGTCCGGGCGTCCACCATGCGCTGGACGACCACGGCCAGGCTGACCGCCCGGTGGTCGATGCCGTTGGACTCGCGGTAGGCGACCGCGCGATCGGTCCAGAGCGAGGCCCAGCAGCGGCGTACCGCGTCGAGCACCGCCTCCGGTCCGGTCACGTTGAGGAAGGTGTCCTGCTGGCCGGCGAAGCTGGCGTACGGGAGGTCCTCGGCGGTGGCCGACGAGCGCACCGCCACCGGGCCGCCGGACAGGGGCTCGGGCAGGGTCTCGGACAGGGCATCGAGCACGGCCCGCGCGAGGCCGGCGGGGATCGTGGCGTCGAGGATGTGCTTGCGGGCCGCGGCCGCGTGCGTCACGTCGCCGAGGCCGGCGGTGATCGCGCGGTACGCCTCCGTCGTGACGCAGAATCCCGGCGGGACGGGCAGCCCCGCCCTGGTGAGGACGCCGAGGTTGGCCGCCTTGCCGCCCACCAGCGCGAGCATCGAGCCGTCGATGTCAGGAAATTTCAGGATCGCATCCATGTCACTGCCTCCAGACTGCCGACGGTAAATCTCAACATCGTTGAAGTCAACGACAAATGAATTAAGTCGCCCGATTCCTGCAATAGGATCGGCTCTCGTCGCGTTTGACTGAAGTGACTGATTGACCGCTCGGCGGCCGGCACCCGCCGGTATCTACCCCGGTCGAAGCCCACCTCCGACGGTGCGCTCCCCCGGGGGAGGACTCCGTCATGATCTGGACGGAGACCCTTGAAGTCCTACCTCGACGTGCTGGCCACCCCCGGCGCCTGGCGCTTCCTCGTGCCCGCGCTGCTGGCCCGCGTGCCGTTCGCGATGACCCAGATGGGCATCCTGCTGCTGGTCCAGTGGTCCACCGGCTCCTACGGCGCGGCCGGGATCACCTCCGCCGCCTCCGCCGTCTTCCAGGCCCTCATCGGCCCCCAGACGGGCCGCCTGGCCGACCGGTACGGCCAGGCCCGCGTGCTGCTCCCGCAGGTGGCCCTGCACGCCCTGGCCATGGGCGGCCTGCTGGCCCTGGCCGCCGCGCACGCCCACCTCGCGCTGCTGGTCGCCGTGGCCGCGCTCGTCGGCGCGTCGGGACCGCAGGTCGGCTCGATGGTCCGGGCCCGCTGGGCGCACCGGCTCGGCGGCACCGGCCGGCTGAACACGGCGTTCGCGGTCGAGTCGATCACCGACGAGCTGACCTTCACGCTGGCCCCGGTGCTGCTGGTGGGGCTGTCCACGGCGTACTCGCCGGTGGTCGCGCTGCTCGGCGGGCTCGTGCTGATCCTGGTGGGCACGGTGGTCTTCGCCGCCGTCCGGACAAGCCTGCCCGAGCCGGTGCCGGTGCGGATCGCCGCCTCCAAGGGCGTGCTGCGGCGGCGCGGCGTGGCGCTGCTGGCCGCCGCCTTCCTGGCCATGGGGTCGGTCTTCGGCAGCCTCCAGGTCGGCGTCACCTCGCTCACCACCGCCCTGCACGCGCCCGCCGCCGCCGGACCCGTCTACGGCGTCTTCTCCGGCGCCAGCATGCTCGGCGGCCTGCTGTACGGCGCGGTCCGCTGGCGGTCCTCCGCCCGCGCCCGGCTGGTCGCCGGGCTGGCCCTGCTCGCGGTCGCGACCAGCGCGTTCACACTGGCCGCAGCCGTCCCCCACATGTACGTCGCCGCCGCCCTGGCCGGCCTGGTGATCGCCCCCGTGGTGATCACCGGCTACACCCTGGTGGAGGGACTGGTCGCGGCGGAGGTCCGTACCGAGGCGTTCACCTGGCTGAACGGCGGCATCGCCCTCGGCATCGCGGCCGGGTCGTCGGTCGCCGGGCAGCTCGTGGACCACTTCGGCGCCTCCCTGGCGTTCGTCGTCGCGCCGGTCGCGACGGGCGTGGCCGCGCTGCTCGTGCTGGCCAGGATCCGCAGCCTGCGCCCGCTGCCCGCCCGGCCGGCGAGCGAGGCCAGCTCGCTCACCGAGGGACCGGCTGCTCTTCCTGGATGACCTTCGGCACGCCGCGCAGCCAGGCCAGCGCGAACACCGCGACCACGGCCAGCAGGACCGCCGTGACCAGCGTCGTCACCTGCATCCCCGACACGAACGCCGTGCGCGCCGCGCGCATCAGCTCCCCGGCCGCCTGCGGGGGCAGCTCCGCCGCCGTGGCGGTGGCCCCGGCGATCGACTCCCGCGCCGCCTGGCCGGGCACCCCGGCGGGCACCAGCAGGTTCGCCCGGTAGACGCTGTTGAGCACGGTGCCGAGGACCGCGATGCCCAGCGCCCCGCCCAGCTCGAACGCCGTCTCCGACACCGCGGCCGCCGCCCCCGCCCGCTCCTTGGGCGCGGTGGCCAGGACGTTGTCGTTGTTCACGGTGAAGGTGAGCCCGACCCCGAGCCCGCCGATCATCATCACCGGCAGCAGGGTGAGATAGTCCAGCTCGGTGCCGAGCATGGCGTACCGGACGAACGCGGCGGCGTTCAGCGCCAGGCCGAGCGCGACCACGCCGTTCCTGCCGAGCCGGCCGATGAGCCGGGCCGCGAGCACCCCGCCCACCGCGCCGCTGAGACCGCCGGGAAGCTGGGCCAGCCCGGCCTGGAGCGGGGTCCACCCCAGGACGAGCTGCAGGTACCAGGCGAACAGCAGGTTCATGGCCGACAACGCGAAGATCGCCAGCAGGTTCGTGCCCACGGACGCGCTGAAGGCCCGCCGCCGGAACAGCCGTACGTCGATCAGCGGCGTGGCCAGCCGGCTCTGCCGCCGGACGAACAGCACCAGGCACACCGCGCCCACCACGGCCGCCCCCAGCACGTCGGCGTGCGCCAGGCCCTGGTGGGCGGCCTCCTTGACCGCGTAGACGGCCGTCACGACACCGGCGAAGGACAGCACCACGCTGGGCCCGTCCACCCGCCCGGCGGGACCGCGCGACTCCGGCAGCACCAGGAACCCGCAGACCAGCACCAGCGCCATGATCGGCACGTTGATCAGGAACACCGACCCCCACCAGAAGTGGTCCAGCAGCACGCCGCCCACGACCGGCCCCAGCGCGAACCCGGCCGCGCTCATCCCGCTCCAGATCCCGATGGCCGCGGTCCGCTCGCGCGGGTCGGCGAAGACGTTCCTGACGATCGAGAGCGTGGACGGCATGATCATCGCGCCCGCCACGCCCAGCAGCGTCCTGGCGGCGATCAGCAGCTCCGGGTTCGGGGCGTAGGCGGTCACCACCGAGGCGGCGCCGAAGCCGGCCGCGCCGATCAGCAGCAGCCGCTTGCGGCCCACGCGATCCCCGAGGTTGCCCATGGTGACGAGGAGCCCGGCCAGGGCGAACCCGTACATGTCGCCGATCCAGAGCAGTTGCGTCGAGCTCGCGCCGAGGTCGGCGACCAGCCGGGGGAGCGCCAGGTGCAGCACGGTGAGATCGACCGAGAGCAGCAGCGTCGCCAGGCAGGCGATGGCCAGACAGGCCCATTTGCGCGTCATGCCGTCCACGATGGCGAGGGCGGCTGACGGGCCGCCTACCGTTCGCTGACCGCCCGGCCGAGGGCCTCGTCGATGCGGTTGCGGATGTCCTCGGTGCTGTACCAGTCGTCGGGGCACTCCGCGCGGGCCTGGGCCAGCAGGGACAGCGCGGCGTCCCGCTCGCCGCCGATCAGCGCCACCTCGGCCATCCCGAGGTGCGCCCAGGCCAGCATGTCCATGGAACCCACGCGACGGGCCAGCTCGGCCGCCTCCTCGTAGTCGGCCCGCCCGCCCAGCGGCTCGCCCATGCCGAGCAGCGCGTCGCCGCGCCGGCACAGGGCCTCGGCCATCTCCGCCCGCGCGTCGAGCTCGCGGGCCAGCGTCAGCGCCTCGTCCGACAGCGCGTACGAGGCCGCGTAGTCCCCCTCGCGGGAGGCCAGCTCGCCGAGACCCGACAGCACCAGCACCGCCCCCCAGCGCTCGCCGATGGCCCGGAAGGCGGCCAGGGCGCGCCGGAAGGCGGCCAGCGACTCCTCGACCCGCCCCAGGATCTGCAGCACGAACCCCGCGCCGCTGTACGACAACGCCCGCTGCCAGGGCGGCAGCCCCTCGGTGTGGGCCTGCAACTCGTGGTAGATCTCCTCGACGTCGCCCGGCGGCCCGGTGAACATCGACCGCATCATCATCAGGAACTCCACCCGCTCCGGCAGGTGGGTGATCGGCAGGAGTTCGCGCACCTCGGCCAGCCGCTCGCGCACGACGTCGTCGGCCACGCCCGTCCAGGCGGTGACGAGCAGGCACATGACGTACTCCTCCTCCATGCCCGCGGGGCACGCGTCGCCGATCCTGGCCAGCAGCGCGGCGGCCAGCCCGGCGATGACGCCGCGGTGGCCGCGCATCCACCAGTAGCAGGCGCTGTGCGCCAGCAGCCGCAGGCCGGTCTCCGGCTGCCCGGACGTGGTCGTCCAGCGCATGGCGGCTTCGAGGTCGTCGCTCTCCTGGTCGAGGCGGGCCAGCCAGGCGAGCTGCTCGGCGGTCCGCAGCAGCGGGTCGGCGGTCAGGACGAGGTCGAGGTAGTAGGCGGTGTGGGCGTCCCTGATCGCGGCGGTCCCGCCGGACTCGGCCAGGCGTTCGGCGCAGAACGCCCGGATCGTGTCGAGCATGCGGTACCGGCCGCCGACGTACTCCACCAGCGACTTCTCCGCCAGCGAGAACAGCACCTCCTCCGGCAGCCCGCACACCCGCTCGGCCGCCTCGGGGGTGGCGCCGCCGACGAACACGCTCAGGCGGGCGGCCAGGCGCTGCTCGGCGTCGTCGAGCAGGTCCCAGCTCCACGCGACGACCGCGCGCAGCGTCTGGTGCCGGGGCAGCGCCGTACGGCTGCCGCGGGTCAGCAGCCGGAACCGGTCGTCCAGGCGGGCCGCCACGTCGGCGACCGACAGCGTACGGAGGCGGGCCGCGGCCAGCTCGATGGCCAGCGGCAGCCCGTCGAGCGCCCGGCAGATGCGCACCACGTCCGCGGTGTTCCCGGCGTCCACGGCGAACCCCGGGCGCACGGCGGCGGCCCGGTCGGCGAACAGCCGGACGGCGGCGTACGCCAGCGGGTCGTCCGGCTCCGGCGGCGGCAGGCGCAGCGGGGACACCGGCAGGATCGACTCCCCGGTGATGCCCAGCGCCTCGCGGCTGGTGGTCAGCACCCGCAGCCCGGGGCAGGAGGCCAGCAGCGCGTCGGCGAGCTCGGCCACGGCGGCGACCAGGTGCTCGCAGTTGTCCAGGACGAGCAGCAGGTCGCGCTCGGCCAGCGCGGTGAGCAGCCGGGTGACGGGGCCGACCGCGGCGCGCTGGGGCGCGGGCAGCAGGGCGTCGCGGATGTCGAGCGCGACCAGCACCGCGCCGGGCACCCCGGCGGCGCCGGCCACGTGGGCGAGGGGCACGAAGCACACGTCGCCCGGCTCCTGGGCGGCCGCCTCCTGCGCCAGCCTGGTCTTGCCCGCGCCGCCGGGGCCGATCAGCGTGACGAGCCTGCTGTCCCGCAGCCGCGCGCCCACCTGCGCCAGCTCCTCCGCCCGGCCCACGAAACTGGTCAGCTGCGCCCGCAACCCCTGCTTGAACCCGCCGCGCGGCGACCCGGCGGGCCCTCCTGGCCCGGGAAGGGACGGGGGAACCGGCGGCTGGATCGGTGCGGGGTTCGGCGCCGCGGTCGGCACGATGGTCGGTGCGATGGTCGGTGCGGTGGTCGGTGCGGTGGTCGGCAGGGTGATCTGCGGGGTGATCTGCGGGGCCAGGGACGGGTCGGCGCGCAGGACGGCGAGGTGCGCGGCGGCCAGTTCGGCGCCCGGCTCGATGCCCAGCTCCCGGTCGAGCAGCCGCCGCGCCTCGTCGTAGACGGCCAGCGCCTCGGCCTGCCGGCCGCTGCCGTACAGGGCGCGCATGAGCTGGGCGCGCAGGCGCTCGCGCAGCGGGTGGGCGGCGGTGAGCCGGCGCAGCTCGGCGACCAGGTCGCGGTGCCGCCCGAGCGCCAGGTCGGCCTGGAGGCGGTCCTCGACGGCCGCCAGCCGCAGCTCCTCCAGCCCGGCGGCGGCGGACACCGCGTGCGGCGCGTCGGCGAGCGGCGCGCCGCGCCACAACTCCAGCGCCTCGCCCAGCAGCGCCGCCGCCCGCCCGGCGTCCCCGGCGGCCAGCGCCCGCCGCCCGTCCAGGGCCAGGAGCTCGAAGCGGCGCGCGTCCACGTCGTGCGGGTCGGCGACCAGCCGGTAGCCCGCCGGGTGGAACTCGATCAGGTCCCGGCCGAGCGCCCGGCGCAGCCTGGACACCTGGGACTGCAGCGCGTTGGCCACGCCGTCCGGCGGGTGGGGGCCGTAGAGGTCGTCCACGAGCTGGCCGGCGCCGACGACGCGGCCGGCGTTCAGGGCCAGCAGGGTGAGCAGGGCGCGCACCCGCGGCCCGCCGAGCGCCACCGGCGCGCCGTCCTCGTCCAGCACGCTGGTGGGTCCGAGGATCTCGAAGCGCATGCCCCGATTATCGGGTCTGCGGGAGGAGCGCGGCGATTTCTCCGTATGTCGGCAGCGGCGGGGCGTCCTTGCCCTGCGCGCCCAGCACGGCGGCCAGAGCGCCCTGGAGCGCGGCCCGGTAGAGCAGCGAGCCGGTGCTCACCCGGGCCACCCCCGCATCGGCCAGCCGGTCCAGCGTCGGACCGCCCGGCTGGTAGAGCACGTTGAGCGGCAGCCGCGTACGCGCGACGACCTCGGCGATCTCCGCCGGATCGGACAGCCCGGGGACGAAGATGCCGTCGGCGTGCTCGTAGGCGTCCACCCGTTCGCGCCAGTCGCCGGTGCCCAGCCAGTGGGTGTCGGTGCGGGCGTTGACGAACACGCCGTGGCCCTTGGCGGCCTCGATGATCCGCCGGTGCAGCTCGACCGGGCGCAGCGTGCCGTCGGGACGGCCGTCCTCCAGGTTCACGCCCGCCACCCCGAGCGCGGCCAGGCTCGCGACCAGGTCCGACACCTCCTGCGGGTCGTCGCTGAAGCCGCCCTCGATGTCCACCGTGACCAGCACGCCGAGGTCCTTGACCGTCTCGGCGAGCTCGATCGTCTCGGCCCTGGTCGCGCCGGCGGCGTCCGGCTTGCCGTGCACGGCGGACACGCCGAGGCTGGTGGTGCCGATCGCGGGGAAGCCGTGCGCGGCCAGGATCGCGGCCGAGCCGTAGTCCCACGCGTTGGGCAGCAGCAGCGGGTCGCCCGGCTTGTGCAGGTCGTGGAAGTTCATCGGCGGGTCCCTTCGAGGAGCTCGTCGAGCACGCCGGCGGCCAGCGCGAGGGCGTGGGCGGGAGCGGGGCACGGGCGCAGGCCGTCCCCGAACGTCAGGTGGGGGGCGGGGGCCCGGGAGGCGTCGAAGCGGTCGGGGTCGGCGAACACCTCGGGGTCGCGGTTGGCCGCGACCAGGTCGATCGTGACCTCCTCGCCGGTGCGGGTGTCGAGCCTGCGGCTGGCCTTCAGCGGCGGGTCCTGCCTGAGCGTCTCGCGCAGCACCGCCTCGGGGTCGTCGCCCGGCGCGGCGTGGGCGAGCGCGTTCTCGATGAGCGCCTCGGTGGCGGCGTGGCCCTGGAGCAGCAGGGTGACGGCCGGCAGGTCGGTCAGGGCGAGCAGTTCGGCGACGGCGGCGTCGGCCTGCGGGCTCCCCTCGCCCGACAGGTAGCCGCTCGCGGCCGCGGGCACGGCCGAGGTGTCCGGCACGCCGAGCGCGGCCCCCAGCACGGCCGTCGGCACGCCGCGCCAGTCGCCGTCACCGTTGCCGTCACCGTTGCCGTCACTGTCGCCGCGGCGGTCGCGCGTCGCGGCCCTGGCGGCCGTCCGCAGCGCGGCCGGGTCCAGGGCGGACAGGCGCTCGACGACCAGGCGGCGGCGTTCGGCGTGCGTCTCGCCGGTGCTGAAGCGCGACACGTGGGCCCGCAGCCAGGCGAGCGTCCCCGGCTCGCCGTCCTGCGGGACGGGCGGCGGCACGTACCGGCTGTCGGACAGCACCGCCCGGGCTTCGGCGTGGTGGGTGATGAGCATGGGTCCACGCTAGGCCGCCGACCGTTCGACGGCGGACGAAGTGTGGCGGCGCCGCCGGTCACGCCCGGTCACGCCGCCAGCCGCTGCGGGCTCTCGGGCTGCGCGGGCGCCCCGGTGGCCCGCGTGCCCTGCGTCCGTACGGCGGCGCGGCCCGGCGCGCAGGCCAGCGCCATGGTGACGACGAGCACGATCTCGGCCAGCACCAGACCCCGTTCGAGCAGCCCGTAGTAGGCCGTGCCGCCGATCAGTGAGGAGGTGACGGCGGCCGGGTGGGCCGCCAGGTAGGCGACCAGCGTCAGCCCGGAGGTCACGCTCAGGGCCTTGACCGCGCTCCAGCGCGCGGCCGCCGCCCGTCCCCTGGCCAGGGTCCAGCCGGCGACCGGCAGCGCGGTGAAGACCACGGCCGCCGACCAGCGGTGGATCTCCCCGCCGAGCGTGCTGATGTCCGACATGCCGGGATCGGTGGGGAAGATGGCGCTGAGCATCAGCCCGGCCGCCCCCGCCAGCAGCAGCACGCGGGTCGCGGCGGTCCGCCCCGGCTCGCGGGCGGCCAGCCCGTACGCCAGCGACAGGCAGGCGGCGGCCAGCGCCAGCGTCCCGGCCAGCACCGGCAGCATGCCGCCGGGGACGAGCGCGTAGTCGCTGATCAGCGGCTGCTCGGGCAGGCTCACCTGCGCGTAGCCGAGTGCGGCCACTGCGGTCACGGCGCCGGCCACGGGAGCCAGAACGGCACGCCAGGTCATCGTGTCACCTCGTCGTAGATCTGCTCGAAGCGGGCCAGCGACACCTGCTCGTCGTGGGTGAGCGCCAGCGCCCGGCTGGCGTTGCCCAGGCGGGCGCGCAGGTCGTCGTCGGTGAGGACGGCGGTCAGGTGCCTGGCCAGCGCGACCACGTCGCCCGGCTGGTAGAGGTAGCCGTTGCCGTCCACCAGGTGCGGCAGGGCCATCGCGTCGGCGGCCACGACGGGCAGGCCGGACGCCATGGCCTCCAGCGTGGCGATGCTCTGCAGCTCGGCGACGCCCGGCATGGCGAACACGTCGGCGGCGGCGAACGCCTGCGGCATGCTCTCGTCGGGCACGAACCCGACGAAGAACACCCGGTCGCCCACCCCGATGCGCTTGGCCAGCTTCTCCAGCTCCATCCGCTGGTTGCCGCGGCCCACGAACGCCACCTGCGCGTCGGTCTCGTTGAGGACGAGGGGCAGCGCGCGGATCAGCTCGTCGAGGTGCTTCTCCTCGTCCAGGCGGCCCACGAACAGGGCGGTCGGCCGGTCGGGCAGCGCGAACCGCCGGCGCGCCCACGACTTGGGCTCGGCGTGCGGGTGGAACCTGGCCAGGTCGATGCCGCACGAGACGGCCTCGACGTCGCGGGAGAAGCCCTGGTCGGCCAGGAGCTTGGCGGCCAGCGGGGTCGGCGTGGTGATGTGGTCGGCGCGCTTGAAGACGCGGCTGAAGTCCCGCCAGGCCAGCCGGCCCGCCCTGGTCCGCAGCGCCTCGGGGACGTGCCCGAACTGGAAGAGGTTGTCGGGCATGAAGTGGTTGGTGGCCACGACCGGCACGCCGCGGCGCCGGGCGGCGGCGATGGCGGCCCGGCCGACCACGAAGTGGCCCTGGGTGTGCAGGACGTCCGGGTCGATGTCGGCGACCAGCCGGTCGAGCCTGGTCGGCACGGTGACCCGCATGGTCGGGTGCACCAGCAGCGGAGCCGAGCGCAGCCGGTGGACGATCACGCCGTCCACCACGTCGGCGCTGGCCGGGCCGGCCTCCGACTGGCACACCACGTGCACCTCGTTGCCGCGCGCGGCCAGGCCGGTGGCCAGGCGGTGGGTGAAGTAGGCGGCGCCGTTCACGTCGGGGGGATAGGTGTCGGTCGAGATCAGGACGCGGCGGGGACGTTCGGGGGCGGGGGCGAGCTGGGCGTGGTCGGTGACGTTGCGCAGGGGCATGGCCATGACGGTGACTCCGCTTTCACAAGGGGGGACGGCTGGGGGAGGGCCGAGGGACGAACAGGGGGTTTCGGTCAGGGGAGGGGGTCAGGCGAGGTCGTTGCGCGCCTCCAGCGGGGACGTCCGCGCCAGGGCGAACGTGCCGGCCGCGGTGAGGGCGGCGGCCGCGATCGGCGCGAGGCCGGACGGCAGCGGCTCGCCGAGCAGCAGCGCCCCGAAGGCCACCGCCGTGAGCGGGTCGGCGATCTGCAGCGAGGCGAAGGAGACGCCGAAGTGCCCGACGGCGTAGGCGCGTTGCAGCATCACCAGCGCCAGCAGCAGCGGGACCGGCAGGGCCAGCAGGTACCACCAGTTCCAGCCGCCGTCCACGAGCACGCGCATGAGCGTGGCGGTCGCGCCGTACAGGACGCCGGAGCCCGTGGCGAGCAGCGCGGCCCGGCCGGCGGGGGAGGCCGCCTTCGAGCCGGCCCACAGCAGCACCGCCGCGACGCCGGCCACGGCGAGCAGGGTGAGCACCCCCGTGGGCGCCAGGTACGTCGGCCCGTCGGACTCGGGCACCAGCAGCACCAGGCCGATCAGCCCGGCCGCGACCACGCCCGCCGCGGCCAGCTCCTTGCGGGAGGGCCGGCGGCCGTGCAGCGCGGCGGCGATGGGCAGCGCGAACAGCAGGCTGGCCACCCCCATCGGCTGCACCACGGTCAGCGGGCCGAGCCCGAGGGCGACGATGTGCAGGCCGCCGCCCGTCACGATGGAGACGCCGCCGAGCAGCCAGCGCGGCCTGCGCAGCAGGGTCAGCAGCGCGGGCTTGGCCGAGCCCGCCGCCTCGAACTGTTGCAGCGCGGCCCCGAGCGCGAAGAACAGCGAACCGACCAGCGCGATCGCCGCGGCCAGCACACTCATGCGCACTCCTTTCAGACGGATGGTTGCCCGACAGGGTCAAACGGACGTGTCCACCGGAAGACGCTCCGGGGAAGGCTGGGTGGCGCGCCGCTTCCTGGCCCACCGCACCAGCTCGACGAGGCCGGTGATCGACAGCGCGATCCCGAGGCCCAGCAGCAGGCCCTTGATCGGGTCGTTCTCGAAGGCCATGCCGCCGAAGAAGCCGATCAGCCCGGAGTACACGGCCCACGAGCTCGCCGCGATGGCGTCGAAGAACGTGAACGAGCGCAGCGGATGCCCCACGGCGCCCATGGTCAGCGTCGTCGCGGTCCGCCCGCCGGGGATGTACCTGGCCACGACCAGCACCAGCCCGCCCCGCTCGGCCAGCGCGCCGCGCGCCCAGACGAACGCCTTCTTGCCCCGCAGCCGCCCCGCCGACCTGTTGCCGATCAGGTACGACACGTGGTCCCCGGCGAACGCGCCGAGCGCCGAGACCAGGATCACCAGGGCCAGGTTGGTCTGGCCGGAGGCGGCGAACACCGCCGCGGTGATGACCGACGTCTCGGCGGGCACGACGGGGAAGAACCCGTCGAGCAGCGCCAGGGCGAACAGCGCCACGTACAGCCATGGCGATGACATCACCTGCTGGACGAGGTCGAGAATGGCGTGCGACATATGCGTGGACTCCGATCGTCAGGGCACTCACCAAGCCTGTCGGCGTGAGCGGACCGGGGACATCGGGGATGCCCCCGGTCGAACGCGGGCCCGTCCCCTAGGAGGGTCAGGGCCGCCTACCCCATGAAGGTAGAAATTCCGCAGGTCATGGCACATCGGCCCATCGACCCGCGCCACCCCCTACTTTCGTCAGGGGCGGGAGTGCGACTTCCGCGTGACACCCACGATCAAACCGGTTGCGCGCCCCGGACACAGGAGAGGAGGTATCCGCCTTTCAGGTGGGGGTAGCACCACCGTGATCACTGGACCAGGCCCCACCCTGACTTTCGTCAGGGGCGCCGCCTGACCTTCGGGCGGGACCGGCCCCGCCCGGCGGCGGATAACGTCGGTGCGTGAACCGTCTGCGTCGTGAGAACCGCCGTCAGGTCGTCCTCGACCTGCTGCTGTGGGCCGTCCTGGGCATCTTCGTGACCGCCATGGGCCCCGACCCGTTCGCCGATCCGGCCGGGTTCGTGCTGGTGACGCTGCCCAGGGTGGGGCTGGCCGCGCTGGCCGTGCTCGTGGGCCGTCCCTGGCCGCTGGCGGCGCTGGTGCTGCTGCTGCCGCTCGGCCCGTGGACCTTCACCGAGGGCTTCGCGACGGTGGACCTGACGTGGCTGCTGCCCCGGCGCGGCGTGAAGATCCTGCCGCTGCTCGCCACCTCGCCGTTCATCATCTGGTACGCCTACCTCACCGGCCGGCGCACGACCCGGCTGTGGCCCGCGGGCGCCGTGTTCTGCCTGATCACGGCCATCGGCTGCGGGGCCGTGCTGCTCCAGGGCGGTGACCTGGCGCTGTGGGTGTCGATGGGCACCGGGCTGGTCGGCACGTACGTGCTGCCGTACCTGCTGGGGCTGCTCCGGCGGGGTGTGCTCCAGCAGCGGCGGCAGGCGCGGCTGTCGGTCGAGGCGCAGGCGCGGCTGCGCGAGCGGGCCAGGATCGCCCGCGAGATGCACGACTCGCTCGGCCACGACCTTGCGCTGATCGCGGTCCGCGCCGGCGGGCTGGAACTCGCCCCCGGCCTCGGCCCGGCCCAGGTCAAGGCGGCCGGCGAGCTGCGCATGGCGGCGGCCGACGCGACCGAGCGGCTGCGCCAGATCATCGGCCTGCTGCGCGAGGACGCCGAGGAGGCCCCGCTGTCCCCGGTGGGCGAGGACGTCGCCGAGCTGGTCGGCCGGGCCAGGGACTCCGGCATGTCGATCACCCTGGAGGTGGCGCCGGGGGCGTCGCCGGAGCTGGCGCACGCCGTCGTCCAGGAAGGGCTGACGAACGCGGCCAAGCACGCGCCGGGCGCGGCGGTCGCCGTGTCGGTCGCGCCGCACCGGGTGGTCGTGCGCAACGGCCCGCCGAGCTCGCGTCCCAGCGCCCGGCGCGGCGGGCTGGGCCTGGCGGGGCTGCGCGAGCGCGTACGGCTGGCCGGCGCCACGCTGACGGCCGGCCCCGACGGCGACGGCTTCCAGCTGGCCGTCGAGCTCCCCCACGAGGGGGAGGCGGATCCCCGCCGCTCGGGAGGGGACCGGCCCGCCTGAGGCGCACGATCGGGGGCATGACAGAACAGCGAGCGGGCATCGGCCGGCTCACCGCCGCGATCGTGGCGGTCGCCGCCACGCTGCCCTACCTCACGATCAAGACGCTCTGGCTGACCGGCGACCCCGTCGGCGTCTCCGACCCGGCGCTCATGGACAGCGGGCAGATGCTCGGGATGAACGCGCTGACCTTCGCCATGGAGGCCGCCGGGCTGCTGCTGGCGCTGGCCTTCACCATGCGCTGGGGCATGCGGCTGCCCGCCTGGCTGGTGCTGCTGCCGCTCTGGGTGGGCACCGGCCTGCTGTCGGTGCTGGCCGCCACGACCCCGCTGATCGTGCTCATCGGCGGCCTGGCGATCTTCAGCGGCGGTCCCATCCAGACCTGGGTCTATCTGGTCGTCTACGGCGGTTTCATCACCCTGGGCGTCGCCCTCATGGCGGCCTTCGCCCTCTACGCCCGCGACCGCTGGCCGGCCGTCTTCACCACCCCGGTCAGGCTGCCGTTCCCGAGCGCGACCAGGTCGTTCCAGGAGGTGGTGGCGTGGGGCGCGCTCGTGGTGGCGGCCGCCGTCGCGGTGCTGCGCGTCGTCATGGCGTTCGACGGGACCGTGCAGGCCGTCCAGAACGGGTTGAAGGCGCTGCTCGCGGTGGGCGGGGCGGCCGCGCTGGTGGCCCTGGTCAGGCGGCGCGGGAACGGCCCGTTCTGGCGGCCGCTGGCGCTGGCCTGGCTGGGGTCGGGCTCGCTGTTCGCCTGGGGGCTGTTCTCGATGATCGTCAGGTCCACGGGCGGCCCGCTGGCCTACGGCGGCACGGGCGTCGCGGACTTCGCCGAGCTGTTCGGCATGCTGACCGGGCTGGTGATGGGGATGTGTGGAGCGTTCCTGCTGGCCGAACGGTCAGGCGTGGGCCACGTGCAGCCTGGCCAGGACGCGCTTGAACGCCAGGATCGAGAACGTGATCGCCAGCCCGCTGATCACGGCCACCGCTGAGGTGCGCAGCACCATGAACGCGCCGAGCGAGCCCTCCAGCTTCTCGTAGACCGCCAGGAAGATGCTCAGCGTCGAGTTGGCCAGCAGCACGAACGCCCACAGCAGCGTGATCCTGGCGAAGAACCTGCGCACCCGCTCGTGCTTGAGCACGGCCGACGGCAGGTGGATGTAGTCGAGGGTGAGCTTCTGCACCAGCGGCCGGTTGAAGCGGACGGAGGCCAGGAAGACCATGCTGATGCAGATCGTGCCCAGCTCCGGCTGGATGAAGAACCACATCCAGGTGCCCGTCCAGAACGACACCAGGGCCCGCACCGTGACCGCGAACGCGGCCAGGAACATGGTGGCGGGCACCTTGACCCCTCTGGCCAGCCGCCAGGCCACGCCGAGGTACACCCAGGAGACCGTGGCCACCAGGGCCCACTTGAAGCCCAGCACGACCATGGCGAGGTAGAACACCAGCAGGGGGGCGACCACGCCTTCGAGCAGGCGGGGGGCCGCCTGACGGGCGAGCGCGGTCAGACGGGGGAGTGCGACCGGATGGTGGTTCAAGGCTGCTCCGCAGATAGGCCGACGATCAGCGTCTACCCGGGCTTCGGGGGTCCAGGCTTGCCGGATGGACCGGTCGTCGTCACCGCCGGGTGCGACTCCGCCCGGTGCGACCCCGAAGGCCGGTGGCCTACCGTACCGGAGCCCGGCGAGTAGGACTGCCGCTTTTGCCGCGTTCCATCTGTTCCATACGAAACCAGTTCACCCTTGAACCTGGCTTTCAGCCGAGTGACGCCGTGGCGAGCTTGGCGCCGAACCCGAGGAACAGCGCGCCGACGCCCGAGGTCAGGCCCGCGCTCAGCTTCCGGTGCCGGCGGAACTGGCCGGCCAGGAACGTGCCGGAGAAGATCAGCGTGGTGAGATAGAGCACGCTGAAGATCTGGATCACCGCGCCCAGGATGAGGAACGACAACCAGGGGGCGCTGTACCCGGGGTCCACGAACGGGATGAAGAACGACAGGAAGAACAGGATCGCCTTCGGGTTCAGCAGGCTGATCGTCAGGGCCTTGCGGAACGGCCGGGCCTGCCGCGCGGGCGCCGCCCCGGACTCGTCCGCCGCCCCCGGACGGGCCCGCCAGGCCCTTACCGCGCCGCGGATCATCTGGAAGCCGAGCCAGGCCAGGTAGGCGGCGCCGGCGTACTTGACGACGGTGAACAGCGCGGGCGTCGCGCGCAGCAGGGACGCGGCCCCGGCGGCGGCGAGCACCATCAGGACGGTGTCGCCGAGGAAGACGCCCGCCGCGGCCCGGTAGCCCTGCCGGACGCCGTGCTGGGCGGCGAAGCTGAGGACGTACA
This sequence comes from Nonomuraea sp. NPDC049637, assembly GCF_040675235.1. NCBI lineage: Bacteria > Bacillati > Actinomycetota > Actinomycetes > Streptosporangiales > Streptosporangiaceae > Nonomuraea > Nonomuraea sp. NPDC049637. The sequence continues at coordinate 123,366 of NZ_JBFAOM010000023.1, forward strand.
GGGAGTTCGGGCCCGGCAGCAGCACGATGAAGAAGGCGCCGACGACGTAGGTCCAGATGTCCGTGATACCGAAGAACACACTTAACGGTATCGCGCGATATGTGCCGATTCAGTCGGTCGGTGGCTGTGCTTTGCGGCGCTGATGCCTATTGACCCAGTAGGGATACTCGTGAATATCTGGTGTCATGGCTCTCTGGACCCCCGACCCCACGTTCTACCCCTCCCCGCGCGACGCCGTCGAGGCCCCCGTGGAGAAGCTGGCCTACGTCGCCGCCTTCGACCGGTCGGCGAACCGTCCGGACGCGCTGGCCGTGCTCGACACCGACCCCGCCTCCCCGGCCTACGGCACGGTCATCGGCTGGACCGACCTGCCCGGCACCGGCGACGAGCTGCACCACTTCGGCTGGAACGCCTGCAGCAGCGCCCTGTGCCCCAACGCGCCGCACCCGCACGTCGAGCGGCGCTACCTGGTGGTCCCCGGCCTGCGCTCCTCACGCATCCACATCTACGACACCAAGGACCGGATCAGCCCCGAGCTGGTCAAGGTGATCGACGCCGAGTCGCTGGCCAGGCGGGCGGGCTACTCCCGCCCGCACACCGTCCACTGCGGCCCCGAGGGCCTGTACGTCTCGGCGCTCGGCGGCGCGGACGGAGCCGAGGGCCCCGGCGGCATCGCCGTGCTCGACCACACCTCCTTCGAGGTGCTCGGCCGGTGGGAGCTGGACCGCGGGCCGCAGTACCTCGCCTACGACTTCTGGTGGCACATCAACCACGACGTGCTGATCACCTCCGAGTGGGGCACGCCGTCCATGATCGAGGACGGCGTGGTCGGCGAGCTGCTGCTCGGCCGCAAGTACGGCCACAAGCTGCACTTCTGGGACCTGCGCAAGCGCCGGCACGTCCAGGAGGTGGACCTGGGCGACCAGCACCAGATGCCGCTGGAGCTGCGCCCCGCCCACGACCCCACCCGCCTGTACGGCTTCGTCGGCGTGGTCACCAGCGTCGAGGACCTGTCGGCCTCCGTCTGGCTGTGGTTCCACGAGGACGGCCGCTGGCAGGCGCGGAAGGTCATCACCATCCCCGCCGAACCGGCCGACCCCGCCCTGCTGCCGCCCGTGCTGCAGCCGTTCGCCGCCGTGCCGCCGCTGGTCACCGACATCGCCCTGTCCGTGGACGACCAGCGCCTGTACGTCTCGTGCTGGGGCACCGGGGAGCTGAAGCAGTACGACGTGTCGGACCCGTACAAGCCGGTCGAGCTGGGATCCCTGCGGATCGGCGGCATCACCCGGCGCACCCCGCACCCCGCCGAGCCCGGCCTCCCGCTGCGCGGCGGCCCCCAGATGGTCGAGGTGAGCCGCGACGGCCGCCGCGTCTACCTCACCAACTCCCTGTACGGCTCCTGGGACGACCAGTTCTACCCCGAGGGCGTCGGAGCCTGGCTCGCCAAGGTCGACGCCGACTCCTTCACCTTCGACACCGCCTTCTTCCCCCACGGCGACGCCTTCCGCGGCCTGCGCCCCCACCAGGTACGCCTCCAGGGCGGCGACGCCTCCTCCGACTCCTACTGCTACCCGTGACCGTGCCCGCCACCCTGCCCGCCACCATGCCCGCCACCATGCCCGCCACCATGCCCGTGACCGTGCCCGCCACCATGCCCGCCAGGAGCACCGCCACATGCCCGCCATGAGCACCGCGACGGTCCTGCTGCTCGGGGCCTTCCACGGACTGAACCCGGCCATGGGCTGGCTCTTCGCGGTGGCCCGCGGCCTGCAGGAGCGCAGCCGCGACCTGCTGCTCCAGTCGATCCCCGTGATCGCCCTGGGCCACCTGGCGTCGGTGGCCCTGGTCGCGCTGGTCGTGGCCGCCACCGGCTCCCTGGTGACGGGCGCGGCGCTGCCGGTGGTCGGCGGGCTGGTGCTGGTGGCGTTCGGGCTGTGGCGGCTGCTGTCCACCCGCCACTTCCGGTGGGTGGGCATGCGCCTGTCGCTCGCCCAGCTCGCCGGCTGGTCGTTCCTGATGTCGTCGGCGCACGGCGCCGGGCTCATGCTGCTGCCCGTGCTCACCGGGCTGCGCGCGGAGGGCCACGCGGGCCACGCCGTCTCAGGGGGACTGGCGGTGGCGGCCCTGCACACGCTGGCCATGTTCGTGGTGGCCGGCGTCGTGGCCCTGGTGGTCTACGAGGTGCTCGGCCTGACGATCCTACGCCGCGCCTGGTTCAACGTGGACCGCATGTGGGCCGTCGCCCTGATCGCCGCCGGCCTCCTCACCCTCCTCCAGGCCTGACCCGAACACCTCACAGAGCCGGTCGGCGTGAACGGCCCTTTCGATCCAGGCTTCCAGGACGGTGGTGTCCGTGCATGAGGTGATGCGCCGGCGCACCTCGTCGGGGATCACCACTCCACGGCCGTCGAGGATCATCAGCAGCACCTTGGCTTCGCCTTCGGCGCGCAGCATCTGGGCGTACTCGGACTGGTAGCGGTAGGTCTTGGTCGCCATCAGTCTCTCCAGATTCGTCGGGCGTCGGTGTTTCCGAGGCCTACTTCCGTTTGTTCGGCGATGTGTCCCGCGCTGGTGGTGTCGGTGGTGTCGGTGGTGTCCAAGGCGTCTGCCAGGACTTCCAGTATGGCAGTGACCTCCTTGGAACGGGCGTGGGTCAGCGCCGAGAACATGGTGAGCACCACGTCGTTCACCGCCTCGGCGAGGTCGTCGATCACGGGGATGTTGTGCGGGCCCACGACGACCGCGCGGACGGACAGCGTCGGCCAGTCCGGCAGGCCGATCGTCTTCGGGAGGGCGGCCCCACCTGGCGGTCGCCTCGTCCTGGCAGATCACCAGCAGCGTCACCGGGCAGCCGAACTTGACGTGCACGTGGCTGATGTAGTGCGCCCAGGCCGCGGTCTTGCGGTCGTCGGGCTTGGACTGCGACTCGCTGATGACCACGTGCCGTCCCTCAAGGACGTGAACATCATGATCGTGTCGGCGCGCCGCTCGATCGGCTTGATCTCGGTCAGGTCGGTGTCCACCACCGCGACCTCGGTCGGTGACGGGAAGGGGATGTCGAGCACCTTGAAGACGCTCGTGCAGAGCTCTGGATTGTCACGGAAGACGCGGTGCAGCGCCTCGTGCTGGGAGGAGATCACGGGCGGAACGTTAGCGACCGATGACGTTCCGTGTCCGCGAAAACAGGACGGCGGGTGCGCGACGGTGGAAAGAGTTCATCCATGGGAGGAAACGGGCGGGGGAAAGATCTCTACCGGAGCATGTGCGCAGGCAGGGCAGGATGTGGTGGGTGCGGATATCCATCCTGGGGCCGTTGGAGGTCGAGAACGACGGGGGACCGGTCGTGGTCGGCGGTCTCCGGCTGCGCGCGCTGCTGGCCGTGCTGGCGCTCGAAGCGGGCCGTACGGTCACGGCCGAGCGGCTGATCGACGTGCTCTGGCCGCAGGAGCCGCCCGCCAACGCGGCCAACGCGCTGCAGACGCTGGTCAGACGCCTGCGGGCGGCGCTCAGGCCGGACGAGGTGATCGACAGCCGTCCCGGCGGGTACGCCCTCACGCTCCCCGCCGAGCAGGTGGACGCGCTGGCGTTCCGGCGGCTGGCGGGCGAGGACGCCGACCGGGCGCTGGCGTTGTGGCGTGGGGCGGCGCTGGCGGATCTCACGTCCGTCCCCTACTTGGCGGACGCGGCGACCGCGCTGGAGCAGGAGCGGCTGGCGGCGGTCGAGGCCAGGGCCGAGCGCCTGCTGGCGGCCGGGCGGCCGGTCGAGCTCGCCGTCGAGGTGACGGCCCACCCGTTGCGCGAGCGGCTGGTCGGGCTGGCCATGCGCGGGCTGGCCGCGTCCGGACGGCAGGCCGAGGCGCTGGAGCTGTTCGAACGCACCCGCCACCGGCTGGCCGACGAGCTGGGCGTCGATCCCGGCGCCGAGCTGCGGGCCGCGCACCTGGCCGTATTGTCCGCGGAGCAGCCTCCGGTCGTCTGGCCGAGGAGCCGGCCGAAGAGCCGGCCGAAGGGCAACGTACGCAAGCCGCGCACCAGCTTCATCGGCCGGGAGGCCGAGCTCGCACGGCTCACCGGCCTCCTCCGCGACGACCGGCTCGTCACGCTCGTGGGGCCCGGCGGCGCCGGCAAGACCAGGCTGGCGACCGAGGCGGCCCTCCAGCTGTCCACCGAACCCGCCACACCTCTGACGGCCGCAGAGGCCGGGGACCGGCGGGCGGTCGTGGCGTGGATGGTGGAACTGGCCTCGGTCAGCGACCCGGCCGGCGTGCCGGGAGCCGTGCTCGACGCGCTCGGCCTGCGCGACGATGGCCCCGGCTACCGCCCGCCCGAGGCGGCCAAGGACGTGGTCGAGCAGGTCGCCGCGGCGCTGGGCGAGCGGCCCGCGCTGGTCGTGCTGGACAACTGCGAGCACGTGGTGACGGCCGCGGCCGTGCTGGTCGAGCGGCTGCTCGACGAGTGTCCCGAGCTGCGGGTGCTGGCCACCAGCAGGGAGCCGCTCAACGTGCCGGGCGAGCGGCTGCTGCCCCTCCCGCCGCTCGAACCGCCGCCGTCGGGGGCCGGGCCCGCCGAGGCGGCGGCGTACCCGTCGGTGCGGCTGCTGGTCGACCGGGCGGCGGCGGCTCGTCCGTCGTTCGCCGTGGACGAGGGCAACGCGCCGGCCGTGGTCGCGCTCTGCCGCAGGCTCGACGGCATGCCGCTGGCCATCGAGCTGGCCGCCGCCCGGCTGCGCACGATGACGCCGCGCCAGCTCGCCGACCGGCTGGACGACAGGTTCAGGCTGCTCGACGGCGGCAGCCGTACCGCGCTGCCGCGCCAGCAGACGCTGCGGGCGGTCGTGGAGTGGAGCTGGGACCTGCTCGACGAGCGGGAACGCGTGCTGGCCAGGCGGCTCGGCGTGTTCGCCGGCGGCGCGACCCTGGAGGCCGTCGAGGAGGTGTGCGGCGGCACGGCCGACGTCCTCGGCGTGCTGGCGGACAAGTCCCTGGTGCGCCTGTCGCCCGAAGGCCGGTACTCGATGCTGGAGACCATCCGCGCCTACGCCCTGGAACGGCTGGCCGAGGCGGACGAGACCGCCGAGTACCGCGACCGGCACGCCCGTCACCTGCTCGACCTGGCCGAACGCGCGGTGCCCGAGCTGCGCACCGCCACGCAGGTGGAGTGGATCGAACGGCTGGCGGCGGAACGCGACGACTTCGCGGCGGCGCTGCGCTGGCTGATCGACCGGCGGGAGGCCGGGCCCGCGCTGCGGCTGTGCGGGGCGCTCAACTGGTACTGGTGGATGTGCGGCTACCGCCGCGAGAGCGCGGCCTGGGCCAGGCAGGCGCTCGACCTGGCGGGTGACACGCCGCCGCCGGGGCTCGCGGGGGCGTACACGTCCTGCATGTTCGCCTACGGCGTCGACGTGTTCGGGACGATCAGCAACGACCGGGCGGCCATGCTGGAGCTGTCGACCCGGATGGAGGAGCTGGTGGAGCGGGCGGTCCAGGAGGGGCCGGTGCACCCGCTGCTGCTGATCAGCAGGGTCGTCATGGCCGCGGCGGCCGGGCAGGACGAGCGGGCGGCCGCGCTGATCGGCGACTACGCCCGCAGCGACGACCTGTGGTTGTCGTCCGCCGCCCTGATGATCGGCGGCCGGATGCAGGCGGGGGGAGAGCGGGAGCTGGAACGGGCGGTCGAGGGGTTCCGCCGGCTGGGCGACCGCTGGGGGCTGAGCGAGGCGCTGCTGGGCCTGGCCGACCTGCGGGCCGAGCGCGGCGCAGGCACCGACGACCTGATCGCCGAGACCAGGTCGCTGACCAGCGAATGGATCAGCGACGACGAGTCGATCTCCACCCTGATCCGGCTGGCCCAGCTGCGCCTGCGGGTCGACGACCTGGACGGCGCGGGCGCCGACCTCGCCATGGCCAGGTCCCGGGTGGGCGAGGAGACCTCGCCGTGGACGCTGGTGATGCTCGGCCTGGGCGAGGCCGCCTACCAGGAGCGGCTCGGCGACCTGGACGGCAGCCTGGCGATCTACCGGGACATGGACGGCGTCGTCGCCGCGGCTCCCCGGGTGCCGCAGATCACCGCGGTGTACCTGACCTCCTACGGCCGGGCGCTGGCCCGCGCCGGCGACCTGGACGCCGCGCTGGCCCGGCACCGCCAGGCGCTCGACGTCCTCGGCGACGTCAGCCCGGACCGGCCGCTGTTGTCGATGACGCTGGCCGGGTTCGCGCTGGCGGCGCAGGCCGCGGGCGACCAGGAACGGGCGGCGGTGCTGTTCGGCGCGGCGTCGGCGGCCGTCCCGCAGGACACCTCGCCCGACACCACGGAAGGACGCGCGGCGGCCAGGAGGGCACTCGGCGACGAGCTCTTCGAACGCCGTTTCGCCGAGGGCGCCGCCCTGCCGCCGGCCGAGCTCTACTCGATGGTCGGCAGCACCACGTAGGAGAGCGCGATCATCGTACTTTCCTGTTGTAGGCCCGGAGGGCGAAGGGGGCGAACAGGGCGAGCAGCGCGGCGGCCCAGCCGAGCGTGATCCACACGTCGGACGCCGCCAGGCCGCCCACCAGGAGACCGCGCAGCGCGCCGGCCAGGTGCGAGACCGGGTTGACGCCCATCCACCAGGTCAGCCAGCCCGGCAGGTCGGTGGCGGGGACGAAGGCGCTGCTGCCGAACGTGAGCGGCAGCAGCACGGCGGTGGCGATGCCCTGCATCGAGGCGACCGACTTGGCCACCAGCCCGATCCAGGCCGATCCCCAGCTCAGGGCCGTCACCATGAGCAGCACCAGGCCGATCCCGGCCAGCGCGCTCAGCGGATCGGTCCGCACGCGGAAGCCGACGGCGTACCCCACGGCCAGCGACATGGCGATGGTGATCAGCAGGGTCAGCAGGTCGGCCATGATGCGCCCGGCCAGCGGCGCCGACCTGGCGATCGGCATGGTCCTGAACCGGTCGAACACGCCGTTGCCGATGTCGGTGGCCAGGTTCATGCCCGTCGTGATCGTCGCCATCAACGCCACCTGGACGAGCACGCCGGGCAGCATGTACGACACCGCGCCCGCCCGGTCGCCCCCGGCCGCCCCGCCGAACAGGTAGACGAAGATGACGATCATGAAGACGGGCTGGAGCAGCAGCCCGGCGAGCTGGCCGGGGTTGTTCTTCAGGGGGATCAGGCTGCGCCAGGCGAGCGTCAGCCCTTGGGAGATCGCGGTGGTCATGAGCTTGCTCCGGTGAGTGTGCGGAAGACGTCGTCGAGGGAGGGCAGGCGCAGGGCGTGCTCGGCCAGCACGATCCCGGCGTCGTCCAGCCGCCTGAGCAGGTCGGGCGGCGCGGCCAGGTCGTGCACGGGCACGCTGAGCAGCCCGTCCACGGCCGTGGCGCCGAGGATCGAGCCGGCCTTCTCCAGGTCGGCGGCGTGCAGCGGCCGGACGTCCAGCCGGTGGCCGCCGGCCAGCGACTTGAGCTCGGCCGGCGTGCCGCTCGCCGCCACCCGGCCGCGGTCGATGACCAGCAGGTCGTCGGCGAGCTGGTCGGCCTCCTCCAGGTACTGGGTGGTCAGCAGGACCGTCACCCCGTCCGCGACCAGTTCCCTGACCACGTCCCACAGCTCGCCGCGGGCCCGCGGGTCGAGGCCGGTCGTCGGCTCGTCGAGGAACAGGATCCGGGGCCGGCTGACCAGGCTGACCGCCAGGTCCAGCCGGCGGCGCATGCCGCCCGAGTAGCCGGCCGCCGCCCGGCCCGCCGCCTCCTCCAGGCCGAACCTGGCCAGCAGCTCGGCGGCCCTGGCCCGGGCGGCCGTCCTGGACAGGCCGAGCAGGCGGCCGACGAGCACGAGGTTCTGGGTGCCGGTCAGCTTCTCGTCGACCGAGGCGTACTGGCCGGTCAGGCCGATCAGCTCGCGGACCCGGCGGGCCTGGGTGACGACGTCGTGCCCGCCGACCGTGGCGTGGCCGGCGTCGGGGGCGGCGAGGGTGGCCAGGATGCGGACGGCGGTGGTCTTGCCCGCGCCGTTGGGGCCGAGCACGCCGAGCACGGTGCCGGTCCTGACCCGCAGGCCGACGCCGTCCAGCGCGGTCTTGTCGCCGTACCGCTTGACGAGCCCTTCCGCTTCGATCGCGTAAGTCATGCCCCTACGGTCGCGGAGGGGGCTGGCAGCCGCCTGGCAGCTGCCTGTCAGCCGCCGCCAGCGGCTGCACCCGGTGCGGCACCACGGTGGACAGCGCGATGACGGTGGTGCTCCGGCGCACGCCGGGGATCGTCAGCATCCGGTCGATCACCCGCTGGACGTGCTCGTTGTCGCGGCCCGCGACGCGGCACCAGACGTCGCCGGGACCGGTCACGATGCAGGCTTCGAGCAGCTCGGGGATGGACTCCAGGGTCCTGGAGATGTGCTCGCGGGCGGCCTGCTCGACCTCCAGGGTGGTGAACGCCTGCACCGGGTAGCCGAGCGCGGCGGGGGACAGGTTCGGGCCGTAGTCGATGATCACGCCGTCCGCGGCCATCCGGTCCAGCCTGGCCTGTACGGTCCCCCGCGCCACCCCGAGCAGCCGGGCGATCTCCAGCAGCCCGCTGCGCGGCCGGTCGGCGACCAGTCGCAGGACGCGCAGATCCAGATCGTCGAGCCCGCGGCGACGTGCCGGCATATTCGCCTCCCAAAAGCCGATTCGGCTGTCAGATCGGCAGCATACGGCGAGCGGTGTTGTCAGACCCGCCGGTCGTGCCGAGACTGCGGATCTTATGGAGCACCAGTTTCCGTTCGTCCCCTACCGGCCCGAACGTTACGACGCCGACGAGATGATCAAGCGCGGGGAGGAGTTCCACGCGCTGGCCGACCGGCGGCGCAGCGTGCGGTTCTTCAGCGACGAGCCGGTGCCGTACCGGTGCGTCGAGCTGGCCGTGCGGGCGGCCAACACCGCGCCGTCGGGCGCGCACCAGCAGCCGTGGAAGTTCGTGGTGATCGGTGACCCGGAGGTCAAGCGGCGCATCCGCGAGGCCGCCGAGGAGGAGGAACGCCGCAACTACGAGGGCGGCAGGCTGCCGCAGGAGTGGCGCGAGGCGCTGGCCCCGCTGGAGACGACCTCCGACAAGGGCTACCTGGAGGTCGTGCCGTGGCTGGTGGTGTGCTTCGCCGAGAAGTACGGCGTGCGCCCCGGCGGCCGCAGGGTCAAGCACTACTACGTCAACGAGAGCGTCGGCATCGCCTGCGGCCTGTTCATCACCGCCCTGCACGCCATGGGCCTGTCCACGCTCACCCACACCCCCAACCCGATGGCCTTCCTCAGCGAGATCTGCCGACGCCCGGCCAACGAGCGGCCCTACATCCTGTTCCCCGTCGGGTACGCCGCCCCCGACGCCGAGGTGCCGGATCTTGCCAGGAAACCGCTGGAAGAGGCCCTGGTCCGGTTCGACGGAAAATTGGGCCTTTCCTAGGGCACCCATCGTCTTCACTCTCAGTTCAGGCGCGGGTCAAACCCCCAGTCCCGCGCGGGCGAGGAGGACGAGGTGAAACGCCGATTACTCATTCTGCTGGCGGTCCTGAGCATGGTCAGCCTGACCGGCATGACCGGCGCCGGGGCCGGCGCGGAACCACCGGCGAACAAGCAGTACCGGGTCGCCGGCCCGGCCGACGCGCGCCAGCGCAGCGCCGTGGCGGCGACGGGCGCCGCCATCGAGGACGTGCAGCCGAACTCGGTGCTGGTCACCGCCACGGCGGCCGAGGTCGCGGCCATCAGGCGGCTCGGCTACCGGGTGACGGAGGCCCCGCGCCCGGCGCCGCCGGACGCCGTCGGGACGTTCGACTTCCCGCCGTCGGACTCCGGCTACCACAACTACGCGGAGATGACGGCCGAGATCAACACCCTGGTCGCGGCGCATCCGGGGATCATGAGCCAGAGCACGTTCGGCACCTCGTACGAGGGCCGGCCGATGCGCCTGGTCAAGATCAGCGACAACGTGGGCACGGACGAGGCCGAGCCCGAGGTGCTGTTCACCGCCCACCAGCACGCCCGCGAGCACCTCACGGTCGAGATGGCGCTGTACATCATGCACCTGCTGACCGACAACTACGGCACCGACGCCAGGATCACGAACCTGGTCAACACCCGTGAGATCTGGATCATGCCCGACCTCAACCCGGACGGCGGCGAGTACGACATCGCCAGCGGCACCTACCGTTCCTGGCGCAAGAACCGGCAGCCGAACTCCGGCTCCTCCTCGGTCGGCACCGACCTCAACCGCAACTGGGCCTACCAGTGGGGCTGCTGCGGCGGCTCCTCGGGCTCGACCTCCAGCGAGACCTACCGCGGCGCGAGCGCCGAGTCGGCCCCCGAGGTCAAGGCGGCGGCCGACTGGGTGCGCAGCCGGGTCGTCGGCGGCGTGCAGCAGATCAGGACGAACCTCGACTGGCACACCTACAGCGAGCTGGTCCTGTGGCCCTACGGCTTCACCTACGACGACACCGCGCCCGGCCTGACCCAGGACGACCGGGACGCCCACGCCACCCTCGGCCAGAACATGGCCGGCACCAACGGCTACACGCCCGAGCAGTCCAGCGACCTCTACATCACCGACGGCACGATCGACGACTGGATGTGGGGCCAGTACAAGATCTTCAGCTTCACGTTCGAGATGTACCCGGTCGGCGCGAGCCCCGGCTTCTACCCGCCGGACGAGCAGATCGTCCCGCAGACCACCCGCAACAAGGAGGCCGTGCTGCGCTTCCTGGAGTACTCCGACTGCGTCTACCGGATCATCGGCAAGGAGTCCCAGTACTGCGGCACCGGCACGCCGCCGGTGACGGTCTGGTCCGACACGTTCGAGACGGCGACCGGCTGGACGGTGAACCCGTCCGGCACCGACACCGCCACCACGGGCGCGTGGGAGCGGGGCGACCCCGAGGCGACCACCTCCTCGGGCGCCAAGCAGCTCGGCACCACGGTCAGCGGCACGAACGACCTGGTGACCGGCCGCCTGGCGGGCGCCGCGGCCGGTGACTACGACCTCGACGGCGGCGTCAGCTCGATCCAGTCGCCGCCGATCACGCTGCCCTCGACGGGCACGCTGAGCCTGTCGCTGTCGTGGTACCTGGCGCACGGCTCGAACGCCTCCAGCGCGGACTACTTCCGGGTCCGCGTGGTCGGCGGCACCACGACCACCGTGTTGCAGCAGGCCGGCGCGGCCACGAACCGCAACGGCGCCTGGGCCGTGGCGACGGCCGACCTGACCGCCTACGCGGGCCAGACGGTCCGCATCCTCATCGACGCGGCCGACGCCTCCGGGGCCTCCCTGGTGGAGGCCGGCGTGGACGACGTCAAGATCACCCAGCAGCCCTGACCCGATCGTCGCGCCCCCTCGTCCGGACCCCGGTCCGGGCGAGGGGGCGCTGCCGTCGGCTCCGGCACCCCGCGTTTCGGCACGTCACGGGCCGTCACGTGATTGGGTCTTGTAAGCACAGGGTGTCAAGGCTACGATCGCGACAACTCTTAGGAAACTTTCCTAAAAGAAATCATGGATCGGATGGCCCATGACTCGCTCGCCGCCCGCATGACTCATCGCTGAGCTGCGGAGACATCCGCCCGAACGACCCCTTCTCCCACGCCCCCGGTGCTGCGGGCGTGCACACCCCCCACCTTTCCCAGCCGCTGGAGCGGTCACGCGGCCCGGCCGGACGCACCGGCCCTGACTGCCGCTGCAAGCTCCGCGCGCGCCTGCCTTTCCACCGGCCTGCGCCGACACCCCCCGAAAAGGCCCGTGTCTCATCTCCACGGGCCGTGCCGTACGGCTTGCGCTCTCACCCCCCGGTGCAAGCCGTACGGCACGCCAGAAGAACGGAAATCGACAGTGAGATTTCGCGCGATCTTCTTAACGCTCGCGACCCTCGCACTGAGTCTCCTGGCCCTGCCCGCCCACGCCGCCGCCGCCACCGCGACTTTCGTCAAGGTCGCCGACTGGGGGTCCGGCTTCGAGGGCAAGGTCACCGTCGTCAACGGCACCACCGCCCCCCTGGCCTGGAACGTGCAGTTCGACGTGCCGGCCGGGTTCTCCATCCCGTCCGCCTGGGACGCGGTCCTGACCAGGAGCGGCCAGCACTACACGTTCACCGCGCCGAGCTGGGCCGGACCGCTGGCGGCCGGGGCGAGCACGAGCTTCGGCTTCAACGGCGCCCCGGGCAACTTCCCCGGCATCACCGGCTGCACCCTGAACGGCTCCTCGTGCGGCGGCACGACCGTGGAGGTCCCCGGCAAGCCCGGCACGGCCACCGCGACCAGCACCGACACCAGCATCACCCTGTCCTGGGGCGCCTCCGCCGGCACGGTGACCGGCTACCGCGTCTACGAAGGCGGCGCCGTCAAGGCCACCGTCACCGGCACCACGGCGACGATCTCCGGCCTCGGGACCTGCCAGAGCCACACCTACACCGTCAAGGCGTACAACTCGGCGGGCGAGTCGGCCGCCGGCGACGCCGTGACCGCGACGACCACGGGCTGCGGCACCGGCGTGCCCGGCAAGGCCGGCCCGATCACCGTGTCCGGCACGTCCCAGACCGGCGCCACGCTCAGCTGGCCGGCGGTCAACGGCGCCACCGGCTACGGGGTCCGCCTCAACGGCTCGCAGGTCGCCACGGTGACCGGCACCTCCCACACCCTCACCGGCCTGACCGCCTGCACCTCGTACTCGGTCACGGTCACCGCCTCCAACGCGGCCGGCGACGGCCCGCCCAGCGACGCCGCGGCCTTCACCACCCCGGGCTGCACCACCGACCCGCTGCCCAAGCACTTCCTCACCGGCTACTGGCACAACTTCGTCAACGCCGCGACCGAGCTGAAGCTGTCGGCCGTGCCCAACGAGTACGACGTCGTCGCCGTCGCCTTCGGCGAGGCCACCTCCACCGCCGGCGAGGTCGTCTTCTCGGTCGACCCGGGCCTTTCCACCGCGCTCGGCGGCTACACCGACGCCCAGTTCAAGGCCGACGTGCAGGCCCTGCACCAGCGCGGCAAGAAGGTCATCCTGTCGGTCGGCGGCGAGGCCGGCCGGGTGCAGGTCTCCAGCGGCGCGGCCGCCACGAAGTTCGCCGACACGGTGTACGCGCTGATGCAGAGCTACGGCTTCGACGGCGTGGACATCGACCTGGAGAACGGCCTCAACGCCACCTACATGGGCCAGGCCCTGCGGGCGCTGCGCGCGAAGGCGGGCAGCGGCCTGATCATCATGATGGCCCCGCAGACCATCGACATGCAGTCGACCGGGATGGAGTACTTCAAGCTCGCCCTGAACATCAAGGACATCCTCACGGTCGTCAACATGCAGTACTACAACTCGGGCTCCATGCTCGGCTGCGACCAGTCCGCGGCCTACTCGCAGGGGACGGTCAACTTCATGACCGCCCTGGCCTGCATCCAGCTGGAGAACGGCCTGCGCCCCGACCAGGTGGCACTGGGCCTGCCGGCCGGGCCCGGCGCCGCGGGTGGCGGCGTCGTCTCGCCCTCCCTCGTCAACCAGGCGCTCGACTGCCTGGCCAAGCGCACCAGTTGCGGATCCTTCGTGCCGCCGCGCGCCTACCCCGACATCCGGGGCGCGATGACCTGGTCCATCAACTGGGACGCCAGCAACAACTGGTCCTTCTCCAAGACCGTCAAGCCGCACCTTCAGGGGATGCCATGAGATTACGCACCAGACTGATCAGCTCGGTGGCCGGCCTGGCCATCGCCCTCACCGGGGCCGGCCTGGCCACGGGCGTCCCCACCGCTTATGGCGCCGCCGCCCAGCAGCAGCTGGCCGCCGCCTGGGCGCCGTGGACCGCCTACGCCACCGGAGCCGCCGTCACCTACAACGGCGTGGACTACGTGGCCCTCCAGGGTCACACCTCCCAGCCCGGCTGGGAGCCGCCGAACGTGCCCGCGCTGTGGAAGCAGGGCAGCGGCGGAGGCGACCCCACCCCGCCGTCGGTGCCCGGCAACCTGCGCTCGACCAGCGTCACGGCCACCAGCGCCGGCCTGGCCTGGGACGCCTCCACCGACAACGTCGGCGTGACCGGCTACAACGTCTACCGCGGCGGCACCCAGGTCGGCACCGCGACCGGCACGACGTACACCGACAACGGGCTGACGGCCTCGACCACCTACAGCTACACCGTCCGGGCCCGCGACGCCGCGGGGAACCTGTCCGGCGCCAGCAACGCGCTCAGCGTGACCACCCCCGGCGGCACCGGCGCGCCCGGCCAGCCCGGCACGGTCACCACGACCGTGACCGACACCAGCATCGCGCTGTCGTGGGGCGCCTCCTCCGGCACGGTGACCGGCTACCGCGTCTACGAGGGCGCGACCCAGAAGGCCGACGTCACCGGGACCAGCACGACGATCTCCGGGCTGAGCGCCTGCCAGAGCCACACCTACACCGTCAAGGCGTACAACTCGGTGGGCGAGTCGGCCGGGCGTGACGTCTCGGCGACCACCACCGGCTGCCCGACCGGCGGCAAGATGCCCGGCGCCCCCTACCTCTACACCGGCTGGGGCGACCCGCCCTCTCCCACTACGGTGATGAGCGCGACCGGCATCAAGTCGTTCACGATGGCCTTCATCCTGGCCAGCAACGGCTGCAACCCGGCCTGGGACGGGCAGCGCCCGCTCACCGGCGGCCAGGACGCGCAGGCCATCTCGGCCATCAAGGCGGCCGGCGGCAGCGTGCAGGTGTCCTTCGGCGGCTGGCAGGGCAACAAGCTCGGCCCGAACTGCTCCACGCCCGAACTGTTCGCCGGCGCGGTGCAGAAGGTCATCAACGCCGTCGGCCCGGCCGTGGTGGACTTCGACATCGAGAACACCGACGAGTTCGAGAACGTCACCGTCCAGGACCGCATCCTGAACGCCCTCAAGATCGTCAAGGCGGCCAACCCGAACGTCAAGATCGCCGTGACCTTCGGCACCGCGACCACCGGCCCGACCTACTACGGCACCCGCCTGATCAACCGCGCCAAGGAACTGGCGGTGCCGATCGACAACTACACGATCATGCCGTTCGACTTCGGCGGCGGCGCCAACATGTACCAGAACACCGTCAACGCGGCCGAAGGGCTCAAGAACGCCCTGAAGACCGCCCAGGGCTGGACCGACGCCCAGGCGTACGCCCACATGGGCATCTCCGGCATGAACGGCCTGTCCGACCAGCAGGAGCTCACCAACCAGAGCACCTGGACCCAGATCCGCGACTACGCCAACTCCCACGGCCTGACCAGGCTCGCGTTCTGGTCGGTCAACCGCGACCGCCCCTGCCCGGGTGGCGGCGTCGCGGAGAACTGCAGCGGCATCGCCCAGGACAACTGGGAGTTCACCAAGATCACCGCTGGCTTCTGACCCGCTGAGGCGGCCCGCCACCTCCGGGTGGCGGGCCGCACCGGCGCGCGGTCCGCACCCCCCGAAAGGACCCGCATGAGACCCCGCACGAGACTGCGCGGACCGGCGGCCACGGCCCTGGCCGCACTGGGACTCACCGTCCTGCACGCCACCCCGGCCGCCGCCGCGAACATCCTGTCCAACCCCGGCTTCGAGTCCGGCCTGAGCGGCTGGACCTGCCCGGCCGGCGCCCAGGCCGTCACCACCCCCGCGCACGGCGGCACGCAGGCGCTCCAGGCCACCCCGCAGGGCTCCGACCTCGCCCGCTGCCAGCAGACCGTCACCGTCAAGCCCGGCACCGCCTACCAGCTCTCGGCCTGGGCCCAGGGCTCCTACGTCTTCCTCGGCGCGACCGGCGCCGGCGTCAACGCCAGCACGTGGGGCGCCCCCGGCAACCAGTGGGGCCAGCTCAGAACCTCCTTCACCACCGGCGCCAACACCACCTCCGTGACCGTCTACGTCAACGGCTGGTACGGCCAGAGCGCCTACACCGCCGACGACATCGTCCTCGACGGCCCCGGCGGCCCGCCCGACACGCAGGCGCCGACCGTCCCCGGCGGCGTGGCCGTCGGCGGCCCGACCGGCACCAGCCTGACCGTGACCTGGTCGGCCTCCACCGACGACTCCGGCTCGGTCGCCCGCTACGAGGTCTCCAGGGACGAGGCCGCCCCCGTCGCCGTCGCCACGACCAGCCACACCGCGACCGGCCTCACCCCCGACACCTCCTACTCCTTCCGCGTGCGGGCCTGCGACGCCGCCGGCAACTGCTCGGCCTACTCGCCCCCGGCCGGCGGCCGCACCTCCAAGGACACCGTCCCGCCCGCCGGCGACATCAGGTACGCCCCCTACATCGACATCACGATGACCAGCCCGTCCCTGGTGGGCGCGGCGGCCGCGACCGGCGTGAAGAACTACACGCTGGCGTTCGTGCTCGGCGACAGCAGCGGCTGCAACCCGGCCTGGGGCGGCACGATCCCGCTCGCCGACACCCGGATCCTCAACGACGTCAAGGCCCTCCAGGCCCAGGGCGGCCAGGTCGTCGTGGCCAGCGGCGGCGCGGTCGGACCGTACCTGGAGCACGCCTGCGGCACCTCGGCGGCGCTGCTGGCCGCCTACAAGAAGGTGCTCGACACCGTCGGCACCAACCACCTGGACGTCGACGTCGAGGCGAGCATCGACGCGAACAAGGTCAACACCGCGCTCAAGCAGCTCCAGACCGAGCGCGGCACCGTGATCAGCTACACGCTGCGCGTCCAGGGCCAGGACTACGGCGTGGACCCGTTCTCGCTGCAGATCCTCCAGGACGCCGCCGCCAAGGGCCTCGACGTGATCGTCAACCCGATGCTGATGAACTTCGGCTACACCGGCAACTGGGGCGACGCGATGACCGCCGCCGCCCAGGCCACGCTCGGCCAGATGAAGGGCGTCTGGCCGGCCAGGAGCGACGCCCAGCTGAGGCGCGCGCTCGGCGTCACCCCCATGATCGGCAAGAACGACACCGGCATGACCACCACCCAGGCCGACGCCCGCAAGCTCCTGACCTGGGCCAACAGCAACCACATCGGATTCGTCGGCTTCTGGTCGGCCGCCCGCGACAACGGCGGCTGCCCCAACGGCCAGGTCTCCCCGACCTGCAGCGGGATCTCCCAGTCCAGCTACGAGTTCACGAACATCTTCAAGGGGTTCACCGGATGACCGGCATCTTCAGGTGGCGCACCGCCGTCGCGGCGCTCGCGCTCGCCCTCGGCACGGCGGGCCTGTCCGCCACCCCCGCCCTGGCGGCCAACATCGCCGTCAATCCCGGCTTCGAGGACGGGCTGACCGGCTGGACCTGCAGCGCCTCCGCCGGCGCGGCCGCCGTCACCTCGCCCGTCCACGGCGGGACGAAGGCGCTCAAGGCCACCCCGGCCGGCGCCGACCTAGCCCGCTGCCAGCAGCAGATCAAGGTGCAGCCGTCGTCGTCGTACACGCTGTCGGCCTGGGTGCAGGGCGGGTACGTCTTCCTCGGCGCCACCGGCACCGGCGGCACCGACCCCCAGACGTGGGGCTCGCCCGGCTCGGCCTGGACGCAGCTGCGCACCACGTTCACCACCGGCGCCACCACCACGTCGGTGACCGTCTACCTCAACTCCTGGTACGGCCAGAGCGCCTACGTCGCCGACGATGTCGTCCTGGACGGCGCGCCCGGCGGCGGAGGCGGCGGCGACACCCAGGCCCCCACCGTCCCC
Source organism: Nonomuraea sp. NPDC049637 (assembly GCF_040675235.1). NCBI lineage: Bacteria > Bacillati > Actinomycetota > Actinomycetes > Streptosporangiales > Streptosporangiaceae > Nonomuraea > Nonomuraea sp. NPDC049637. The sequence goes on from NZ_JBFAOM010000023.1 coordinate 140,959, forward strand.
GGCAACCTGACCGTGGGCGGCGCGACGAGCAGCTCGCTCACCGCCACCTGGTCGGCCTCCACCGACAACGTCGGTGTGGACCGGTACGAGGTCTCCCGCGACGGCGGCGCCCCGGCCGCCGTGACCGCCACCAGCCACACCGCCACCGGCCTGGCCGCCTCCACCTCCTACCGCTTCAAGGTCCGCGCCTGCGACGCCGCCGGCAACTGCTCGCCCTACACCGCCGAGGCCACCGGCACCACGACCGCCGGCGGCGGCGGGGGAGGCGGGCTGCCCAAGCGCGTCCTGGTCGGCTACCTGCACGCCTCCTTCGCCAACGGCTCCGGATACATCCGCATGGCCGACGTGCCCGCCGAATGGGACGTCATCAACCTCGCCTTCGGCGAGCCCACCTCGGTGACCTCCGGCGACATCCGCTTCCGCCAGTGCCCGGTCGCCGAGTGCCCGAACGTCGAACCCGAGGCGGACTTCGTCGCCGCCATCAAGGCCAAGCAGGCCCAGGGCAAGAAGGTGCTGATCTCCATCGGCGGCCAGAACGGCCAGGTGCAGCTCACCACCACCGCGGCCAGGGACAAGTTCGTCGAGTCGGTCGCGGCCATCATCGACCGGTACGGCCTCGACGGCCTCGACGTGGACTTCGAGGGCCACTCCCTCTACCTCAACCAGGGCGACACCAACCTGGCCAGCCCCACCACGCCCGTCGTCGTCAACCTGATCTCCGCGCTGCGCGCGCTCAAGAGCCGCTACGGCGCCAAGTTCGTGCTCACCATGGCGCCCGAGACGTTCTTCGTGCAGCTCGGCTACCAGTTCTACGGCCCGGGCCCGAACGGCTCGGCCGACAGCAGGGCCGCCTCCTACCTGCCGGTCATCCACGCCCTGCGCGACGACCTGACCCTGCTGCACGTGCAGGACTACAACTCCGGCCCGATCACCGGCCTGGACAACCAGTACCACACGATGGGCGGCCACGACTTCCACGTCGCCATGACGGACATGCTGCTGGCCGGCTTCCCGATCATGGGCAACCCGAACAACGTGTTCCCGCCGCTGCGCCAGGACCAGGTGGCCATCGGCCTGCCCGCCTCGCCCAACGCGGGCAACGGGTTCACCACCGTCGCCGAGGTCCAGAAGGCGTTCGACTGCCTGGCCAAGGGCAGCAACTGCGGCACCTACCGGCCACGCGGCGTCTACCCGAACCTGCGCGGCCTGATGACCTGGTCGATCAACTGGGACAGGTACAACGCCTTCGAGTTCTCAAGGAGCCACCGGGCCTACCTCAACGGCCTGTGAACGGCCGGACGAGCTGGGTGGGCTTGAGCGGCACCCCCAACCCCGGCGGACGGTAGGTCGGCAGCGCCTCGCCGTACTCGTGCATCCAGGCGTGGTCGACCAGCAGGCGCATGCGCCCGTCCGCCGGCGTGCCGTCCGGGTCCGCCCGGGACGTCCGCCCGGCCAGCCGGGCCACCGCCTCGGCCACCAGGCCCGCGTCCGGCGGCGCGAGGTCGCACTGCTCGTCGGGGCCGATGAGCAGATCGACCTCCGGCGGCAGCGGGTAGATCGGCCGGGGGATGGCCAGCACGCGCGGCGAGGGAGCCATCGGCCACCCGTCGCGCACCGCCTCCAGCAGCACCGACCGCGACGTGCGGCGCGCGAACAGGCCCTCGCACAGCGCCCAGCTCAGCGCGCCCACGTCGGCGCGGTCCTCGCCGCAGGCGTGCAGGCACAGGTACGGCACCAGCGGGATCCCCGCACCGCCCGCCGGCTGCGCCCACCCGCTGCCGCACCCGGTCAGCACCAGCAGCGCCAGCATCGCCCGGTAGGCGGTGTCGGCGTGCGGCGTCTCCAGCCGGCCCGGCACGATCATGCACCGCCCGCCGGTCTTCTCCGCCGTCACGCCCAGCTCCCGCGCCGTCTTCACCGTCCGCGAGGCGGCCACCCCGGTGTAGATCTCCTGCCAGCCCGGCGTGTACGGCTCCCGGTCCCCGTACCCCTGCGGCCACACCCCGGGCAGCCCGTCCCGCGCCACGCCGTAGGCGGCCAGCAGCAGGTCGAACACCGTGGTCACCAGCTCGCCGCCGTCCCTGACGACCGGCACGCCGCGCCGCAGCACGCCCGGCCCGAAGTCGAAGCGCGGCAGCAGCACCTGCACCGCCTCGCCGCCGTACACGCTGAGCCGGTCGCAGGACCGGCCGAGCAGCCCGCCCGGCACGTACGCGTCCTCGCGCTCGCGCAGCCGCACCAGGAACGGCAGGTCCGTCCGCTCCATCGCGTGCGCGGCGAACGGCGGCCGGTCCAGGAAGAACTCCTTCAACAGCACGTGCCCCATCGCCATCGCCAGCGCGCCGTCCGTGCCCGGCCGCACGACCAGCGTCTCGTCCGACAACCGGGTCGGGTGGGTGCCGATCGCCACCACCTTCTGGCCCTTGTACCGCCCGGCGATCACCCAGGGCGTGTCCGCCGTCCGGGCCAGCCGGTTGTTCTCCCCCCACAGCAGCACGTACGCCGCCCGCGCCCAGTCATCGGCGCCCGGCCCCGTGAACCGCGGCCCGAGCACCTGCTCCGACGCGCACGGATGCTCGGTCAGCAGCGCGCCGCCCAGCCCGTCCACCACGCCCGCCAGCGGCGACGTCGCCAGCGCCGCGACCCGGTCCGCGCCGTGCTCCGCCGCCGTGTGCACGATCGCCGCCGCCGCCAGCTCGGCCGCCGTGGCGTCGTCCAGCGGGACGCGCCGCTCGCCGCGCCGCGCCTGGTAGACCTGAGAGTTGCCTGTGAGTTTCGCCCAGGCCGCGACCGGGTCACGGACCCCGTCCCTCACCTCGAAGTAGAGCCTGACCAGTGCCTGGTTGACCTGCGATCCCCCCATGGAAAAAGTTCAACACAGACAGTCATGTTCTATCGCCTTACGTGTCCGCATGTCGGGGATAAGAATTGGAAGCCCAGGTGGCGGCACTCAGATTGTTACGGCAGGCTAGGGGCCGCCATGGATTACGCAGTTCTCACGGGGGTCGTCCTCGTCACCGGTGTCGTGCTCGCCCTCGTCGCCCAGTGGCGCGACTGGCGGCCGCCACTCTACGTCGCCGTGCTCGTCGGCATCGCCGTCCGCGTGCTGATCATGTACACCTCCGCGATCGACTCATGGCAACCCGTCGACTTCATGGAGAGCTTCAAGCCCGCCGGCGAGGCGGTGCTGCAGGGCAAGGACCCGGTGCTGGCCAGCGAGGGCGGCTGGCACTTCCTGCCCACCATCCCCTACGTCTACGGCATCCTGCTGTGGCTCGGCATCCCGTGGGAGTACGCCGGCCGCCTGGTCACCGTCGTCGCCGACATCGTGCTGGTGCCGCTGGTCGGCAAGCTGGCCGGCGGCCCCAAGGCGTCCCTGCGCGCCTTCCAGTACGCGCTCAACCCGCTGGCCGTGCTCATCGCCAGCGTGCACGGCCAGGTCGAGCCGGTCGCGCTGGTGTTCGGCGTGGCCGCGTTCGTGGTTGCCCGCGGGCCCGGCGCGCCCGACCGTCCCGGCGCGACCGTCGACGTCGCCGGCCTTCGCGCCGCGGCGCGCCGCCCTGTCGCCACGCTGCGCCGCGCCCTCACGCCCGGCTCCGACGACCGCGCCGACCTGCGGCGCGCCATGCTGGCCGGGCTGCTCATGGGCCTCGCGCTGTGCGCCAAGAGCTGGCCGATCTGGCTGATCCCCGGCATGCTGCTGCTCCTGCCCCACCTGCGCGCCAGGATCGCCGCCCTCGTCATGACCGGCATCGTCCCGGTGTTCTTCCTGCTCACCTCGCCGATCTTCGCGGGCACCACGCTCGACGAGATCCCCGCCGTCATCCGTACCATCCAGGACATCCGCCCGATCGTCGGCGAATGGGGCTACAGCCCGTGGTTCACCGGCGGCGACTGGGCCCTGATGCCGGGGCTGGCCTCGTTCGGCACGAAGCTCATCTACGTCAGCGTCGTCGCCGTCCTGCTGCTGTGGCGGCGGGCCGACCCGATCGACCTGACCACGGCCATCCTGCTGGTCTTCATGGTCATGACGCCCCGCCTCGGCGCCCAGTACCTGCTGTGGTTCATGCCGTTCCTGGTGGCCAGGCCCACAAGGTGGGCCTGGCCGGCCATCGTCGGCACCTCGTTCTGGGCCGCCTACGGCTACCTCTACATGACGCAGTTCGGCGTCAACGACTGGTGGTACCTCCACCGCGACTGGTCACGCGCCTCCATCGTGCTGCTGCCGGTGCTGCTGCTGGCCATGCCCTGGGTCCGCCGCGTCTCGACGGCCCAGGACAGAGTCGCCGCCGTCCCGGCGAAGATCACCTCAACGGCGCTCTAGCCGCCGCCACAGGCTCACCCACTGGTCCGGGTGCACGTGGCCCACGACGGCGTCGCGGGCCACGCCCGCCTCGCCGAGCGCCGCGTCCACCCCCCGGTAGCGCGGGCGCAGGGAGGCGCGCACCGAGCCGCCGACCCCGCCGAACCCCAGCTCGACCAGCTCCAGGTAGCTTCCACGATCGCTCACCAGCGGCTCGGGCCGCCGTTGCACGCGAAGGATCGCCGAGTCCACCGACGGCACCGGACGGAAGCTCTCCCTGCCGATCGTGTCGCCGAGCCGCCAGTCGAACCACGGCCACGACGACACCGTGACCAGGCTCCACCGGCCGTAGTCGCCCGTGCGCTTGCGCGCGTACTCCCGCTGGGTGAGCAGCGTCGCCGAGGTCAGCTCGCGCGCCCGCAGGCACCAGTCGACGATCCTCGACGTGACCGAGTACGGGATGTTGCCCACGACCGCGAACGGCTCACGCGGCGCCCGCGCGGCCGTGAAGTCGCCCCTGACCACCTCGATCCGCGGATCGTCACGCGTACGCGAGGCCAGCCGCCCGGCGAGCCGGGGATCGAGCTCCCAGCCGATCACCCGCGCCCCGGCCTCGGCCAGCGCCAGCGTGAGCACGCCCGGCCCGGAGCCGGGTTCGAGCACCAGCCCCTCCGGCGCCGCTGCCTTGATCATCAGCTCCACGGCATGCCGGTCGGCCAGGAAGTTCTGCGAGAGCTCACGCCTGAGCCGGTCGGCGGGCGTACGACCGCCGCCGCCGTTCCTGACGTTCTTCTGGGTGTGTGAATAGTTTCCGTGCGCGAAGTTCTGCGCCACAGCACTGCCCTTTCGGGTCCTCGAGATGAACAGGTCTCGAAGGGCCCCGGGCGCGCCGGCGGACGCGCGGTGTCAGCCGTCCGCTAGCGGGCCAGAGCCCGGCCGCGGCGGATGCGGATGAACACGGTGCAGAACATGGAACACATGGCGCCGACAGTAGGCCGGACGGCGCCACCAGGGCAAAGGATTAAATGTGATGCGGGGGAACGCCCGGTTCGTCACCCTTGGAGGCATGCAGGCAACGGTCACCGTCACCCCTGCGCAGCTTCCCGAGGTGCTGCTGCACGTCGCCGTGGTCCGCCCGGTCTTCCTGTGGGGCGCCCCCGGCATCGGCAAGAGCTCGCTGGTACGCGAGTTCGCCGGCTCGCTCGGCCTCGACTGCGTCACCCTGCTCGGCACCCAGCTCGCCCCCGAAGACCTGATCGGCGTGCCCGAGCTGGTCGGCGGGCGCAGCCGGTTCGCGCCGCCGGAGTCCATCGCCCGCGACGAGCCCTACTGCCTGTTCCTCGACGAGCTCAACGCCTCCGCGCCCGAGGTGCAGAAGGCGTTCTACTCGCTGATCCTCGACCGCCGCATCGGCACGTACGAGTTGCCCGCCGGCTCGGTCGTGATCGGCGCCGGCAACCGGGCCACCGACAACGCGCTGGCCCGCCCGATGGCCTCGGCCCTGATCAACCGCCTGGTCCACGTGCACCTGCGCGCCTCGGCCGACGACTGGCTGAAGTGGGCGGCGGCCCACGGCATCCACCCCTGGATCGTCGACTACCTCGTCCAGCGCCCCGACCACCTGTGGAGCCCGCCGCCCAAGACCGAGGAGCCGTTCTCCTCGCCGCGCGCCTGGCACATGCTCTCCGACGTGCTCACCTCCTACGGCGACGACGTCGGCGACGAGACCCTCGCGATGCTCGCCTTCGGCACCCTCACCACCGCCCACGCCTCCGCCTTCCGCGCCTACGTCAGGACCGTCCGGCACGCCTACGACCTCGACGCCGTGCTCAAGGGCGAGGCGCCCTGGCCGCGCCGCCCCGAGGAGCGCGACCTGCTCTACTTCCTGGCCGAGACCTTCCGCGCCCGCCTGATCAAGGAGCTGCCCGCCGACAAGCGCGGTGCCTCCGCCCGCGGCCGCGACCTCGGCTTCCGCGCCAAAACACTGCTCGTCGAGCTGGCCGAGATCTCCCTCGAATGCGCCCAGCTCGTCATCGCCAACGACGCCGACGGCGCGCCCGCGCTGCCCACCTGGTTCCTCGTCGAGATCGGCAGGGACGTGCCCCGGCTCATGGCGGCCCGCTCGTGAGCCGCCGCAAGCCCAAGGCCGACCCCTGGCGGGCCGAGGTCATGAACGGCTGGGCCGCCGTCAAGGGCCACCCGCTGTTCGCCGGCCTGCACGGCACCCTGCTGGAGGCGGCCGACGGCCGGCTGCCGCCCGAGACGTGGGCCGTCGTCAGCGAGGACGGCGACGTCACCTTCCACCCCAAACGCCGCGCCCCCGCCGCGGAGTGGGCATGGGTCTTCGCCCACCTGCTGCTCCACCTGGGCTTCGGCCACGCCGACCCGCGCACCTGCGCCCCCAAGGACGTCGACGGCGACCTGCCCGACCCCGCCTACCACGCCGCCTGCTGCCTGGCGGTCGACCGCTTCCTGCGCACGGTCAAGATCGGACACTGTCCCGCGCCGCTGCCCGCCGAGCTGCCCGAGGAGGACGAGGTCACGCTCTCCGAACGGTGGCGCAGGGCCGGCGTCCCGCCCCCGTTCCAGCCGCTCGGCCCGCCCGACTTCCACATCGGCACCGAGGAGGACGCCGAGCACTTCGACTTCCAGCGCGGCTTCGCGATCGGCGTCGCCTGGTCCGCGACGTCCGCGCTCGACCGGGCCGGCGCGCCGCGCACCCCCGTCGAAGGCCACGTCAAAGGCCCCTGGGACGGCGCTCTTCGCTGGTTCATGTCGTCGTACCCGCTGCTCGGCGCGCTGGCCGCGGGCATGAAGATCGTCGCGGACGCCGAGCTGGCCAGGGCCTGGGACATCTCGATCGCCGCCGTCAGCGCCGAGGCGGCCGAGATCTACGTCAACCCGCTGGCCACGCACACCGAGCACGAGTGGCGTTTCGTGCTCGCCCACGAGATGCTGCACGCAGCCCTGCGGCACGGCGAACGGGCCGGCATGCGCGACCCGTACCTGTGGAACGTCGCCTGCGACTACGTGATCAACGGCTGGCTGGTCGAGATGGGCGTCGGCGAGATGCCCGAAGGGCTGCTGTTCGACCAGTCGCTCGGCGCGATGTCCGCCGAGGCCGTCTACGACCGGATCGCCGGCGACCTGCGACGCCTGCGCAAGCTGGCCACCCTGCGCGGCCGCGGCGTGGGCGACGTGCTCGACCGCCCGGCACGCCAGGCCCGCGGCTACGTCGACCTCGATGACTACTACCGCAACGCCCTGTGTACCGGCCTGGCCTACCACCACTCCAGCGGGCGCGGCCTGCTGCCCGCAGGTCTCGAACAGGAGATCCGCGCGCTCGAACAGCCGCCCCTGCCCTGGGACGCCCAGCTCGCCCGCTGGTTCGACGAGCACTTCCAGCCCGAGGAGTCGCGCCGCTCGTACGCCCGCGCCTCCCGCCGCCAGGCCGCCAGCCCCGGCATCCCGCGCCCCGGCCGGGTACGGCCCGAGGAGGTCGTCCGCAGGAAGACGTTCGGCGTCGTCCTCGACACCTCCGGCTCCATGGACGTCAAGCTGCTCGGCAAGGCACTCGGCGCCATCGCCTCCTACGCCGCCGCCCGCGACGTGCCCCGGGCCAGGGTCGTCTTCTGCGACGCCACCGCCTACGATGCCGGCTACCTGCCGGTCGAGGACATCGCCGGCCGGGTCAGGGTGCGCGGCCGGGGCGGCACGATCCTCCAGCCCGGCGTCAAGCTGCTCGAACGCGCCGACGACTTCCCGCCCGCCGGCCCCATCCTGCTGATCACCGACGGGCAGTGCGACGTGCTGCGCATCCGCCGCGAGCACGCCTTCCTGGTGCCCCAGGGCGCGCCGCTGCCCTTCCGGCCGCGCGGCCCGGTCTTCTTCATGAAGTGACCCGCGGACGCGTCCGATTCCGACAAGACCCGTCCCCGCCCTCGGCGGTAGCGTCGCCGGACACGGCTCTCTCGACGGAAGCGGACATGGACACACTCGACCGAGCGGCACAATTCCTGCGACTCCACGGCAGGCTCATCGACAGGCTGAGGTTCGAGGCCCTGTTCGCGGGCGGCTCCCGCGCCCGCGTGCTCGACGCCCTGCGCTGCTACCAGAACGCCGACGGCGGCTTCGGCAACGCCCTGGAACCCGACCTGCGCGGCGCCGCCAGCCAGCCGCAACCGGTCGAGGTCGCCTTCTGGATCCTCGACGAGCTCGACGCCTTCGACTCGCCGATGGTCGCCGCCGCCTGCGACTACCTGGCGGGCATCACGGCCGCCGGGGGCGGGGTGCCGTTCGTGCTGCCGTCCGTCCGCGACATGCCGCGCGCGCCCTGGTGGCAGGCCCCCGACGACCCGCCCGGCGACCTCAACCCCACCGCCGCGCTCGCCGGACTGCTGCACAAGCACGGCGTCACCCACCCCTGGCTCGGGCCGGCCACCGACTTCTGCTGGTCGCGCATCGCCGGGCTCACGCAGACCACTCCGTACGAGGCCCGCGCCCTGCTCGTGTTCCTCGAACACGTCCCCGACCGGGATCGCGCACTGGCCGAGTTCGCCCGGCTGCGGGAAGCCGTCCTGGCCACGGTCGCCTTCGACCCGCACGCCGAAGGCGCGGTGCACCACCCCCTCGACTTCGCGCCCGCGCCGTCGGCCCTGCCCCTCTTCGACGTCGCCACCCTCGACCTCCACCTGGACGCCCTGGCCGCCGCCCAGTCCCCCGACGGCGGCTGGCACCCGAACTGGAACACCTGGACCCCGCTGACCGCCCACGAATGGGCGGGCCACCTGACCTTGGCGCGCCTGAGCACCCTGCACGCGTACGGCCGCCTGCCCGCCTGAGCCGATTGTGTCGGCCGGGTCGCGTACGTTGGAGGCATGTACGCGGAACGGCACCCGGGCGACGCTCTCTCCGGCCGTGTCGCCTGCGTGTGGCACCAGGTCAGCGAGGGCGAGACCACGCAGCTCGTGGTGCCCGACGCCTGCGTCGACCTCATCTGGGGGCCCGGCGGCCTCTTCGTGGCCGGCCCCGACACCGGCCCGGTGCCCACCCCGATGGCGGCGGGCGACGCCTACGTCGGCATCCGCTTCAAACCCGGCGCGGCGGGCGCCGTCTTCGGCGTCCCGGTCCACGAGCTGCGCGACCGCCGCGTCCCGCTCGCCGCCCTGCCCGCCCCCGCCGTCCCGCCCCCGCTGGCCGACGCGGCCATGGCGCCCGACCCGGCGGCGCGGCTCGCGGCCATGCGCGCCGCCGTCCTGACCCGCCTGCGCGAGACCCCCGCCCCCGACCCGGCCGCGCCCGCCATCGCCGGGGCGCTGCGCATGGGCCGCAGCGTGCGTGACGTCGCCTGGGCCATCGGCCTCAGCGAACGCCAGCTCCACCGCCGCAGCGTCGCCTCCTTCGGCTACTCGCCCAAGACCCTCCAGCGCGTCGTCCGCTTCCAGCACGCGCTCACCCTGGCCCGCGCGGGCGTGCCAGCGGCGGAGGCGGCGGCCCGCGCCGGCTACGCCGACCAGGCCCACCTGTCCCACGACGTGAAACGGCTGAGCGGCGTACCGCTGGGCCGCCTGCTCTCACCCGTCCGGCATCTTGCCTGACACCAGCGCCTGCGCCCACTTCGCGCTCGGGTCGCTGTCGATCAGCACCGCCCGCGCCAGCAGGCTGAGCGGGATCGCCAGGATCGCGCCGAGCGGCCCCAGCATGAACGTCCACACGATCAGCGACAGAAACGTCATCGTGGTCGAGAGCCCCACCGCGTCCCCCAGGAACTTCGGCATGATGAACGACTGCGTGACCACGTTGATGACGATGTAGGCCACGACCACCAGCACCATCGTCTTGACGCCGCCGTGCAGGAGCGCCAGCAGGGCGGGCGGCAGCAGCCCGATGACGAACCCGATGTTCGGGATGTAGTTGGCGATCAACGCCAGCACCCCCCACAACAGCGGCAACGGCACGTCCAGCAACGACAGCACGATGACGTCGAGAACCGCGTCGATCAGCCCGAAGACGGTCGAGACGATGAGATACCGCCGCGTCTTGTGCGCGAACGTCGCCAGCGCCGTCACCAGCTGCGGCCGGTTCCCCTCGCCGGTGGTGAGGATGCGCGCCGTCACCGGCGCGTCGATGCACATCGCCAGCAACAGCACCACGATCAGGAACAGGCTCGACAACACGCCGATCAGGCTCCCGAGCAGGCTCTGCGCCAGCCCCAGCATCCGGCCGGGATCGAACGCCTGCACCGCCTTGGCCAGCACGTCGTTGCCCAGCCCGTGGGTGGCGGCCCAGTGCTGCGAGGCCGCCAGCAGCTCCTCGAACTGCTTGGCGTACGTGGGCAGCAGCGAGGCGAGCTGGGTGACGGAGATCGTCAGGATCCCCACCATGCCGAGCAGCACCAGCACCACGATCAGGAACGGCACCGCCACCTGCACCCATATGGGCGCCCGCCGCGCCGTCAGCCAGCTGCGCACCGGCGCCACGGCGATGACCAGCACGAGCGCCAGGACGACGGGCCCGACGATGGAATTGACCTCGCGCAGCCCGAACAGGGCGATCACCGCGCCGGCGATGCCCACCAGGAGGATGAGTGCTCTCGGCACGGATTGATCTCGCACGGCGGAATACCTACCCACCATGCCTTGCCGGCGTGTGGCGGGCCGCCGATTTGACGGTTCTGGGGACCGTACATAGAGTTCACCAGTCCCACGGGGAAGGCGTTGATCGCCGGACTCACTCGGGGGCCACCTCCAGACACTGCCACTCCGGCGGACGTTCGCGTCCAACGGAAGGTCGATTCGACAAGAGTCGGGCTTGGGAGTAAGTTAGAGGGGTTGTCCCGGAAGCGGGGCGCGACTTAATTCCAGCAGGTCGAGCAAGTCCGGTCAATTTGACAGAGACTTGAACGGCTGAAAGAATTAAGACACAACGAAAGAACGCAAGACGAGATGAACGCCTCCGAGCGGGGATCCGGGAACGGGTTCTGGTGAGGAAGTACGCGTCCGTTTCTTGAGAACTCAACAGTGTGTTAAAAGCCAGTGCATGAAACACATGCATAACCCCGTCAGGTCTTCGGACCAAGACGGATTCCTTTTTGGTTGGGATTCAACCACTTTTCCAAGCATTGTTTGGAGAGTTTGATCCTGGCTCAGGACGAACGCTGGCGGCGTGCTTAA
>NZ_JBFAOM010000024.1:0-150797 GCF_040675235.1 Nonomuraea sp. NPDC049637
GCGCGGCACGGGCAGGCGGGGGCCGCGGTCGCGCACCTCGATCCGCACGTGGGAGGGGGTGCAGCGGATGCGTAAGGCGGGCGGGCCGTCGCCGTGGACGAGCGCGTTGGTCACCAGCTCGGAGACCACGAGCAGGACGTCCTCGCGGCGTCCGCGATAGCCGCACTCGGCCAGCACCTCACGTGCTCTCTGACGGGCCGCGGTGATGCTGCCCATCTCTTCCGGGAGCTGGGTGTCCACCTGGTACGGCGCAGCGAAACTGCCCATCCTCCTACTGTCGGGCAGTACAGGACTGATCACGAGACGCAGCGGAACCACCTCTTCCGGTACGGATGAGGGACGCCGTCTGGTGCATCTGCGTCAGTCGAGCAGCCCTTCCCGGCGCGCGACGGCCACGGCCTCCAGCTTGGACCGGGCCCCGAGCTTCTCCAGGACGTGCTGGACGTGGTTGCGCGCGGTGTTGCGGGCCACGCCGAGCCGCGTGCCGATCTCATCCGTGCTCGCCCCTTCGGCCAGCAGCCGCAGCGTCTCGCGCTCGCGCGCGGTCAGCGCCGCACCCGGGCTGCGCACCCGGCCGGTCAGCCGGTCGAGCACGCCGGGCAGCAGGCCGGGCGCGAACACCACGCCGCCGGCGGCCACCTCGCGCACCGCCGACTCCAGCTCCTCCAGCCTGGACGACTTCACCAGCAGGCCCGCCCCGCCCGCCTCCACCACCCGCGCGGCGACGGAGGCGGTGGCCTCCCCGGTCAGCACCAGCACCCGGGCCGCGGGCGCGACCGCCGCGAACCGGCCGATCGCCTCGACGCCGTCGCCGTCGGGCAGCCGCCGGTCGAGCACCACGACGTCGGGCCGGCGGTGGGCGGCCTCGGCGAGGGCGGCGGCGACCGTGCCCGCCTGCGCCACCACCTCGATGCCCGGCGCCCGGCCGAGCGCCTGGCCGATGGCCTCGGCCACCATCGCGTGGTCCTCCACGAGCAGCAGCCGGATGGGGGAAGTGGTCGGCATCGCTTCGTCTCGCCCTCCCGCGGCAACATCCCCGGCATTTTCCCACCCGCGTCCCGCCCGCGCCGCCCGTTCCCGCGCGGGCCGTTCCCGCGCGGGCCGGGCGGGGGACGCGGCTGGCAGCCGGCGGGCAGCCGGCGGGCACCGGACGGCGTGCAACGGCGGGATACGAGGAGGTCAAGCGGGCGGAGACCGTTGGTAGTGTTGTCCAGAAATATGCGTATTTTTTGGGATGGGTGGGATAGGTGGAGGTAGAGCAGACAGCGTTGCCGGGGATCGGGCTTCGGCACGACTTCACCACCCGCGCCGGCCAGCGGGTAGGCATCGTCTCGCACCGCACCGGCCGTCGCGACCTGGTGATCTACGACAAGGACGACCCCGACCGCGCCTGTCAGACGGTCAAGCTGAACGACGAGGAGGCCGACGCCCTGGCCGAGCTCCTCGGCGCCCCCCGCATCGTGCAGCGGCTCAACCAGCTGCACCAGCAGGTCGAGGGCCTGGTCAGCGTCCAGCTCCCCATCCCGTCCGGCTCCCCCTACGCCGGGCGCACCATGGGCGAGGCCCGGGTCAGGACCCGTACCAGCGCCTCGATCGTCGCCGTGGTCCGCGGCGGCCAGGTGTTCGCCAGCCCCGGCCCCGACTTCGTCTTCCGCGAGGGCGACGTCGTGGTCGTGGTGGGCAGCGCGGACAGCACCGCGGAAGTCGCCGGCATCCTGGCTGACGGGTAACCGCGGGTGCACGAAACCGCAGTCATCTTTCTCGAGTTCGGTGCTGTTCTACTGGGTCTGGGGGTTCTGGGCGCGCTCGCGCTGCGCGGCGGCATCTCCCCCATCCCGCTCTACCTGATCGCCGGTCTGGCGTTCGGCACGGGCGGCGTGCTGCCGCTGGCGACCAGCGAGGAGTTCATCTCGGTCGGCGCGGAGCTGGGCGTCGTCCTGCTGCTGCTGACGCTCGGCCTGGAGTACAACGCCGACGAACTGGTCACCAGCCTCACGAGCAACGCGCGGGCCGGCATCGTCGACCTCGTGCTGAACGCCGCCCCCGGCGCGATCTGCGCCTTGCTGCTGGGCTGGGGGCCGGTCGCGGCGGTGGCCATGGCGGGCGTCACCTACGCCACCTCCTCCGGCATCACCGCCAAGGTGCTGTCCGATCTGGGCTGGATCGGTAACAGGGAGACGCCGACGGTGTTGTCCCTGCTGGTGTTCGAGGACCTGACCATGGCGGTCTACCTGCCGGTCCTCACCACGTTGCTGGCCGGCCTGAGCCTGGTCAGCGGGGCGATCTCGGTCGGCATCGCGCTCGGCACGGTGAGCGTCGTGCTCGTCGTGGCGCTGCGCTTCGGGCGCTTCATCGAGGCGTTCGTGTCGAGCCCCAACTCCGAGGTGCTGCTGCTGAAGGTGGTCGGGCTGGCGCTGCTGGTGGCCGGGCTGGCCCAGCAGCTGCAGGTCTCGGCGGCGGTCGGCGCGTTCCTGGTCGGGATCGCGCTGTCGGGGCAGCTCGCGCACGACGCGCAGGCGCTGCTCGCGCCGCTGCGCGACCTTTTCGCGGCGGTGTTCTTCGTCTTCTTCGGGTTCCAGACCGACCCGGCGAAGATCCTGCCGGTGGCGGGGCTGGCCGCGCTGCTGGCGCTGGTGAGCATGGTGACCAAGCTCCTGACGGGCGCGTACGCGGCCAGACGGGCGGGCATCGGCAAGGCCGGTCAGGCACGGGCGGGCATCGCCCTCATCCCGCGCGGCGAGTTCAACATCGTCATCGCGGGCCTGGCGGTGGGCGCCGGGGCCCATCCCGACCTCGGGGCCCTGGCGGCGGCGTACGTGCTGATCCTGGCGGCGTTCGGGCCGCTGGCGGCCAAGCTCGTCCAGCCGCTCATCACGGCCATCGCGAACAAGGCGTGATCCGCTAGTTTGTTCGCATGGCCGACCGTAAGCACGGGGTGCCCGCGCCCCCGATCGAGACGACGATCCACGCCGACGACTGGGACAGGACGGAGATCGCCGGTGAGACCTTCCACCGGGTCCTGTTCCAGGGCGTCGACCTGACCGAGCTGGTCGACCAGGGGGCCTCGTTCGAGGAGTGCACGTTCAGGAACGTGCGGCTCAACGTCTCCACCCACGAGGACGCGCGCTTCCTCAACTGCCTGTTCAGCCGGTGCTCCCTGTTCGACGCCACGTTCAGGGGGTGCAAGCTGACCGGCAGCATGTTCGACGGCTGCACCTTCGGGCTGCTGAAGATCGACGGCGGCGACTGGTCCTACACCGGGCTGCCCGGCGCCGACCTGCGCGGCAGCGCCTTCCACGGCGTCCGGCTGCGCGAGGCCGACCTGACCGGGGCCCGGCTCGCCGGGGCCGAGCTGCGCCGGGCCGACCTGTCGGGGGCCTGGCTGCACGGCGCCGACCTCACCGGCTGCGACCTGCGCGGCAGCGACCTGAGCACGCTCGACCCGCACACGGTCACGCTCAAGAAGGCGGTCATCGACCCCTTCCAGGCCACGGTCATCGCCGAGGCGCTGGGCCTGGAGGTCCGCTCCTGAGGCCCCGGGTCATGGAGCTCCGTTCCTGAGGCTCTGGGCCTGGAGGTCCGCTCCTGAGGCGCCGGGCCTTGAGGTCCGCGCGTGAGGCGGGGTCGGCGATGATGGCGGTGTGCCGATCGCCGATCTCAACGACGCCGAGCGGGCCGTGGCCGCCGCGCTCGCCCACGGCCGCGCCGTCGACCTGCGCACCGGCGACCCCGCCGGCGACGACCCCGCCGTGGCCGCGTCCTGGGACGCCGGCCGCACGGTCCGGGGCGAGGTGCTGGCCGGGCTGCTGCTCGGCGGGTTCGACGAGCCCGCCGACCAGCCGCGGCTGATCCTGGCCGGGGCGCGCATCACCGGCGCGCTCAACCTGGCGTTCGCCGAGCTCCCCTTCCCCGTCACCTTCCAGAGCTGCGCCTTCGACGCCGCCCCCGACCTCTACCACGCCCGCACCCGCTTCCTCAGCTTCAGCGGCTCGCTGCTGCCCGGCCTGACCGCCTCGAACGTCCAGGTCGAGGGCAATCTGCGGCTGGCGGGCAGCCACGTCACCGGCGAGCTGCGGCTGCCCGGCGGCCGGATCAGGCTGACCAGCGCCCAGGTCGGCAGCCGCCTGTGCCTCGACGGCGCCACCCTGGCCGCGCCCGGCGAGGTGGCGCTGAAGTGCTGGCGGCTGGAGGCCCGCGAGCTGGCGCTGCGCACGGCCGCGCCGGTCGATGGGGTGGTGGAGTTACGGTACGCGCGGATCGGCGTCCTGCGTGACGACCCCGCCGGGTGGCCGCGGGCGATGCGCATGGACGGGCTGTCGTACGAGGTGCTCGACCCCATGCTGCCGGCCGCGCGGCGGCTGCGCTGGCTGCGTGCCGACCCCGACGGCTACCTGCCGGGCGCCTACGAGCAGCTGGCCGCGATGTACCGGCGTCTCGGCGGCGACGCCGACGCCCGCGAGACGCTGCTGGCCGGCCAGCGTCAACGCCGCGCCACGCTCCCCTGGTACGCCCGTTTCTGGGGCCACCTCCAGGACGCCACCGTCGGCTACGGCTTCCGCCCCCTGCGCGCGGCGGCCTGGCTGGCCGCGCTGCTGGCCGCGGGCACGGTCGTGTTCGGGCTCGACGTGCCGCCGCCGCTGAAGCCGGGTGAGGCGCCGCCGTTCCACGCGCTGGTCTACACCCTCGACCTGCTGCTGCCGATCATCGACCTCGGGCAGGAGAAGGCCTACAACCCGCAGGGCGGCGCGCAGTGGCTGGCCTGGGGGCTCATCATGGCCGGCTGGGTGCTGGCCACGACGATCGCCGCCGGTCTGACCCGCTCGCTGCGCCGGACCTGAGGCGGGCGGCCCGGGGGCCCGTCAGCACAGTGCCATGGCCGTCTGCCACAGGCTGGGCAGGGCGGCCAGCACGTGGTCGCCGCGGCGGCGCCGGTCGGCGAACGTCTCGGCGCCGAGGTCGGCCAGCAGCTCCTGGAAGCCCGCCTCGTACCCGGCCGGCGCCCCTGCGGCGGCGCGTTTGTCCAGGCAGCGCGCGTACGTGGCGACCAGCCAGAACACCGCCTCCCGGTGCAGCCCGGCGGCGACGAGCTCGCGGCTGCCGTCGATGGCGACCGGACGCGCCTGCGGCGTGATGTCGGAGGTGAAGCGGTAGGAGGGCGCCTCCAGCCCGGCCGTCGCGTCGAAGACCGCCTCCAGGGCCGCCAGGTGCCGCTCCACCCGCTGCCGGGTCATCCGCGCGCAGCCCAGCAGTTCGAGCAGGTGCTCGTGCCAGTCGAGCCGGCCGTGCCCGGCCAGCAGCTCGCGCACGGCGGCGTACCGGCGGCGCACGGTCGGGTTGCGCAGCCCGGCGACCAGCAGGACGTGCGTGGTCACGCCGGTGCCGAACAGCCAGGACGCCACCTGCTCGGGGACGGGCGCGTTCTCGTCCATGGAGTTGATCCAGCCGCGCACCCGGTCCATCGCCTGCGTGCAGCGGGCGATGATCCAGGGCCGCTCGGCGAAGTCGCGGGCCACCAGGCGCTGGATCTTGCCGAGCCGCCCGGTCGGGTCGGCCAGCACGCTGGGCAGGTGGAAGCTGCCGGCCAGGTGGTAGTCGCTCAGCACCTCGTGGGTGGAGCCGATGCGGGCGATGCCGGAGACCTCCAGCAGGACGCCCTCGTAGCGGAACTTGCCGATCGCGGGCGGCGGGTCGGCGAGCACCATCACGTCCACGTCGGACGTGGGGCCCAGCTCCGTGCCCGGGGCCGCCCACAGCGCGGACCCGGTCAGGAACGCCCCCTCGAACCCGGGCAGGCGGGCGCCCTCGTCGAGCACCCACTGCCGCGCGAGCTCCCTGGCCCGCTCAACCAGCATCCACGTCCTCCTGGTCAGGGCCGCGGCGCGCGCCCCTGATCAGGAGGACCGCGCCCAGCACGACGAGCACCGCCAGCCCGCCCCAGATCCAGCCGGGGACGCCCGTCGCGGCGGGCCGTTCCTCGACGGGCGAGGGCGCCGCTGCCGGTTGAGAAATAGATCCTTTCATGACGAACGGGATTTCGCCCTCGATCGGATGTCCGTCCGAGGAGACGACACGCCAGGCGATCACGTACGAACCGGGCGCGGGCTGCCGGGGCACGTCGGCGACCACCTTGGGCCCGTCGACGCGGGGCTTGCCGACCTCGACGGCCTTGCCCGCCGCGTCGTGCAGCACGACGAAGGGGAACTGGACGTGGGCGTTGAACTCCAGCTCGATCCGCTCGATCGCGGACAACTGCGCGTTCTTTGCCGGTGAGCTGCTCTTGAGCGTGTCGTGGGCGAGCGCCGCGGTGGACGGCAGCAGCGCCAGGAGGGCCGCGCAGGCGAGCGCGGCCAGGCGGAAGGGCCAGGAGGGCTTCATGGGAACTCCGGATGCGGACGGCCGGACCGGCGCCGGGGCGCCGTCCGGGCACAGAAGGGCACAGAAGAGCGAGGACGGGGACGCGTCCTGGACCGGACGCGGCACTTCAGCGGCGGCGCAGCCGCCGGGGTGGCCCTCGCCGGGTGACCGTGCGGCAGGCGGTCCTGCCCATCGGAGTGGGGACGTCGGCGTACGCCGGAGCGCGCCCGCCGGGGCGGCGCAGCTCGATCGGCACCTCGACCGGCCCGAGCGGCAGCGGGCCGAGGATCGGGGGCGGCGCGGCGGACAGGCGGATCATGAGCCACAGCGCGCGCTCGCCGCGGTGCAGCCACCACGCCGTCAGCGCGGCCACGGTGAGGTGGACCAGCGCCATGGCGGGCGCGGGGTGGCCGTGCGCGGCGGCGGTGCCCGTGGCGGGCGCGAGGTGTTCGAAGAGCTGGTGCAGCACGAGCTGGGTGAGCGTGGTGGCAGCCAGGATCGCCGCGGGGCCGCGCTCGCGGCCGTTGATCGTGAGCGCGGCGGCGAGGGCGGCCAGCACCCCGAGCGCGCCGCCCCAGAGCGGGACGGCCCCGCCACCGGCCAGCAGGTGCCCCGCCGCGGACACGAAGCCGCAGACCGTCGCGAACACGACGGCCCGCGACAGACGCAGCCAGACTGACGCGGCGGTCACAGCCGCCATCCTTACACAACCGCCACACTTAACAGGCGGCGCGTTCGGCGTGTCCGTGCCAGGGCAGCGGATTCGGATGGACTTCGCCCGAGGCGACGGGCCGGATCTGGAACTGGTGGTCCGGCAGGAGTTGACTGACGCGGGTTTCGACGTCGAACCGTCTCTGCCGCCGGTCGACGGGGGGCTCACCGTCTGGCTCGATCCGTCCCGCGGGGTGGTGGTCGTCTGGGGTCCGGCCGGCACGGACACCGCGGCCCGCCTGGTGAAGTACGCGACCATCCGCACCGCGGTGCTGCTCGCGCTGCGGATGGTCCTGGCCGCGGCCGGCCATGAGATCCGGGAGGATCAGGAGGGCCTGGAGCTGGTGGTCACGTCCTGAGGGGCGCGCAGCGGCGCCCCGACCTCGTGCAGGTGCCGCATGGCCTGGGCCCACGACTCGACGAGCCCGCACTCGGCGTACTCGACGCCGAGCTCGCGGCAGTACTCGCGGACGAGTGGCCGGGCGCGGCGCAGGTTGGCCGAGGGCATGCCGGGGAACAGGTGGTGCTCGATCTGGTAGTTGAGCCCGCCGAGCGCGACGTTCATCAGCCGGCCGCCGCGCACGTTCCTGGAGGTCAGCACCTGGCGGCGGAGGAAGTCCAGGGAGTCCTCGGCGGTGAGCACCGGCATGCCCTTGTGGTTGGGCGCGAACGTGCAGCCCAGGTACACGCCGTAGCAGGCCTGGTGCACGGCGAGGAAGGCGAGCGCCTTGCCGGGCGGCAGCACCGCGAACACCCCCGCCAGGTAGGCCAGGTTGTGCGCGACGAGCAGCAGCCCCTCGGTGCGTCCGCCCTTCACCCTGCGCAGGGCGCGGAAGCCGGCCACCTTCAGGTTCAGGCCCTCGAGGGTGAGCAGGGGGAAGAACAGGAACGCCTGCCACCTGCCGATGAAGCGGGGCAGGCCGCGGCTGGCCTCGGCCTGCCGCCGCGACCAGATGAGGATGTCGGGCGCGACGTCGGGGTCGTGGTCCTCGTGGTTGGGGTTGGCGTGGTGGCGGGTGTGCTTGTCCATCCACCAGCCGTAGCTGAGCCCGACGGTCAGGTTGCCGACCACCAGCCCGGCGATCCTGCTGCGCCGCCGCGACCGGAACACCTGGCCGTGGGCCAGGTCGTGGGCCAGCAGCGTGACCTGGGCGAAGGCGACGGCCAGCAGCGCCGCGACGCCGAGCTGCCACCAGGAGTCGCCGACCGCGGCGAACAGCGTCCACCCTCCGGCGAACAGGGCGGCCACCAGGCCGATCCTGATCGCGTAGTAGGCGGGCCGCCGCTCCATCAGCCCCGCCTGGGCGATGCGGCGCGACAGGTGCGCGAAGTCGCTCCCCCGGGGCGCTGCGCGAGGGGTTTCCACCACGGTCAAGGTTCTCTCCGATGCTGGTGAGGCGGGCGTGATCACTCCTCAGCATCGCGGCGGCGGCCTCGCGGCGGACCCCCGCTGTCACCCGTCCTGATGGTGGTGCAGGCCCTACCATCGGCGGCCGCCGGCCGGGGGACGGGCGGGTCAGCGGTAGTAGCCCTCCAGCGGCGCGCTGGCCTCGGCGTACAGGGCCGGGCCCTCCTGCGGGACGTGCGGCCAGCCGGGGCCGGTTCTTAGGCCGGCCAGCTGCTCGTTCGACAGGGCGTACACCACACGGCCGAGGCCGGAGCGTTCGATGGCGCCGGCGCACATGCCGCACGGCTGGCAGCTGGTGTACATGGTGGTGGCCGCCGCGACCTCCGGGGTCAGCTCGCGGGCGGCCCAGCGGGCCAGCTTCAGCTCCGGGTGGGCGGAGATGTCGCGGTCGCCGAGGACCGTGTTGTGCTCCTCGGCCAGCACCTCGCCGCCGGGGCCGGCCAGCAGCGAGCCGAAGGGGGCCTCGCCGTTCGCGCGGGCGCGGGCGGCCAGCTCGATGGCGCGGCGCAGCAGGGTCTCGTCATCGGGGGTCATCGTCGTCCTCCTTGGACGGGTCGCGGGATTCGAGGTCCCAGTGGCCGGCCACGGCGGCGAGCGCGTGCCAGGCCGTCTGGGGGTGCAGCGTCTCGGCGGGGTCGCCGGCGAACGGGTCGAGCACGACGGTGTCGGCGCCCAGCTGGCGCAGCGCGTCGAGGTCGGCCAGGACCTGGTCGAGGGTGCCCTCCCCGGCGTGGCGGCCGGGGCCGGTGACCGGCTCGGCGGTCAGCCGCAGCAGGATGCGGGGCGCGAACGCGGGCACGGGGCGGCCGAGCTCGCCGGCGACGTCCGCCAGCCGCCCGGCGGCCTCGCGCAGCCAGGGCAGGGTGTTGCGCAGGGGGTGCCACGCCTGGCCGAGCCGTACGGCGCGGCGCAGCCCGGCCTCGCCGTTGCCGCCGACCCAGAACGGGATGGGCCCGGCGCGGTAGTCGTCGGCGGCGGACCAGGCGGCGCGCATGGCCAGCAGGTGGTCGTCGGTCAGCCGGCCGCGCCGCTCGAACGGCACCCCGAGCGCGTCGAACTCCTGCCGCGCCCAGCCGATGCCCACGCCGAGCACCAGCCGGCCGCCGCTGAACCGGTCGAGGTTGGCCGCCATCCGGGCCATCACCAGCGGATGCCGGTACGGCACGATGAGCACCGAGGTGCCGAGCCTGACCCGCGTGGTGATCCCGGCCAGCCAGGAGAGCGTGGTGAACGGCTCGTAGAAGGGCCCCGGGTACTGCGCGGCGACGTCGGGCGTGATCGCGACGTGGTCGGAGATCATCAGCAGGTCGTAGCCGAGGCCCTCGACGGTCTGCGCCCACCGCCGCAGTGTGGCCGGGTCGGTGCCGGGCCCGAAGTTCGGTACGTTCACGCCGATTCTCATGACACCGAAGGTTATCCAGGCCGTCCCGCCGGGCTGAAGGCCCCGCTCACGGTGTACGGCGGGGATCGCCGTGGATCTGCCGGTATATTCGCCGGATGGCCGAGGATCTCGACGACACCGACTGGGCGATCCTGGCGGAGCTGCAACGGGAGGGCCGCCTGCCGCTGACCGAGCTGGGCCGCCGGGTCAACCTCAGCGCCTCGGCGACGACCGAGCGGGTCAGGCGGCTGGAGGCGCTGGGCGTCATCGCCGGCTACCGGGCGGAGGTCGATCTGGGCAAGGTCGGGTTCGGCGTGCTGGCCGTGGTGCGCCTGAAGTATCCCGGCAGCCGGCACGAGCCGCTGCGCCGCCTGCTCGGCGAGCGCCCGGAGATCCTGGAATGCCTGCGCACCACCGGCGAGGACTGTTACACGCTGAAGGTGGCGGCCGGCTCGATGCCTCACCTCGAACGCGTCATCGACGAGCTGGCCCGGTTCGGCAGCACGACGACCAACATCGTCTACAGCCAGACCCTGCCCTACCGGGGCCCGGCGGCCCCGCCCGTACGTCTCTGAGGCGGGGCGCCGGGGGCCTTCCGGAGGGCGGCGGGGTCAGATCGGCTGCAGCGCGGGAGCGGTGCGGGGGGCCGCCTCGTCGCCGTAGATGTGCAGGTCGGCGCGGAAGGCCCGCAGGTACGCCCGCCGGTCGTGGAACGTGGCGGCCAGGGCGTCGCCGTAGTCGATGAGCTGCCGGTGCGCCTGCCGGCGCGGCTCGTAGCGGGCCTGGAGCAGCTTGTCGAGCAGCGGCAGGTCGCCGCCGGCCGCGGAGATGACGTCGGCCAGGATCTCGGCGTCGTACAGGGTGTAGCTCATGCCCATGCCGGTCATGGGGTGGCAGGCGAAGGCGGCCGAGCCGAGCAGCGCGGCGTTGCCCCGGTGGTAGGCCCCCACCCGCAGCGACGAGACCCTGATCGGCTGCCAGGCGGCCGCCTGCAGGGAGGCGAAGGCGTCGGTGCTGTCGGTGACGAAGCCCTTCAGCATGTCGGGCAGGCCGGCGGCGCCCCGGCCGAAGACCTCGTCGTCCTGCTCGGGGGGCAGGCCGACGAACACCCTGGCCTGGTCCCTGTCGAGCGGGTAGAGGTAGGCGAGCCAGCCGCCGGAGCTGAAGTAGAGCCGGTTGAGCCGGGCGACGCTGGCGCTCAGCGGCACGGTGGCCACCCGCATCAGCAGCCGGTCGTAGGGCATGGTGACCTGGTCGATGTCGAGCGCCCGGCGCACGGCCGACTTCGTGCCGTCGGCGCCCACGACCACGTCGGCGCGCAGCCGGCTGCCGTCGGACAGCGTCAGCAGCTCGACGCGGTCGCCGTCGCGCTCGACGTGCTCGATGGCGGCGTCGAAGCAGAACTCGACGCCCTCCATCGCGCAGCAGGCGTAGATGAGCTCGACCAGCTCGCGGTAGGGGCGGATGAGGAAGCCCCCGTCGGGGAAGCGGCACTCCCTGATCGGCTCGCCGTCGTGGTAGTAGCGGATGAGGTCGCGCCGCAGGCCGTGGCGCTCGACGAGCTCGGCCAGCCCGTGGCGGGCCAGCACCCGCAGGCCGGGGGGCTTGAGGAAGTCGGCGCCCGCGCTGGGGATCGAAGGTCCCTGCTCGATGACGACGACGCGCTGCCCGCGGCGGCGCAGCAGCAGTGCGAGGAAACAGCCGCCGAGCCCGGCGCCGACGATGGCCACGTCGCACGAGGTGGTTGCCATGACGAGAGCCCTTCTTGAGGTTGAACTAGACGTGCGTGGTTCCGTAGGTCTCCGAGCTCTCTGCCGCCCGGGGCCTCGGGATGTGATCCCTGGGGGTCGTGCGGGTCTCGACAGGCAGCAGCGCGTCGGCCTCCGCCGCGACGGTGGCGAGGGTCATGCGCAGCTCCAGCAGCAGCCGGCGCGGCACCTTGATCATGTCGTCGCCCGGGTCGGTCCGCAGCCGGGTGATCTTCGTGAGTGCGATGGCCCCGATGAACACCGAGATGGCCACGCACATGGCGAGCGCGCCGGCCAGCCCGGCCAGCGGGCCGGTCAGGATGAACGGGTGGTCGATGACGAGGGACACCACGGCGATGCCGACGGCCCCGCCGACCATGCGCGCCATGGTGGCCGCGCCGACGGCGGAGGCGTACTGGCTGGGGCGGGCGGCCAGGGTGGTGGCCACGGAGGTGCCGGGCGCCAGCGCGCCGACGCCCATGCCGACCACGACGCTGGCGATCAGGCCCCACACCGTCGGCCCGGACTGGGTCAGTACGAGCACGCACGCGCCGCCGCAGAGCAGGGAGCCGGCGTAGATCAGGCCGTACGCGCCGATGTGCTTGAGCAGCTTGCCGGCCAGGTAGCTGGTGACGACGACGGCCACCGAGGTGGGCGTCAGCCACATCGCCACCTCCAGCATGGGGTAGCCGAGGTGCAGCAGGTACAGCGGCTGCACGGTGAGCAGCCCGTAGGACAGGGCGCCGAAGAACCAGGTGGCCAGCCAGCCCCAGACGAACTTGCGCTGCCGCCACAACGCCAGGTCGATGGCGGGCAGGCGGTGGTGCCTGGCCTGGGCCAGCGCGCCGCCGAGCAGCGCCAGGGCCGCGACGGCCAGCCACACGACGTCCAGGCCCCAGGCCATGGCCTTGGAGATGGCCAGCACGATCACCGCGATCCCGGCGGCCAGCAGCCAGGCGCCGAGCACGTCCGGCACGCCCTTGGCCGCGGCACGCCTGCCGGACGGGAGCGCGGCGCAGGCGATCAGCAGCGCGACGCCGATGACGACGTCGGGCACGAACAGGGCGCGCCAGTCGACGGTGGCGGCCAGCCAGCCGCCGCCGGCCTGCATGAGCAGGCAGCCGAGCCCGGAGGCCGAGCTCCACAGCGCGATCGCGCCCCGGCGTTGCGACTCGGGCAGCTCGCCGAGCAGCAGCCCGAGGCTGGCCGGGATCATCGCCGCCGCGCCCGCGCCCTGCACCGCCCGCGCGGCCAGCACGAACGACCAGGACGACGCGGCGACGGTGGCGACCCCGCCGGCCACGAAGACCACCAGCCCGAACGCCAGTACCCGGCGGCGGCCGAACAGGTCGGCCCAGCGGCCGGCCGTGGCCAGCAGCGCCGCGATCGGGATGAAGGCGGCGCTGGTCAGCCAGACCAGGTCGCCCAGCGGCATGCCGGCGCCCGCGGGGGTGTAACGCAGCACGCCGACGGCCAGGGTGGTGGCCGTGGTGTCGGCCATCACGGTCAGCATCACGCCCGCGCCGACCAGCCGCAGCATCACGGCGTGACGGCGGGTCACGCCGGTTGCTCTGACGGCCACTGGTGTCTCACGCACTCGGTCCTCCTCGCAAGAAAGCCTCAGGTTCCCCGCCGGCCGGCACACTGCGGTGGGTGCGACCGGCGCGGGGTGGTTCGGGGGTCAGGCGCCGTAACGGCCGGGAGAGAGCAGGCCGTCCGGGTCGAGAGCGGTCTTGAGCCGGTGGAGCATGCCGAGGCTGGCGGTGCTGGTCTCGGACCAGACGTCGGCGGCGGCGTGGTCGATGTCGGAGCGGTAGATGGCGCAGCCGTGGCCGCGCAGCAGGCAGCTCGCGTCGTTGCGCAGCTGGTGGGCGCGGTGGGCGGCGTCGGCGTCGGCCCGGTCGAAGAAGATCTGGATGACGGCGTTGGCCATGTGCGGGCTGACCAGGTTCCACTCCACCATCAGGGCGATGCCGTGGTTGTCGACGGCGGTCTGCAGGGCGTCGAGGATGCGCTCGGTCTTCCTGGCGTGCAGCGGCATCAGCGGCAGCAGCACGAGGAAGCCCATGCCGCCGGCGTCGATCTGGTCGCAGGAGGTGACGCCGAGCGCGTTGCGCACGCCCTGGCAGGTCGGGATGCCCTGGGCGGTGAGCGCCCTGGTGTAGAGCGGGTCGTCGGGGCCGACGGCGGCGGCGTCGAGCACGCGCAGCGTCTCGCCGCCCTCGACCTCGATGAGCGCCTTGCGCAGCATCTCCTCGGCCAGCTCGACGGTGGCGCCGGTGCCGAGCAGCGGCCCGAGCACGGTGAACCTGCCGGTGTCCACGCCGGCCGGCAGCAGCCAGCCGTCGTCGCGGTTGGGCGCGAGGGCCAGCTCGCGCAGCCGCATGAGCCCGCCCGCGGGGTTGCCGCGGCGCAGGAACCCGGCCATCGCGCCGACGGCGGCGCCGACCTGGTCGCGGCGGATGCGCGCGTGCACGAGCCCGATCGTCTCCGGGCGCGGCACCAGCGAGACGGCCATGGCGGTGACGACGCCCAGGTTGTGCTGGACGAACGCGGCGGTCAGGTCGGGCCCGGCGACCCGGCCGTGGTAGACGCCGGTGGGGTCGAGCCCGCCGGTGGTGATCACGCTGCCGTCGGCGAGCACGGCCTCGATGCCGGCCACGTCCTGGACCCGGGAGCGGAAGCAGCCGTCGCCGCGTTCGAGCGCGTTGCCGATGACCGAGGTGTCGGCGCAGGAGGCGGTGACGTTGAGCATCCACGGCGTGTCCCGCAGCGCCTCGGCGAGCTGGGCCTGGGTCACGCCGGGCTCGATGACGGCGTAGCCGGCCTCCAGGTCGAGGCCGCGGATGCGGTTCATCTGACTGAGGTCGACGACGACGTTGTCCTCGGTGACCGGCAGCGCGGAGCCCATGCCCCAGTTCCTGCCGGTGCTGACCGGGTACAGGCGGCTCTTGCTCACCATGGCCCGGCGGACGAGGGCGCGTACCTCGTCCAGGGTGTGCGGGGTCTCGGTGCCCGCCAGCGAACGCGGTCGGTGGGCGCCCACGTCACGCGGCCGCAGATCCACTCGCGATAGTCCCTGCATGGCTCTCCTCGGGGGATGCGATATCACGTCAGGCGGTGTGCTGGAGGAGGTCGTCGATGGAGCCGATGGCCTGGGTGGACATCTCCCTGATCTCACGCAGCCGCTGCTCGGTGAACGCCTCGTAGGGCGCGGGCGGGACGGCGGCGGGGGCGGGGGCGGGGGCGGGGAAGTCGAGTGAGCCGCGCGGCGCGGCCTGCATGGGCACGTCGTGCGGGCCGTAGGGGTGGCGGCGGGCGCGGGTGCGTTCGGTGTCGGACGACTCGTGCCGGACGAGCGCGGGCAGATGCGGTGGGGTTCGCATGACGGGAGCTCTCCTACAGGGTTCGTACGGGTTGTGCGTGCTGCCGTCCGGGGAGCGGCACGCGGGTCGTCACGTGCCCTCCTGGTGGCCGGAGCGGGGGATGACGGCCGTGGGGGTCGCCCTCGGCACGCCGTGGTTGATGACGCTGGCGGCGATCCGGCGCTCGGTCAGCCCCATGTGCGGACGGGGCGTCCCGGCCGGGCGTACGGCGGCGGCGCCGCGGATGATCGAGCTGGCGTGCACCCACCGGCGGGTCTCGGCCAGCACCTCGCGCTGCGCCCTGGGCAGGTCGCCGTGGGCGGCGTAGTGCTCGCACACGGACCACGCCAGGGCGCGGGCCATGATCAGGTGCTCTTCGCAGGCCGCGGCCACCTTCGACTCCAGCCCGACCACCTGGGCCAGGAGCAGTTGCAGGTGGGCCAGGCCGGAGCTGCGGTCGAACCCGTCGAGCTCGGCCAGCCGGGCCGGCCAGCGCAGCCGCCGCTCGACGGCGGCGCGGGTCGCGGCGGCGACGTCGGCCGCGGTGCGGCCGCGCGGGTCCTCGCCCTCCAGTTGCACGGCCCGCTGCGCGGTGTGCTCGAAGTCGGACAGGCGCTTCAGCCCGCTCTGCAGCAGCCTGATGCGGTTGTGCAGGCAGGCGGCGCTCCAGCCGAGCACCAGCAGCCGGTCGCTGTCGGCCTCGCAGTGCCAGCCGACGAGGCTGACCTCGCGGGCCATGCGGTGGTGGAGCACCCAGGCCTCGCGGGGGTCGACGTGGACGGGGGCGTCGATCCACACCTGCAGGCCGCCGGGAGGCAGCTCGCCGACGCCGACCTCGACCCCTTCGGGGGCCACCCTGGCGCAGATGCGCTGGACGACCTTCTGCTGCGCCGCCGTCTCCGGCGCCACCGGCGCCGGGTCCGCCGCCCAGACCGGCGGCACGCGCTCGGGGGCGACTCGCGCCCTGGGCTCGATGCTCATCTGAGGCCACCTCCAGACCCGAAGGTCCCTCCTGCGTAAATTGACACTTAATCCTGCAGCTCTGATCCTCGGGTCGCGGCCCGTCGCTGTCAACTGACACTTAACGAATACCTATCGGATCCACGGTTGGCAACCCTGGGACGCAGGTGAAACAAGGGGCCGGAGGGGGCAGAGACAAGGCATGGCCTCGCCCGTCGCGAGGCGGCCGCCCGCGAGCGGCCACGAGAGGAAGGAGTCCCCGGTGGCGATGCCCAGAGCCGCGCTGGCGGCGGTGTTCCTGGCCGCCGGGCTGCCCGCGGCCCATGGGGTCACGCACGCCGGCGAGACGTTCTGCCGTCTGCCGGAGTTCACCGGCAAGTCGGTTCCGGAGGGGCCTTACCTGATCGACACTGATGTCTCACCGCGGTGGATTTACCCGTACCCGACGCCGGCCGAGCGCGAGCCGTCGTCGGAGCAGCGGCTCGACTTCGCCGGGTTCCCGAGCGTGGCGGCGCTGGACACGGTGGGCCGCGACGGCGCTCCGGTCAGGAAGCTGCTGGTCACCTACGCCACCAACGTGGACAAGGTCGTCACCCTCTCCAGCGAGTCGGCGACCTCCGACGACGGCGGCGTCACGTTCGGCCCGAGCAACCCCACGCCGCTGCGGGAGGCGCCGATCGAGCTGCGCGACGGCCGGCTGCTGGCCCTGGAGTACTACCTGCGGCGCTCCGGGCCGGGCGCCGCCAAGCTGGGCGTGCTGTCCGCCGCCTCGGCCTCCGCCTCGGCCCGTGACGAGAGCTGGGTGCGCTGGGACGCCACGGTCTCCTCCCCCGACGCCGCCGCCTCCGGGGGGGCCGCGCACGGCCTGCCGATCCAGCTCGCCGACGGCACGATCCTGTTCACGGCCTACATCCGCCAGGGCGACACCGAGTCCTACCAGCCGGAGGTGTTCGCCAGCGACGACGGCGGCCGCACGTTCGCCAGGCGCGGCGTGATCGCGCCGCCCCAGGGCCCGTTCGTCTACAACGAGGCCGCCCTGGCCCAGACGCTCGACGGCTCCCTGCTGGCGGTGCTGCGCCGGGACGGCGAGCCGCCCTCCACGCTGCACCAGAGCCGCTCCTCCGACGGCGGCCGCACCTGGTCGCCGGTCCGGCCGCTGCGCATCGACGGCCAGGACTGCCTGGTGCGCGGCGTGGCGCCGCGGCTGCTGCTGATGCCGGACGGCGTGCTCGTGCTCAGCGCCGGGCGTCCGCACAACTGGCTGGCCATCGCCCCCGACGGGATCGGCGAGGAGTGGCGGCAGCAGACGGTGACGTACCGCAACAGCGACGGCGTGCGGGACGTGCACGGCTCCTCGGGCTACACCGCCGTGGCCGCGGTCGGCCCGCACCGGCTGATCCAGGTGTTCGACAACTGCAAGCTGCCCGGGGTGCGCCCCGACGGGCTGCTCAACGAGACGGCCTGCCCGGCCCACGGCAAGTTCGAGAACGGCGGCTGGTACGCGATCAAGCGCCGGCTGTTCACCGTCACGCCCCCCGGCCCCGACCTGCTCGACCTGGCCGCCCTGTACCGCCGCGGCGCGCTCAAGGTCGAGACCGACCTGCGGTGGACCCGCCCCGGCCGGCCGCGCACCGGCCCGGCGGCCGCCTTCGACGGCAGCACCGACTACTGGTCCAGCGCCGTCGCCGCCGGCCCCGGCCGGTACGTCCTGCACCTCGACCGCCCGTACGCGATCAACCGGATCGGCCTCAGCCTGCGCCCCGGGTACCCGGCCGGCGCCCGCGTGTACGTCTCCGCCGACGGCCGCTCCTGGGGCGAGCCCGTCGTCACGGTCGAGGACCGGACCGACTACGCCATGCGCTACCACACCGTGGCCCGCACCGGCGCGCACGTCATGATCGTCACCGAGCCGGCGGACGACTGCGACGCCGAGATCGGCGACTCCTGCAGCATGCTCAACGAACTCGAACTCTACGGACGCTGAACCCGGCCGGAAAATGCGCATTATCCGGCGGGCCGAAATGGCGGGAGTTCACGGAAAGTGACGCCGGAACCGGCGGACTTCTCGTGACCGGAGTTTTCCCGGCCGGGCAGAAAGGCGCGGCTCGGTTACTGTGACTTCCGTTCCGCTCTGCCCGCCTTCCGGCCTGCCGCGGTGACGAATGGCCGGACCGATGTTCCGGAGAGCCGATAAATTGCCGCCCCATTCCCCCGGCGCCGAGGCGTCGCCGTGCGCCTGATCCCCTCCCGCCCCTTCGACAACGCCGTCGTGTGCGGCGTGACGGGCACCGTCGCGCTGCTGTGCGCCGCCGCGGCGGCCGGCCGCCGCGGGCTCGTCTCCCAGCAGGAGCTGCCGCTCGCCTCGACGGTCCTGGCCACCGCCGCCGGGCTCGCCGCCGACCGCGCGTTCCTGGCCGACGTGCTGGCCACCTGCGGCGCGTGGGCGCTCGGGCTGCTGACCGCCGTGGCGGTGGCCGTGCCCGCCGGGCTGCTGCTGGGCAGCCTGCCGCCGGTCGAGCGGGCCCTGCGTCCCGTGCTGGAGTTCCTGCGGCCCATCCCCTCGGTGGCGCTCATCCCGCTGGCCGCGTTCGTCTTCACCGGCCGGCTGGAGACCGAGGTCGCGATGATCGTGTACGCCGCCACCTGGCCCGTCCTGCTCAACACCATGTACGGGCTGCGCGAGGTCGACCCGCTGGCCAAGGAGACGATGCGGGCCTTCGGCTTCGGCCCGCGGGCCGTCCTGTGGCGGGTCAGCCTGCCGAGCGCGGCCCCCTTCGTGGCGACCGGCGTGCGGGTGGCCGCGGCGATCGCCCTGATCCTGGCCGTCAGCACCGAGCTGCTGGCCGGCGCCGGCGGCATCGGCCACTTCATCATCGTGGCCGAGAGCAGCCCGGACGGCCTGCGGCTGACCATCGCCGCCACCCTGTGGGCCGGCGCGCTCGGCCTGCTCACCAACGCGCTGCTCGCCCACGCCTTCCGCCGGCTGCTGCGCTGGCACACGACGCTGACGGGAGCGGCACGATGATCAGGTCCGTGGCCCGGCTGTGGGCCGTGCCCGTCGTCGTGGCCCTCTGGGAGCTGGCCACCAGGGCGGCGGGCAACCCCTACTTCCCGCCGCCGTCCACGATCGCGCTGCGCCTGCGCGAGCTGTGGATCAGCCGGACGGCCCTGGACGACCTCTCCCACAGCCTGGGCCGGCTGCTGACCGGCTGGGTGCTGGCCGGCGTCGCGGGCGTGGCGGCCGGGGTCGCCATGGGCCGTTCGCCGCTGCTGTCCAGGTTCGTGGACCCGGCGGTGCAGTTCTGCCGGGCGCTGCCGCCGCCCGCGCTGCTGCCGGTGTTCCTGGCGCTGTTCTCGACCGGCACGCTCATGCAGGTCGCGGCCATCGCGTGCGGCATCGTCTGGCCGGTGCTGGTCAACGCCGCCGACGGCGCCCGCAACGTGGACCGGCTCCACCTCGACACCGCGCGGGTCTTCAGGCTGTCGGCCGGGCAGTGCCTGCTGCGGGTCGTGCTGCCCGCAGCGGCCCCGAAGATCCTGGCCGGGCTGCGGCTCAGCCTGTCGCTCGCGCTCATCCTCATGGTGATCGCCGAGTTCTTCGCCACCGACGGCGTCGGTTTCCGGTTGCGCGCCGCGCAGCGTTCCTTCGACCTGCCGGGCATGTGGGCGGCCGTCACCGTGCTCGGCGTTCTGGGTTATCTGCTCAATCAGGTTTTCCTGGTTCTGGAACGCCGGTTGGTGGCGCATTATGGCGCGACCGAATGAAGCCGCCCGGGAATGCGGAAGATTGCCGGACGGCTGTTCCTTTTCCCCGGCACGCTTTTGTTCGCGAACTCGACTCTCTGGGAGCGTTTTCATGCGTCTGTTACTCGCGGCGGTCGCCCTCGCCCTGGCGATGACCGGATGCGGCGGGGCGGATCCCCGGCCGTCGTCCGGCGGGCCGGAGAAGGCCGTGCTGAACCTCGGCATGCTGGCCCTTCCCGAGGCCGCGCCCGTGCAGATCGCCATCGACAAGGGGTTCTTCGCGGCGGAGGGGCTGACCGTCAAGCCCGTCGTGATCCAGGGCGGGGCCGCCGCGATGCCCGACCTGATCAGCGGCAAGCTCGACGTCCTGCACAGCAACTATGTCTCGGCGATCCTGGCCGCCGCGCGCGGCGTGGGCCGGTTGAAGGTCGTCGGCGACGCCTACGCGGCCAAGCCCGGCAACTTCGTCCTCATGACGCGCAAGGACTCGCCCGTCACAAGGCTGGCCGACCTCAAGGGCAGGAAGGTCGGCGTCAACACCCTCGGCAACGTCGCCACCCTGGCCGTGAGCGCGCTGCTCAAGCCCGCCGGCGTGGCGCCCGCCGACATCACCTTCGTCGAACGGCCCTTCCCGCAGATGGCCGGCGCCCTGGCCAACGGCGACGTGGACGCCGCCGTGCTGCCCGAGCCGTTCTGGCAGACCGCAGCCGCCACCAGCGGGGCGCGCAGCCTGTCGGACCTGTTCACCGGCGCGACCGCCGACTTCCCGATGGCCGGCTACCTGACCACCGAGGGCTTCGCCGCCGACAATCCGCGCACGGTGGCCGCCTTCCAGCGCGGCCTGCGCAAGGCGGTGGACCTGGCGATCGCCGACCCGGCCCAGGCCAAGGCCGCGCTGCTCAAGTACACGAAGATCGACAAGGCGACGGCCGACCTGATGACGCTGGGCGGCTACTCCACCACCGTCGAGAAGGCCCGGTTGCAGCGGGTGGCCGACGTCATGCTGGAGTTCACGGGCAACGGGTACCTGGAGGCGCCGTTCGACGTCTCGGCCCTGCTCCTTCCCGGCGGCTCCTCATGACGGGTCTCGCGGGACGGCGTCCGCGGCGGGTGGTCATCGCCGGGGCGGGCATCGCCGGGCTCACCGCCGCCCTCAGCCTGCACGCGGCCGGCATCACGGACGTGACCGTGCACGAGGCCGTCAAGGAGATCCGGCCGCTCGGCGTGGGCATCAACCTGCTGCCGCACGCCGTGCGCGAGCTCATCGAGCTCGGCCTGGGCGACCGGCTGGCCCGCGTCGGCGTCGAGACGGCCGACCTGACCTTCGTCACCCGGCGCGGGCAGCGCATCTGGACCGAGCCCCGCGGCCGGGCCGCGGGCCACGCCTGGCCCCAGTACTCGATCCACCGCGGCCGGCTGCAACTCCTGCTCCTCGACGCCGTACGCGAGCGGCTCGGCCCGGACGCCGTGGTGACCGGCTCCCCCGTCACCGGCCTCGACCACGACGCCGACCTGCTCGTCGGCGCCGACGGCATCCGCTCCGGCGTCCGGGCCGCGCTGTTCCCCGGCCAGGGCGAGCCGTTGTGGGGCGGTCACGTGTTGTGGCGCGGCACGTCGCGCGCCCGGCCGTTCCTGACCGGCCGATCCATGATCATGGCGGGCGACGGCACCCAGAAGATCGTCATCTACCCGATCGCGCCGCCGGACCCGGACGGCACGCAGCTCGTCAACTGGGCCATCCAGCACCGGGCCCCCGAGACCGTCCCGAGGGGCGACTGGAACCGGGAGGTGGAGATCGGCAAGTTCCTGCACCACGTGGCCGACGTGCGCTCCGACGCCCTCGACATCCCCGGTCTCATCGCCTCGGCCGACAAGGCGTACGAGTACCCGCTGGTGGACCGCGACCCGTTGCCGTACTGGTCGTCGGGCACGGTGACGCTGATGGGCGACGCCGCGCACCCGATGTACCCGACCGGGTCCAACGGCGGCACGCAGGCCGTCATCGACGCCCGCGTGCTGGCCCACGCGCTGGCCACCGGCCAGGGCCTTGAGTTCTACGAGAGCCGGCGGCGGCCGGTCACGAACCGGATCGTGCTGGCCAACCGCGAGGACGGGCCCGAGGTCGTCCTGAGGCTGGTGCACGAACGCGCCCCCGACGGGTTCGCCGACATCGAGGAGGTCATCCCCAGGGACACGCTGGAGAAGATCGCGCTGCACTACAAGCAGCTCGCGGGCTTCGAGCCGGCCACCCTGAACGCCCGCCCCAGCTGGTCGGTCCCCCCGGACACCGGCCAGGGGCCTGTTTCCCCGAACGCCGGCCAGGAGTCGGTTCCCCTGAACGCCGGTCAACCCGAGAGCTCGCGCTGACCGCGGGACGGGTTCTGGAGGTGGATGTGGTGAGGCGGGGGCGCGTGGGCGCCCCCGCGCGGGACCGGGCGTGGCCTCCTACCGCTTGGGCGGGAGGTCGTCGCCGCGGTTGCGGGTGTGCTCGCGCGCCTCGCTGTCCTCGTCGACCTCCAGGTGTTCTCTCCTGACCTGGCCCTCGACGGTCTCCTCACGCTCGACGCGCTCCTTGTGCACGCGGATGTGCTCGACCGGCCTGGTCTCCTTGCCGATCACCGGCCGCTCCTCGTGCAGGGTGATCTGCTGCTCGTCCTCGCCGATCTCGTACGTGCCGGGCTCGCCGTCCCTGATGGGCTCGCGCTCGATCACGACCTCCTCGTGCGCGAGCGGCACCCGTTCCTGGACGTTCTCGGTCTCGACGTACTTGCGCAGCCGGACGTGCCCGCTCTCGCGGCTCTCCTTGCCGATGTGGAGCTGCTCCTCCGACGCGGTCATGTCCATGTCGCGGTCGCCCACGTCCCGGCCGCGCATCGGGCCCGGCCGACCCGTCGCGCCGGTCTGGCCGGTCGGCGGCTGGCCGGTCATGCCCGGACGCATGCCGCGTTCCCCGGCCGCCCGGGGCTCTCCGGTGGCCCGCTCGGCCTGCCGCTCCCCCGCGGCGGGCGAGCGCTGGGACGGGATGGTGGACGGCTGCATGCCGTAGTACCGGTAGAGCTCGGCCTCCTCCTCCAGCGACAGGCGGCCGTCCACGTCGATGTTGGGCGCGCCCTTGATCATCTCCTTGTCGAAGGGGACCCTGATCTCGTCCCCGGAACGGCGGGCGTTGGCCAGCGGCACGAAGGTCTGCTTCATGCCGAAGAACCCCGTGCGCACGGTCACCCACTCCGGCTCGCCGGTGCGGTCACTGAGGTAGACCTGGCCCACCTTGCCGATCGACTGTCCGTCCGACCCGATCACATGGCACTCGAGCAGGCTCCGGATCTCTGTTTGCATAGCCACGACGATCCCCCCGATTGTTCGTCCTGGTTCAAAAAGGACAAATACCCCAGAGAGTCGCATTTGCACACATGGGTCGGCCAGTCTTTGCCATGGACAGGCCTACGGCGGAGGCACGCCGCGGCCCTCCCGGGAGCCCGCGTAGGCGGCCCGCCGCAGCCTGGCCGTCCATCCGGCCGGACGCAGGCAGGGGGCGCTGTTGAGCACGGGGTCGAAGGTCAGGTCCTCGCCGGGCAGCGCGGTGTGCAGGCGCAGGCGGGCCAGGTAGCGACCGCCCGCCCACAGGTGGAACAGCAGCGGGCCGCGGGCCAGCGCGCCGGGCAGCAGCGCGGGATCGGCGGGCACGCGCTCCCCCTCCGGCCGGGCGACCAGCCGGTACAGGCCGGTTCCGTACACGTACGCCGTGAGGCTGGAGTACGGCCCCGACGTGAAGGTGCGGCGCGGCACCGGCACAGGACCCGCGCCGGTGGACAGCAGCAGGTCCACCCCGTTCGGCAGGCGCACGGCCAGCCCCAGCACGTCGGGCAGCCGGCCCGGCAGGGACAGCCCCTTGGACAGCCGGGCCCGCACCTCGTGCTCACCCGGCTCCCCCAGCGGCGCCGCCTCGACCGTCAGCGTGCCCGCCAGGAGCAGCCCGCGCCGGTGCAGCGCGCGGCCGTGCCGGAGCCCGGCCAGCACGCGCGCCGCGACGCGGGCGAAGGAGTCGAGCGCGGGCGGAGCGCCCGCGCCGTCGGGCATCGCCGACGCCCCCGTCAGTAGTCTTCCTGCGCCTTCTTCAGCGCCTTGAGGTGCTCCTGCAGCGTCGGGGACGCGGACTTGGCCAGCGCCACCACCGCCGGCGAGGAGCCCTTGGAGATCTCCTCCTTGGTGGCCTCGATCGCCGTCTTGTGGGCCTTGACCATGCCGACGACGAACTCCTTGTCGAACTCCTTGCCCTTGGCGTCCTGCAGGCGCTTGGCCAGGGCGGCCTGGGCGGAGTTCGGCGCGGCGGGCAGCTGGATGGCGAGCTGGCTCGCGGTCTCGGTCACCTTCTTGTCGAACTGGGTGTGGTCGTCGACGAGCATCCGGCCGATCGACTTGACCTGGTCGGTGGCGCCCTTCTTCTCGGCCAGGCGGCCCGCCTCGATCTCGGCCAGGTTCCCCTGGTGGATGGCCGCCATCCAGGTCCTGTCCTGCTCGGACGGCTGAGCGTCGGTCCGCGGCGCCAGCCCCGCGGTGTTGGTGGTGGCGCTTTCGCCGCACCCGGACAGGGCGACGACGGCCGCGGCGGCCAGCAGCATGGTCAGACGAGTACGCATGAGGTTTCCTATGACATGGTGACACTTCTCCGACACAGAGAGTAACCACGTGCTCACGACTTCCCCCTCAGGCGCGCCGCGTCGCACCCCTGGACCGGAGTCGCGGGCCGCCGCCGGGAGCCGTCATCATGTTGACGGACGTGCCGCGGCCGACCCGGCCGCCGAGAAGTGCGAGGAGAAGGATGACGCCACCGGCCCGATCACCGGAGCAGCGCAAGCGGGACACGCTCGACCGGCTCGAACACGACGTCGACGTCTGGGTGGCCACGGCGGGCGACGGCGGCCCGTACATGACGCCGCTGTCGTTCCTGTGGGACGGGCACCGGCTCCTGCTCTCCACCGCCGACGCCACGCCCACGGCCCGCAACCTGCTCGACGGCGGCACCGTGCGCCTCGGCCTGGGCCTGACCAGGGACGTCGTCCTCGTCCACGGCACCGTGACCGCGCAGCCGGCCGCCACGATCCCCGGCGACGTCGGCGACGCGTTCGCGGTGAAGACCGGGTTCGACCCGCGGGTGTCGCGTGGCCCGTACACGTACTTCTGGGTCACGCCGGTGCTGGTGCAGGCGTGGCGCGAGGTCAACGAGCTCGCCGGGCGCGACCTCATGCTCGACGGGAAGTGGGTCGTCTAACCGAGCCCCAGCACCAGCGTGGTGTGCCGCTTCACGATGACGAACTCCCGTCCCCGGCCCCGGACGGCCCGGCCCCCGGCCACGGGCCCGTCGAAGGCGAGGCTTTCCGGGGCGGGGCTGTCCGGGGCGGGGTTGCGGTAGGCGGTGAGGCGTAGGTCGGTGGTGCGGGGGCGGCCCGCGGCGGCCCATGCCGTGACGTGCGCCGCCAGCTCCTCGGCCAGCGCCGTGCCGCCCGGCCCGTACCCTTCGGCCACCAGTTCGGCGCGCCCAGGACCACCCGCCGCGGCCGCCGGATCGGCGGCGCCGGGGTTCCGCCCGGACGGGCCGGGGGCGTGGGAGGCGCTGGAGGCGAGTACGGCGATGGCGGAGCCGTCGGTGAGGCCGAAGGTGCCGCCGTAGCCGCCGTGCCGGTTGCCGCCGAGCATGCACCAGCGCGGCTCGTGCAGCGCCAGCCACAACGCCACGTCAGCGCCCGCCTCCGCGAGCGGATCCCGTCCCGCTGGCGTGCCCGCCTCCGCGAGCGGGTCCCGTCCCGCTGGCGGGCTTGTCGTCGTGAGCGGGTCCCGTCCTGCCGTCGGGTCCGCCGTCGTGGGCGGTTGCGGGAGTGGGTCGGGCAAGGTGACGGCGACGTTCGTCGGGGCGGTTTCCAGGGCGGTCACGAGGTCTCCCAGCTCGCGCGCCACCGGGAGCGCCAGCCACAGGTCGGGGTCGCGGCGCAGCACGACCACCGACTCCGGCCCGGCGGACGGCCCCCGCAGGCGCATGAACCCGCAGGGCGCCACCGTACGTCCGGCCCAATGGCCGCCCGTACGTTCCAGCGCCACCGAGACCTGCACCCCGCCCAGGTCGAGCGGCACCACCAGCCGCCCGCCCGGCGCGAGCTGGTCGAGCCAGGCGGGAGCCAGGTCCCACACGCCGACGGTGGCGATCACCCGGTCGAACGGCGCCGCCCCGGCGAACCCCTCGACCCCGTCCGCGCACACCACCTCGACCTGCGGGAACCCGGCGACCGCCAGGTTGCGCCGGGCGTCCCGCACGACGCCGGCGTCGAGGTCGAGGCTCACCACCCGCCCCTCGGGCCCGGCCAGGCGCGCCAGCAGCGCCGCGTTGTAGCCGGTGCCCGCGCCGATCTCCAGCACCCGATGGCCGGGCTCGACACCGAGCTGCCCGAGCATGGTCGCCATGACGGACGGCTGCGACGACGAGCTGACCGGCAGCCCGTGCTCGTCCCGCCGGGTGACGATCGGTATGTCGCGGTAGGCGGTGCGGGGGTCGACGCCGGGCAGGAACAGGTGGCGCGGCACCGCGAGCAGCGCGTCCGCCACGTCGTCGGCGATCTCCTGGCGCTCGCGCAGGCCCGCGACCATGGCCTGCCTCAGCCGGACGGCGTCCATGCCGCGATTGTCCACCGGCCGGGGATTCGCGGTAAAGAAAACGCCAAGGAGGGTTGGGCTCCGGGATGAGGGGAATGGCAGGCAACTTCTGTACGTCGACCGTTTGGAGGAGCCCTAGTGCTCACCCTGACAGCCAACGCAGCCCAGGCGATCCGCGACCTGACCGCGTCCGCGCCGGAACCCGCCCAGGGCGGGATCCGCATCTCGTCCCAGGGCGAGGGCGCGAACTCGCTCACCCTCTCCCTGGCCACGGCCCCTGAGCCGGCCGACGAGGTGGTGGAGACCGAGGGTGCGCGGGTCTACCTCGATCCCGTGGCCGCGACCGTGCTGGACGACAAGTCCCTCGACGCCGGGGCCGACGCGCAGGGGAGCGTGTCGTTCATGGTGACCCCGCAGGCGGTGTGACGGGCAGCCGCCGTACCGGTGATCACGCCGGTACGGCGGCCCCGCACCCGGGTCAGCCGGCCAGGAGCTTGTGCAGGTAGCGGACCTGCTCCTCGGCCTGGTAGCCGGACCCGCCCTCGTGCCCGTTCCAGGGCCAGACGGTGATCTCCTTCGGCCCCTGCCAGTGGTTGTAGGCGGCGAAGACCGTGGAGGGCGGGCAGACGTAGTCCATGAGCGCGACCGAGTACAGCGCGGGCACCCGGCCGCGGGCGGCGAAGTTGACGCCGTCGAAGTACGACAGCGTGCGGAACACCTGGTCGGCGCCTTCCCGCCGGGAGGCCAGGAAGCGCACCAGCTCCTGGTACGGATCCCGGTCGGTGATCTCCACAGCCCGCCGGAAGTGCGTCAGGAACGGCACGTCCACCAGCGCGGCCCGCACCGACGGGCGCAGGGCGGCCGTGGCCTGCGCGATCGCGCCGCCCTGGCTGCCGCCGGAGACCACGATGCGCCCGGCGTCCACCGCCGGGTGGGCCGCGGCCACGTCGACCGCCCTGGCCGCGTCGGTGAACACGCGCCGGTAGTAGTAGTCCTCGGGGTCGAGGATGCCGCGCGTCATCATGCCCGGCGCCTGGACATTGGCGCTGCCGTGCGGGTCGCCGGTCGTGCCGGGGCTGGTGGGGCTCGCGCCGCCGTGTCCCCGGGTCTCCATCACGAACACCGCGTAGCCGGCCGCGGGCCACAGCAGGTGGTCCTTCGGGAACCCGCGCCCGCCGCCGTAACCGATGTAGTGCATCACGCACGGCACCGGCTCCCGCACGCCGCGCGGCAGGATGAACCAGCCGCCGATCCGGTGACCGCCCCACCCGGCGAACGACACGTCGTAGACGTCGACGCCGCTCAGCGGCAGGTCGTAGGGCACGAACTCGGCGGCCGGGTCGAACGCCTCGGCCTCGGCCAGCGTACGGGACCAGAAGTCGTCGAAGTCGGCGGGTTCGTCGCGGTCGGGGAGGTAGGCGCGCAACTGCTCGATCGGGAGGTCGAACAAGGACACGGGGGACTCCAAGCTGTAGGCAACCCTGATATTTCACCTCATCAGCCCAGGTAAGCGCTATCCTCCGCCGGCGGAAGCTGAAAGGCCGCGTACGGGGTAGGGGAGGTCGCGTGATCGAATACGTGATCGAGGTTCCCTCCTCCCATCTCTACCCCGGCCTGGTGCTGGAGGCCCCCGCGGACGCCGAGGACTTCCTCGTGCTGTTCACCGACGACTCCGAGTCGCGCGCCCAGCTCCTCGGCGACGCCTCGGGACGTCCGGTGCTCAGGGTCGGCGGATACATGACCACGAACGGCACCGTCATCGACGAGCGGGTGTGGACCGTGCGGGAGACGCTGCGCACCGGCGACCGGGTGCGCATCCGCCTGGGCCGCTCGCTCCCCTCCCCCGTCGGGGGCTAACGTCCCCTTTGTGAGGTCTTTCGCCGGGATGGTGGCGGGCGCCGCGGTGCTCG
Organism: Nonomuraea sp. NPDC049637; assembly: GCF_040675235.1. NCBI lineage: Bacteria > Bacillati > Actinomycetota > Actinomycetes > Streptosporangiales > Streptosporangiaceae > Nonomuraea > Nonomuraea sp. NPDC049637. The sequence continues at coordinate 28,224 of NZ_JBFAOM010000024.1, forward strand.
CGCTGTCGCCCGTCGCCGGGCTGGCCGCGCTGGCCGGGACGGCGATGGTGGGCGCGCGGCCCGCGATGTTCGCGGTGACCGGCCTGGCGGTGTTCGCCGCGGTGTTCTACCTCGGGCTGCTGCTGTGCGTGCCCCGGCCGCGGGCGACCTGGGGGCGGTGGTCACGGGCCGCGCTGATCCTGGCCGTGGAGGTGGCGGTGGTCTGGCGGGTCGCGGACGCGACGCTGACCCCGCCGCCGGCGCCGGCCGCGGCCCTGTCGCCGGTGGCCGGGCAGCGCGAGTGGCGGCTGCCGACGGGGTCGCGGCTGGCGTACGCACGGGTCGCGCCGAAGCGGGTCACCCGCCCGGAGCCGGTGGTCTTCCTGTCCGGCGCGGCCGGCCTGGCGGACCTGGCCGCCGATCCGGCGTTCTACCGGCGGCTGGCCGCCGACGGCCACGAGGTGTACGTCTACGACCGGGTGGGCTCCGGACGTTCGGCGCGGCTGGCGGACCCGGCCGCGTACGGGGTGGGGCGCGACGTGGCGGACCTGGAGCAGGTGCGGCAGGCGATCGGCGCCCGACGCCTGAATCTGGTCGCGCGCGGCGAGGGCGCCCGGCTCGCGGCGGCCTACCTGTCCGCCCATCCGGACGCGGTGTCCAGGGCGGTGCTCGCCTCCCCCGCCGGCCTCGACCGGGCCCGCGCCGCGACGCTGCTGGACGACGGCCCGCCCAGCCCCAGGATGCTGGCGGTCCACACGCTGCTGCGGGTCGAACCGGCGGCGGCGCACGCGTTCGCCGGCGACGCCGAGCTCGACGCCCGCGCAGAGGCCTCCGCCGTCTGCCCGCAGGACCGGCCCGCCGAGCAGCCGCGCCTGCCCCGGTCGGACGGCTCGGGCGGGTATGCGCGCCTGGTGGACCGGCCCTCACCGCCCGGGATGCGGGACGGGCTGGCCCGGGTGACGGCTCCCGTCCTGGTGGTCAAGGGGCCGTGCGACGGGGAGAGCTGGTCGGCGGCCACCGACGTCCGGCGGGCGATCCCCGGCGCCGGGCTCGCCTACGCCGAGGGGCGGGGGGCGTACCTGGCGACGCTGCGGGCGTTCCTGGCGGGCCGGGCGGTGCCGGCGTACGAGGGCGTCACGCCCCCGCCCGGCTACCGGGGCCCGTGGTGACCTCGGCTCAGCGGTCGTGGGTTCGAGGCTCCGGGCGGCCGGGGCGGGCGCAGGAGCCGGCCGTGGCCGCCGTCACCTTCCAGCCGGCGTCCGGGAACGGCGACATGAAGTGGGTCAGCAGGTCCACCGCGTAGTCGGGGGCCTGCCCGCCCGGGTCGAGGAAGGACACCATCTGCGGGCCCTCCGAGCCGCGCAGGGTGATCGAGCCGCCCCTGCCGCCGGAGGCGAAGCCGGGTTTGGCGTCCACGGTGAGGCAGGCGAGCCCGATCCCGGCGGCGGCGATCTCCTGGCGGGCGCCGATGCGGCGCATGCGCTGGTCGTAGCGGCGCAGAGCGAGCGAGGTGGCCCGGGTGAGCCGCAGGGAGCCGGTGAAGGCGTCCGGACCGATCCTCCTGCTCAGCCTGACCCGCAGGGAGACGTCCGGCCGCAGGTCCACGCCCTTGGCGGCCAGGCGGAGGCGGTCGTAGGCGCCCTCGAAGCCGGGCGCGAGGAACCCGGCCGCGGCCGGCGCCTTGAGCCCGAACGGGATGCGCCCCGGCCGTACCCGCAACCAGGACACCCGCCGGACCGCCAGCGACACCTCCCGCACCGCGCTCGCGCCGAGCGCGAAGTCCCCGCCGACCTGGTAGATGAGGAACCCCGAGGTGTACGGGACCTCCTTGGACACGGCGATCGGCTGCCGCTGGACCGGGCCCACGCGCAACCCGGCGCCCACGGCGATCCGGGCCGTCGGCCCGGGTTTCGAGACCAGGTCGAGCGACTGGTCGGGATTGAGGCGGATCGTCGTGTCGGCGGCCAGGTCCTCGACCGCGAGCGAGACGCCGCCGAGCCGCCCGGACGGGTCCACCAGACGGCCGTCCACGGCCAGCCGGCCGTCCAGGGTGCTCGTGCCGCCCCGGTAGGTGAGCGCGGGGACGCTGAGCCCGGCGGCGGAGGCGTCGGCGTCCAGGCCGAGCACCGCCGGGACGTCGCTCAGCCGCAGCCCGCCGCTGCCCCGGCCGGGCAGGGTGACCTCGGCGGTCAGGCGGTCGACCGGCGCGGAGTTCCGTACCCGGATCCGGGTCCTGGCCCCGTACGTGCCCCGCACGTCCACGGCGGCCGGCACCGGGTCGAGGGCGACGTGGCCGCGCAGCCCGCCCGCCTCGGCCCGCACGTCGAGCGCGCCGAGCGTGGCCGGCGGCTCGACGCGGTAGGCGACGTGCCCGGCGTCCAGCGGGCCCAGGGACAACCGGGTGATCCTCGGCGGCAACCGGGTCAGCGTGGCCCGCGCCCTGATCGGGACCGGCGCGAGCACGCTGCTGTCCAGGTGGAGGGCGAGGGTCCGGCGCCTGGGCGCGAACCCGGAGAAGGCGAACGTGCCGCCCGCCGGGTCGATCGTCACCTGGCCGGGCAGGCCGGTGACGTCGAGGTAGCCCTGCAGGCCGTAGCAGCCGCGTCCCGCCGTGCAGAATGCGCCCGGCCCGCAGCCCCCGGCCGGGCAGCCGCCGTCCACCAGCGACAGGCCGCCCTCGACGGCGGGCGCGGGACGCATGCGGGCCAGCGCGGCGGTCCTGCCGAGCCAGGCGCGGGCGGTCACGCCGAGCCGGGAGCCGGAGTAGGTGAGCCTGCCCTCGGGCGTGGCGGCGACGGCCAGGTCGCCCGGCACCGGCCCCACCCTGCCGAGGACGCCGAAGCGCACGTCCCCCAGGACGATGTCGGCGTCCATGGCAAGGCGCTGCCGGGCGGCGCGGAACCGGGCCAGGAACCCCTGGCCGGACGGGCTGAGCTCGACCCGCGACAGGCCCTTGACCAGCACGCTCGCGTCCAGGTCGCCGCCGGCCCGGTCGTAGTGGGCGGCCAGGTGCGGGCCGTACGGGGACGTGGCGCCGTCGTGGTTGGCGACGGCCAGGGCCGCCGACCCCACCGGGCCGGACAGCCCGCGGAAACGGTAGACGCCGCCCTTCCAGGCGGCCTCGAAGCGGGCCGGGACGCCGGTCACGTCGGCGGCGGCCCTGAGCACCCGGCCGTCCGTCCTGATCCTGGCCAGCGCCGACACCTTGGCCACGGGGGCGCTCGCGGTCCAGGCGAGGGTCCCGGCCGCGGTGTCGGCGGCCAGTTCGGCCCGCTTCGGCACCCCTTCCACCGCCACCCGCACGTCGTCCCCGGCCGAGGCGCCGTCGAGGGTGGTGACGTACGGCCTGGCCGCGTAGAGGCGGAGGTCGCGGAGCCGGCCGGACGTGGCGGCCTCGACCGTCGAGCGTTCGCCCAGCGTCCACGCGGTCCTGACGTCCCCACGCACCCCGCGGACCGTGCCGTCGATCGTCGGCCCGCTCCGGACGTCGGCGTAGGCCGCCCGGACACGGTCGATCACACCGCCGGCCCGGTAGACGGCCGTCCCGGCGGCGGGGTCGAGGGACAGGTCGGCCTCGGCGGGCGTGTTGGAGATCTCCAGTCGTGCCAGGCGCCTCCCGTCGAGGCCGGCCACCACGAAGGGCCGGCCGCTCGCCCTGGCCGTCAGGTGGGCGTGCGGCGCGCCGCCGTAGGTGACGTCGAACCCCGACACGCCGGACAGCAGCGCCGACACCCCGGTGGCGTCGCCGTTCCTGACCAGGGTGACGTGGCCGCCGGCGGGGCTGGAGATCGCGCCGCCGCCGCGTTGCAGGACCGCGGCGATGCGGCCGATCGGCGAGCTGGCCGTCTGCGTGACGCGGTGCGCGGCCGGGTCGGCGTCCAACCGGATTCGGGCCGGCAGACCGCTCAGCTCGGCGCGCAGCACCGTCCTGGACGCGGCGCGGTCGTAGTGGAGCACCTTGGCCGAGCCCGCCCGTGCGGGCCCGGACGACTCGACGGTCAGGGTCTGCCTGCCGCCGGACGACAGGTGTGCGGCGGTGAAGGAGCGGGGCACCTCGCGCAGCTCGGCGCTGGCCGCCGTGGCCAGGCGGCCGTCGCGGTAGAGGTGGTCGTGCAGTTCGGCGCGGGCGATCGGGGCGCGGGCGGTGAAGCGCATCCGTCCGCCGGACAGGCGCACGTGGGCGCGGGTGGGCATGCGGTCCAGTACGGCCTGCGTGTAGCGGCCCGGGGAGACGGCGACCGTGTCCAGCCTGGCCGGACGGGAGGCGGTGACGTTCAGTTCGACCGCCGGGGAGGTGGTGGCGTCCGGTTCGGCGGGCTTCGAGGTGGTGGCGGCCGGCTTGGAGGGCTTGGTGGTGGCGGACGGGGTTGGTGGGTTGAGGGTGGCCTCGGCGGTGAGCCGTTCGGTGGCGGGGGTCTGGCGCAGGCTCACCGCCGCGCGTCCGGTCAGCCCCGCCAGGGTGACGGCGGACGGTCCCGGGTCCTCGCGGGTGACGTTCGCCCTCACCGTCCGGCCGTCCGGGTCCATGGTGAACGTCCCTCGGTCGAGCACCGACAGCGACGCGCCGCCGCGCAGGCCGTCGAACCCGACGGTCACCTTGCCGTCGTACTCGGCCCAGACCAGCGCCCTGACCCTCTTGCCGGACAGGCTCCTGACGGCGAACCCGAGCCCGATGCCCCCGTTCACGGGGTTCGCGGCGGGCACCAGATCGGCCGCCAGGTCCGGGAGGCCGTCGCCGGTGACGTCCACGGCGACCGGCACGGCGACGGGCCGGCGCGCCGAACACGCCACCGCCCGTTCCACCCCCACCACACACAACCGATACGTCATCCCTTGCCTCCTTGGCAGAGCCCCACCGGCCGCGCGGCCTCCCTGGGGGCGGAGCGGGGGGCGGGTGGCCAGGCGCAGGGCGTCCAGGGCTCTGGTGACGGACGGGGGCGGGCGCAGGAGGGTCAGCGGGGCGGCGCCGGTCGTGTCGGGCAGGAGGGCGGCGGGGTCGGGGGCCCGCCGGCCGAGCCCCTGCCGTTCCTGCCGCCGAGCGGCCTGGGCAGCGACGGCGTCGGCGAGACCCGTCCCGGCGGGCGTGGTGATCTCCAGCCGTTCCGGCCCCACCGGCCCCTTCCCCATGGGCCGTACGGCGGGCGACGGCCCCGACGGGACCCGCACCACGGCAGGCGGCGGCTCCGGAACCGCGGGCACCTCCCGCGCCATCACCCGACCACCCGTCGACGCCTGGACGACGCGCGCAGCCGAGGCATGACCGGAGGCTGCGGCGGGCGGGCCGGCCAGTGCGGTGGCCGCGATGGACGTCGAAGCGAGCACGCGCAGAAAGGCGTGCGGCATGAAGCGTTCCCCCGAACCCGTCTAACTCATCCCATCGGAAACAATGGTCACGAGATGACCATATTTCCTCACTCATCGTCAAATGTGGCGCAACATGGAACTCCAGTTTCCGCCGACGCCCCCCCGGCTATTACACCGCCCGGCGCGCCCCCGTCCGGCTCACCGCCGTGACCACGGTGGCCGCCACGGCCAGCACCAGCAGGACGCCCACCGCCAGCCGGTAACCGTCCTGCAGCACACCCGCCACGGCGGACAGCCGGGCGGGGTCGGCGGCGTACACCAGGTGCCGCTCGGCGGCCGGCACGGACGCGGCGACGATGGCCAGCGACATGGCGGTGCTGATCACGGTCGAGACGTTGACCAGCATGAGCCGTACACCGTTGACCACACCGAGCCGGTCCTGCGGCGCGTCCATCATGATCGCGGTGGTGTTGGCGGTGATGAACAGCCCGCTGCCCGCGCCCACGAGCCCGAGCGCCGTCCCGAGCCAGACGTAGGGCACGGACGGGTCCAGCGCGGCCAGCATGACCGCCATGCCCGCCGCGCTCACCGCCGAGCCGGCCACCGCCACCGTGCGCGGGTGGAAGCGTCCGGTCAACGCCCCGGCGACCAGCGAGGTCAGGGCCGAGGCGGCCGAGACGGGCAGCACGGCGAGCCCGGCCTGCGCAGGCTCGAACTGCCGGGTGGACTGCAGGAACAGCGAGATGACCAGCACGATCGAGAACTGCCCGAGCGAGTTGAGCACGGCGGCCAGGTTCGCCAGCGCGAAGCCGCGGTCGCCGAACAGCCGCAGGTCGAGCAGCGGCGTCCGGCTGCGCCACTGGACCAGCGCGAACACCGGGGCCGCCGCCGCGAACGCCACCCCGCCCGCCACCACCCACGGGCTCAGCCAGCCGAGCGAGCTGCCCTGCGACAGGGCCAGCAGCAGGCCGCTCAGCCAGGTGAACAGCAGGACGATCCCCGGCACGTCCAGCCGCTCGCGCGGGCCTCTCGGCACCGGGCGGAGAGTGACCGCGCCCCAGACGATGGCCGCGACCCCGACGGGCACGTTGAACCAGAAGATCCACCGCCAGCCCGCCGCGCCGGCCAGGAACCCGCCGAACGACGGCCCCACGAGCCCCGCCACGGAGATGATGGCCATGTAGACGGCCATGCCACGGCCCAGCCGGGCCGGCGGGAAGGCGCCGGCCAGGATGGCCGAGCTGTTGGCAAGGATCATGGCCGAGCCGCACGCCTGGGCGACCCGGGCCGCCAGCAGCACCTCGATCGAGGGCGCGAACCCGGCCGCCAGGCTCGCGACGGTGAACACCACGAACCCCAGCAAGTACGTGCCGCGCCTGCCGAACAGGTCGGCCACCCGCCCGAACACCACCAGCCCGACCGAGCTGACCAGCATGTAGGCGAGCAGCACCCAACTGGCCTGGAAGGCGCCGACGTGGAAGTGCGCGACGACGGCGGGCAGGGCGACGTTGAGCGAGCTGGAGTTGAGCCCGGTCAGGAACATGCCGAGGCTGGTGACCGAGACGGCCCGCCAGGCGTACCGCAACTGCGCGGCTTCGTCCTCCGTCGCCGCCCCGGCCGCGGGCACCACTGCGACGGCCTCGGACTCAGTCACACCGGACCGACTGAACGTTCATGCGCCCACTCTTTCTAGAATCCCCCTCTAGGAAAGAGTCCGCCCGACCGATTGTCAAGATCCAGGCCGAGAAACGTACGGCCACAGGCGAAAGCGCGGGTGGGGGTGCGGGCGCGAGGCGCAGGTAGGCGCGACGGCGAGCAGCCGCCCCACCGGCCCCCCACTCAGCCCGCACCCTCTCCCGGTTCTGGCGGCCGTTCCCGCAGCCGTTCGCCGGTCCGTTCGCAGGTCCGTTCGCACGTCCGTGCGTCGGCATGCGAGGGCGGAAGGGCCGGAAGCGGAGGGGGCGGGGTCGGAGGGGGCGGGGTCGGCGCCTCCGGTGGGGAAGGGTCAGCCTAGGGTGCGGAGGGCCTGTTCGACGGTGTCACCGGTGCCGACGGCCACTTCGCCGCCGTCGCCGTCACGTGCGACGGCGATCACGCCGGACCCGGTCGGATGACGGCTCAGGGTGACCGTGCAGCCGTCGCGCAGCAGCGCCTCCACGTCGGCCGCCCGCTGCGGCGCCGCCCACTCGGCGGAGCCGGGGCCGAGCAGGCGGGTGGCCGCGATCAGCGCGGCGACCGGCGTCCGGTGCCGGGCAAGGAGGACGGGGCTGTCGTCGTACGGCTCCGAGACCTGCCGGACGAGCTCCCCCAGCTTGGCCTTGGCCGTGGACAACGACACCACGGGCAAACCGGTCAGCATTCCGGGGACCTTGGACAGCGGCACCAGCGCGGCCCACTCCCAGCGCTCCCGCGTGATCAGCGTGATCTGCCCCTCACCCGCCGCGCCCACCAGCGCCCCCCAGCGGGACCGCGCCTCCTCGACCCCGATGGGCACGCCCAGCCTGTCCTCCATCTCGCTGTAATTGATCATGAGGGAAACCGTAAGGCACCTTACGATATTCGCGCAAGGATGCTCGCCCGCCGCCGCGCGGCGTCCGGTGTGCTCACCTCCCGCGACGCACCCTCCGGACGAGGTCCTCGGCGGCCGGCCGCCACCGCGGGTACTCGAAGGCGAAACCCGCCTCCAGCAACCGCCCCGGGACGACCCGGCGGCTCTTGAGCAGCAGCTCGGTGTCGGACCGCAGCGCGTACGCGCCGAGCTCGGCCATCCACCGCGTCGCGGGCAGGCCCACCGGCACGCCCCGGACGGACCGCAGCGTCCGCATGAACGCGGCCTGCGGCAGCGGCTCGGGCGCGGCCAGGTTGACCGGTCCGCTCAGGTCGTCCCGCCCGGCCAGGAACTCGACCGCGCGGACGAGGTCGCGGTCGTGGATCCAGGACACGTACTGGGCGCCGCCCGCCAGCGGCCCCCCGAGGCCGAGCCGGGTCATGCGCAGCAGCACGTCGAAGACGCCGCCGCGGTCGGGGCTCATCACCATGGCGGTGCGCAGGGCGACCTTGCGCGTGTGCGGGGTCTCGGCCCGCTCCTGCTCCCGCTCCCATGCCTTGGCGATCTCGACGCTGTAGCGCCAGTAACCCGGGACGCCGGGCTCCTCGCCGCCGATCAGGCCGGTCGCCTCGTCGTTGGGGGCGTCGAAGCGGTGTGCGTAGACGGTGGCGGTGCTCATCTGCAGCCAGACCCGGGGCGGACGTGCGGCGGCGGCGATCGCCCGTCCGACGGCTTGGGTGGAGCGCACCCGCGAGTCCATCATGGCCCGCAGGTTGGCGGGGGTGTAACGGCAGTTCACGCTCCGCCCGGCCAGGTTGACCACGAGGTCGCTGCCGTCGATCTCGCGCGCCCACGCGCCCAGGGTCTCGCCGTCCCAGGCGACCTCGCCCTTCCGGGACGGCCTGCGGGTCAGCACCACGACCTCGTGGCCGGCGGAGGTCAGTGCCCGGCGGAGAATCTCGCCGACCTGCCCGGTTCCTCCGGGAATCACGGTCTTCACTCTGCCGACCCTACTCCTGTCTTTTGAACGCGTTCAGGGCGGCCCCGAGCGCCGTCGGGTCCTGCACTCGTAGCGGCGGAGGGCGGCCGATGGCAGCGGAGGGCGGCCGATGGCGGCGGAGGGCGGCCGATGGCGGCGGAGGGCGGCGGAGGGCGGAGGAGCAGGAAGGAGCGGAGGGGCCTGGTCGAGGCTTGGCGAGCGGGCGGGAGTTCGTCGGCGCGGCGGATCAGGGCGTGAGGGCGTCCAGGGTGCGCGTGTCCTCGTCGGTCAGGGTGAGGTCGGCGGCGGCCAGGTTCTCCTCAAGGTGGGCGGCCGAGCCGGTGCCGGGCGTGGGCAGGAGGACCGGGGAGCGATGCAGCAGCCACGCCAGCGCCACCTGCCCGCACGTCGCGCCGTGCCGGGCGGCCACCCGTTCGATCACCGTCCCCGTACCGGCCCCCGCGGCGAGGGAGCCGTTCCCGAGGGGGAACCACGGCAGGAACGCGATGCCCAGTCCCTCGCACCGCGCCAGCACCGGCTCCGACTCCCGGTCCAGCACGTTGAACCGGTTCTGCACCGACGCCGGCCGCAGGACGGTCAGCGCCTCGTCGAGCTGCTCCAGGGTGACGGTGTCGAGTCCGATGTGCCGGATCTTGCCCTCTTCGCGCAGTTCGGCCAGCGTGCCGAGCTGGTCGGCGAGCGGCACAGCCGGGTCGATGCGGTGGAGCTGGTACAGGTCGACGGTGTCGGTGCGCAGACGGCGCAGGCTCGCCTCGCACATGGCGCGCAGATCCTCGGGGCGTCCGGCGGCGTGCCACCTGTCCGGCCCGGTACGGATCACGCCGCCCTTGGTGGCCAGCACGAGGTCGCCGGGGTACGGATGGAGGGCCTGGGCGATCAGCTCCTCGGCGATGTCCGGGCCGTAGTTGTCGGCGGTGTCGATGAGCGTGACGCCGCGGTCGACGGCCAGGCGCAGCAGCGCGACCGCGTCGCCGGGCGTCAGGCGCGGGCCCCAGTAGCCGGGGCCGGTGAGCTGGGCGGTGCCGTAGCCGAGGCGTCGTACTCGCAGCTCACCGGCGATCTCGAACGTCCTGCCCACCACCGCGCCCGCCCTTTCCCCCGATGAAAGGGCCCATCGTACGGCCGCCGCACCGCCGCACCGGCCCTGTGCTCAGAGATGCCGGGGGCCTGTGTTCTCAGAGCGTGGCCACCACCGCGTAGCGCTCGTCGGTGATCTCCTTGCCCCACAGGGCCGGGTCGGGCAGGGGATGCACCCGGAGGTCGCCGACCAGGGGGCGGAGGGCCGTGGTCAGGTTGTCGGCGGTGACGCCGCCCATCCACGGGAAGTGCTCACCTGGCACGTAGTCGGACTGCTCGCCGGAGGTCTGCCAGCGGCCCTCCACCAGCACCAGCCGGCCGCCGGGGCGCAGCAGCGACACCCAGCGGGCCAGCGCCGCCGCCGGATCGGGGATGGCCCACAGCAGGTGGCGGGCCAGCACGACGTCGAAGCGGCGGTCGCCGACGGGCGGGTCGGCCGCGTCTCCCGTCAGCACCGTGGCGCCGGTGGCGGCCAGCTTGGCCCGGGCGCGTTCGACCATGCGCGGAGCCAGGTCGACGGCGGTCAGGCGATGGCCCTGGACGGTCAGCAGCAACGACAACGAGCCCGTGCCGCAGCCCAGGTCGAGCACGTCGAGCGGCCCGGCGGGCACCCATTCGGCCAGTCGTGCCGCCCAGGCGGCCCTGACCTCGGGGTCGCGGAGCCCGTGGTCGGCCTCGTCGTCGAAGGAGTCGGCTGCGGCGTCCCAGAAGCCGGCGATGGTCGTCATGGGCCGCATCCTGGCAGGCGCCGCCGACAGTTTCGGGCCTGCTGCCGTACGCCTCCACACGCCGGGATCCCGGGCGGCCCGGCGCGGGGCGGGCGGTCGGGAGCGGGAGAACCTGGTGTACTGGTCTGACCAGTCGCTAGTGTTTCTCAGCATGACGGGATATGACGCGCTGTTCCGCCTCGACGGGCGGCGGGCCGTGGTGATCGGGGCCGGCAGCGGGATCGGCAGGGAGTCGGCGTTCGCCCTGGCCGCGCATGGGGCGTCCGTGGTGTGCGCGGACCGGGACCTGGCCGCCGCGCAGGAGACCGCCGCCGGATGCGGGGGCACGGCCCGGCTGCTCGACGTGCTGGACGCCGACGCCGTCCGGGCGGCCGCCGCGGAGGAGCCGGCCGACGTGCTGGTGTTCACGGCGGCGACGAACGTGCGCAAGCGGCTGCTCGACTACTCCGGCGAGGAGTTCGACCGGGTGGTGGGGCTGAACCTGCGGGCCTCGTTCGACGTGGTGCGGGCGTTCGGCGCCGGGATGGTGCGGCGCGGGCGCGGGTCGATCATCGGGTTCGCGTCGATCCGGGCGTCGGTGACCGAGCCGGGGCAGGGCGTCTACGCGGCCACGAAGGCGGGGCTGGTGCAGTTGCTGCGGACGGCGGCGGCCGAGTTCGGCCCGCACGGCGTGCGCGTCAACGCGATCGCGCCCGGCGTGGTCGAGACCCCGCTGACCAGGCAGATCAAGAACAACCCCGACTGGTACGCCGCGTACGCCGCCAAGAGCGCCCTCGGCCGGTGGGCCACCGCGCCCGAGATGGCCGGCGCGGTGGTCTACCTGGCCGGCGACGCGGCGAGCTTCGTGACGGGCTCGGTGTTGTACGTGGACGGCGGCTGGACCGCCGTGGACGGCCGTTTCGATCCGCCCAATTGACACGAATACTCCCGACCGGATGGGGCAGCGGGCACGGGTCCCATTGAAGGGAGGGACCCATGAGAACAGCACGGAGCCACTTAGCACCCGCGGGAATCGCGGCCGTGCTGGCGTTGACCGTGTCCGCCACGGCACCCGCCGCGGCCCAGGCCGCCACCACCGTCCGGCCGGTGGCCGCGCCCGGCGCCGCAGCCGCCCCGTCCGTCCAGGCGTTCCACGCCTCGGCTCGGGACCGGGCGTACCTGCGGCAGGCGCACCGCGGCAATCTCGCCGAGATCGCGGCCGGGAAGGCCGCGCTCCGCAGGTCGCACGACAAGGACGTGCGGGAGATCGCCTGGCGGCTGATCCGTGACCATCGTGAGCTCGACGCCCGGCTGCGCGAGGTCGCGCACCGGCTGCGCGTCAGCCTTCCTGACGCGCCGAGCGCCGCCCAGCGCGACGGCCTGGACGCGGTGCTCGCCCGCCGTTCCGGTCACCGGTTCGACCGGGCGTGGCTGCGCCTGGAGGCCGGGGCGCACGAGGAGACGCTCACGCTGATCAGGCGCGAGCTGCGGGACGGTCACTCCGGCTGGGTGCGGGACCTGGCGCGCGACGGCGCCCCCGCGGTCCGGCACCACCTGCGCGAGATCCGCGCGGAACTCGAGCGGCACACCCGCTGATCGGGCGTGCACCATCCCACCCCGTGACCGGGACGCGAACCAGCTGACCGGGACGTGAACGGTCCGATCGGGACGGCGGTCGTCGCGGTCACGGGCGTGATCTCCGGGCGGGGGCGCCCCCGCCCCCGCCCGGGTCAGGTCGCGGGGCTCAGCCGCACCTGCACCGGCCGTCCGTGCACGGTCTCGAACTCCAGGACCGTGCGCGGCCCGGTGATCCTGGCCCGGCACGGCTGGCCGGCGTCCGCCCGCCACCGCCCGTCCAGGGTCACCCTCATGCGGTGCGGGTGGCTCGGGCCGGCCAGCCAGGGCCGCGACCACGGGCTGTAGTGGCCGACGTAGCGGCCCTTGTCGTACTGGTCGTGGTCGATCCCGCCGTACAGGCGCAGGTCCGGATCGCATACCGCGATCACCAGCGTCTCCCCCTCCGTACGGACGAGCAGCATCGAAGGCGTGTCGACCTCGCGGACCAGACCTTCCAGACTGGTGCGCTCGAACACCGCGTACCCGGTGATGCCGGTGTCGCGATCCCGCACGACGTGGGCCGCCGTGTCGGCGCGCAGCACCCGGTAGGGGGCGCTCGCCGCGTCCCCCATCGCGGCGGCGAAGCCGGCCATGCGCTCGGCCGTGGTGTTCACCACCATCGCGTACTCGTACGTCCCGTTGCGAGGTGCGGTGCCGTGCCTGATCCAGGCTGTGGCGAAGTCTCCGCTGGTGGGCTCTTCCGTGGCGTTGTTGCGGGAGGTCTGGGCCGAGCGGGTCAGGGCCACTCTCTGCCCGGACGCCAGGTAGTAGCCGATGCCCTTGTCGTCGAGCAGCCAGCGCGGGCCGCCGTCGAGCGCCTGGTGGGGGAAGGCCGTGACCGCGGCGCCGTCCACCACGGTGGGCGCGTTCCTGGCCGGCAGCCGGGTCTGGAAGAGGGTGGTCTCCGTCTCGTCCGCGGTGTCGTCGTTGGTGATGCCGGTGCCCAGGGCCACGACGCGGTCGTCGAACAGGAACACCGACTTGCGGGCCCGGTGGGTGCCGTCGTACTTGGGGTGTCCGTGCAGGTCCATGGCGAACAGGGCGTTGCGTCCGTCGATGGTGCAGGCTCCGGCGAAACGGGAGTCGGTGAGGAGCATCTCCTCGATCGCCCCGGTCAGGTCGCCCTTGAGCTGGTCGAGCGGTTTGTGAATGACCGTGGTGCCGGGACGGCGGCTCCAGTCCCAGCCGGGCTGGGCGTAGCCGCTGTCCTGGTTGGTGACGGGGTCGCCGCGGTGCAGGACCTGGATCTGGCCGTAGGTGTTGTAGCGGCCGTACCAGTTGGCGCCGACGTAGATCTCGGTGCTCCACAGGTAGCGGTTGTGCCCGCGTACGGTGATCTGCCATTCGTCGCGGCGGTGCACGGCGAGCGCCGCGTAGTTGAGCGCCCAGGCGCCGGTCGGGGCCGGTTCCGGGGTGATGCCGCGCGCGGCGAGCCGGGCCGCGAGCTCCTTCTGCCGCGGCGTCGGGCTGCCGGGCAGCAGGCGCAGGAAGGCGGCGGCGATCTCGTCGTCGATCGGGGCCAGCCACTCGAACGGGACGATCGACAGCGCGGTGGCGCCGCTGGGGTTGCGGCCGCTGATCGAGATCGGCCAGTGGTTCTTGTTGGCGTAGACGCGCTGTGTGAGCAGCGCCTTGCGCAGCCAGCCGAACGCCTCGGGCGAGATCGCGAACGAGCCGCCGTGCAGGACGTATACGAGCGGCGCGAGCCCGGCGAAGCCGTCGCGGACGTAGTCGGGGAAGAAGCCGACGTGGTGGAAGGCGGTGCCGTCCACCTTGATGCCGTCCTGGATGCCGTCGGTGGGCAGCAGGGTGGCGTTCAGCCAGTCGCGCAGCGCCCGCAGGTACGCCACCTGCTGCGCCTCGCCGTCGCGCAGCAGCACGGCCGCCAGCATGCCGCGGACGGTGGTGTTGTACAGGTCCATCATGCTGCCCCGGGCCATCCGGAAGCCGAAACCGCGGAAGATCCGGCCCAGTCCGCTCAGCCATTCCAGGTCCGCTCGTACCCGCTCCAACTCCCCCGCCTCGCGCAGGGCCTCCCGCATGAGGTAGACGGAGTCGTACAGGCCGCGGACGTCGTAGCCGAGGTGGTGGATCGTGCCCTGGCAGCTGCCCTTCGTCCAGCCCTGTTCCCGCAGGTGGGCGACCATGCGCAGGTAGAGGGCGGCCAGCGCCGGGCGTTCGGCGGGGGCGGCCTGGTGGGCCTGGGCGATCGTCTTCATCAGGTCGGTGCAGGCGCGCAGCGTGACCGGGTTCACGAACGCCTTGAGCTCGGCGGCGATCGCGGCCGGGTAGATCTGCGACTGGTAGGCGTGCGTGGGGCGGCCCTCCAGGGCGGCGACCTGGGCCGTCAGCCCCGGCACGTCCGGCTTGACCTGGGCGGTCAGGTACTCGTCGTGGTAGCGGGCGTGCAGGGCGCGCAGCGAGGCCAGCTCGGCGGCGGACGGCGGCGACAGGTCGGGCTCGACGGTGGCCAGCAGCCGGTCGAAGCGGTGGAGGGCCTGCCAGTGCTGGTTGTCGTACTCATCGCCCTCGGGGGCGATGTCGGGGAGCTGGTGGTCGCGGCAGGGGGCGTCGGGACGCAGCGGCACGTTGAGCATGAGCTGGTCCAGGTGCAGGGTCCCGGTCCTGCGCGGGGCGACGATCCGCAGGGTGTCCATGTCGGGGTGGGGCCTGCCGTGCATGTCGTAGGCGTACCGCACCCACGCCGTACGCCACCCGCTGAACCCGAGCCGGAACTCGAACCACAGGTCGGTGCGCTCGCCCCGCCCGAACTCGAACCGCAGCACGTCGTCCACCGGCTCGGCGTTGTGCACCCACACGCAGAACGCGTCCACCAGTCCCTGCCACGCCTGGTCGTCGCCGAGCCGGTAGGGGTCGGGCGCCCACCGCAGCGGGGCCCGCACGGTGATCACGTCGCGGGCCGCGTGCTCCCAGCGCAGCGACCGCGTCCCGCACACGGCGACCCGGTCGCTGATCGACAACGTGGAGCCGGGCCCGGCGGCGAAGTGCGGCGGGACCGCGCTCTCCAGCAGGAACACCGGCGGGTCCATCGCCATGGCCCGCTGCTCCAGCCCCTCCGTGGCCGATCCCTCCGTGGCCGATCCCTCCATGGCCGGTCCGGACGCCGCCAGGGCCGTCGTCCCCGGGACGCCGCCCGCGAGGAAAGCGCTTGCCGCACCCGCCTTGAACACCGTTCTGCGCGTGATCTCCACCATGCGCGCCATCCAACGCGACCGTTGCGGCAAGGTAAAGACATCTGGTCAAACCGTTACCCTCATCGGAGGGAGCAGAGGCTCACATCGCCGCCGCCGGCGCTGCCGCCGTAGTCCGAAGGGTCCGCGCCGTCGGTGTAGCGGTCCCAGTCCGTCCTGCTCAAGGTCTGCGAGCCGTGGTCGCACAGGTCCCGCTCGGGGCCGGTGGCCACCTGCCGCAGGTCGTGCAGGTCCCAGAGGGAGAAGGTGGTGCTCTCGGGGGCGGCCAGCAGGGCGCTGCGGGCGCCGTCGCTCAACGCCACCCCACTGACCTCCGACGGGTACCCGCGCAGCCCGGCCAGCCGGACCGGCCGGGAAGGCACGGACAGGTCCCAGAGCGATCCGTTGCCGTTGGAGCCCGCCAGGAGAGCGGTCCCGCCGTCCGGCGTGAGGGCCACGTCGAGCATGTCCGCCGGAGGCATCCCGATGACGGCGGTCAGGGCCGGACGGGCCGGGTCGCCGAGCGTCCAGACCTCCGCCTGGCTCCGCCAGTCGGCCCCCGGGTCGCGCCGCGCGACGACGAGGACGCGTCCGTCGCCGCTCAGGGCGGCGGCCGTGCCGGTGTAGATCGCCGGGGTCAGCTCGGCGGCCTTCACCGGGTGCGCCGGATCCGCCAGGTTCCAGATCGTCACCGGGCCGTCCTCGGACGTGGTGACCGCCGTCCTGCCGTCGCCGCTGAGGTCGAGGTCCTCCGTCCGGGAGTCGTGGACGGCCGTGACCGAGCGCCGGACCGGGTGGTCGCGTACGGTCAGGTCCCACACCAGCAGGTTCCCGGCGAAGTCGGCGACCGCGGCGACCCGGCCGTCCCGGCTCACGGCCACCGCCTGGACGTCGTCGAGCGACCCCTTCCCCGCCACGCCCCGCAACGTCGCCCGCCGGGCCGGGTGGGCGGGGTCGGTGAGGTCCCACACGGTCGTGGCGCCGTCGTCGACGGCGGTCAGAGCGGTGCGGCCGTCGTGGGAGAGCGCCAGCGCCGCCATCGCGCCCTCGGGGCCGTCCAGCACGACCGCTCTCCCGGAGCCGAGCCGCCAGACCTCGGCCTTCCCGTCCCCGGCGACCAGGCCGACGCGCCCGTCGCCGCTCAGCTCGGCGTGCCGGGCGCCGCCGAAGTCGCGGAGCCAGAGGTCCTCCCTGCGCCCCAGCAGGAGGGTGTCGGTCAGCCCCGCGCGGGTCCGGTCGTCGGCGTGCAGGCCCACAGCGGCCAGGCCGAGGTCGCGAGCCTTGGCCGGATCGTCCCCGCGCAGCTCGGCGGCGTGCAGCGCGAGCCGGTGGGCCAGCGCGACGCGCTCCCGGTCCCGCGCCTGCCCGTGCTCGCGCCACCAGGCCGTGCCCGCGCACGCCAGGGCGACGGCCAGGAGGGCGGCGAGCACCGCGAGGGCCCTGCTGCCGCGCGCCCGCGGGACAACCACCGGCTCGTCCGCTCGTTCAGCCAAGGCAGGCGCCCCCTCGCAGTCTGGCGCCACCCTACAGCGGCCGTCAGGGGCGGATGATCGCCATTCTGGTCACCGTCATTTCCTCCATGGCGAAGCGCGGGCCCTCGCGACCGCTGCCCGAATCCTTGACGCCGCCGTACGGCATGTTGTCGGCGCGGAAGCCGGGCACCTCGTTCACCACCACGCCGCCGGTCTGGATACGTTCGATCGCGGCGAAGGCGGTGGCCAGCGAGCGGGTGTAGACGGCGGCGTGCAGGCCGTACCGGGAGCGGTTGACGGCCTCGAAGGCCGTGTCGAGGTCCGGCACCCCGCGGACGCACACCACCGGGCCGAAGATCTCCTCGTCCCACGCGGCGGCGCCGTCGGGCACGCCGGACAGCACGGTCGGCGCGATCGCCCGTCCCTCGCGCACGCCGCCGGCGATCACCTCGGCGCCCGAGTCGCCGATCCACGCGAGGACGCGGTCGGTGGCGGCGGGGTCGATCAGCGGGGCCACGCGGGTCCCGGGCAGGCGCGGGTCGCCGACGGCGACGTCCTTGACGTGGGCGGCCAGCAGCGCCAGGAACTCCTCCCGTACGGGCTCCTCCACCAGCACCCGCTGCACGGCGATGCACGCCTGCCCGGAGGCGTAGTAACCGCCGCGCACGACGGCGTCGGCGGCGGCCGCCAGGTCGGCGTCGGCGGCGACCACGAGGGCGGCGTTCGAGCCGAGTTCGAGCAGCACCTTGGTGGGGGCGGCGGCGCGGGCGATGGCGTGCCCGGCGGCGGCCGAGCCGGTGAAGGACACCGCGCCGATCCGCCGGTCCTCGACCAGCGTGCGGCCGACCTCGACGTCCCCGGTGACGAGCTGGACGCCGGCGGGCGGCAGGCCGCCCTCGCGCAGCAGGTGCACCAGCCGGAGCGTGGACAGGGGCGTCGCCGGGGCGGGCTTGACGATCACCGGGCAGCCGGCCGCGACCGCCGGGGCGATCTTGTGGGCGGCCAGGAGCAGCGGGTAGTTGTAGCCGGTGATCCCGACGACGACGCCGATCGGCCGCCGCGTCCAGAACCCGATCAGCCCCTCCCCCGACGGCAGCAGGTCCAGCGGGACGGTCTCGCCGTGCAGCCGGGCGACCTCCTCGGCGGCCGTGGCGAGGGTGAGCAGTGTCCTGGCCACCTCCACCCGGCAGTCGACCAGCGGCTTGCCGGTCTCCAGGACCAGCAGGCGCTCGAACTCCTCGCGGCGGGCGGCGAGCGCGTCGTGCGCGGCCATGAGCGCCGCGCGGCGGGCGTGCGAGGGCAGCGCGGCCATGGCGGGCGCGACGGCCAGCGCCGCCTCCAGGGCGCGGGCGGCGTGGGCGGGGGTGCCCAGCGGGGCGCGGGCCACCACCGAGCCGTCGTAGGGGAAGATCACCTCGGTGGTGTCCTCGGTGGCGGCCCATCCGTCTCCGATGGGCAGGCCGTCCGGCCAGGTCATCTGTCTCCCCCTAGGACGCTCGGGAACACGTCGAGGTACGCGGGCGCGCCCTCGCGGCCGGTGGCGGCGAGCATGGCGTGGGCCACCGCCCGGCTGAACACGTCGGCTGCGGCGGCCAGGACGTCCTGGAGCCCGTCGGGGCCGGGGGCCGGGCGGGCGCAGGCGGCCAGGCCGAAGACGGTGTCGCCGTCGACCATGGTGTGGGCCGGCCGGATGGCTCTGGCCAGGCCGTCGTGGGCCACCCCGGCCAGCTTGCCGCACTGGGCCTTGGTGAGGGTGAGGTCGGTGGCCACCACGCCGATGGTGGTGTTGAACGAGGTGACCTTGTCCGGCTGCCACGCCCCGGCCTCGGCGGGGTCCGGGCGGCGCAGGTGGCCGAACTCGCCCGGCAGGCCGTAGCGGACGCCGGCGAGGGTGGCGCCCGCGGGGTCGAGCACGGATCCGGCGGCGTTGACGACGGCCAGGGCGGCCACGGTGACGCCGCCGGGCAGGACGGCGCTGGCCGTCCCGACGCCGCCGGCCAGGCCGCCCGCCATCGCCCCGGCCCCGGCCCCGATGGACCCGCTGGCCGTGGGGGGTGCGGTGGTGTGCTGGGCCGCGGTGACGTACCGGCCCGCGCCACCGTGCCGGGAGGCGCTGCCGCCGCGGCGGGGCGGGGGCGCGGGGAAGGGCGGTTCGTGCGCCGGAGCGCGGGCGGCGGCGTAGGCGGCGGCGCCGAGGGCGGCGTCAGGGGTGGCGCGGAAGTCGCCGCCGCGCCCGAGGTCGTAGATGACGGCCGCCGGGACGATGGGCACCACGCCACCCGCCACCGGGAACCCGACGCCCGCGTCGGCCAGCCCGTCCATCACCCCGCACGCCGCGCTCAGCCCGTACGCGCTGCCGCCCGACAACACGACGGCGTGCACGCGCTCGACGAGGTTGCGCGGATCCAGCAACTCGGTCTCGCGGGTGCCGGGAGCGGCGCCGCGCACGTCGACGCCGGCCACCACGCCCTCCGGCGGCGCCAGCACCACGGTCGTGCCCGTGCGGTAGCCGCCGCCCACGCGGTGCGCGTGCCCGACGCGCAGCCCGGCGACGTCCACCAGCGAGTTCGTCGGCCCGGGACGCATCCCGGGGGCGGCTTCGGCGAGCATCAGAAGTCCCGGTGCAGGAAGCGCCGCGCCGCCTCGGCGAACACCCGGGTGCACCGGACGATCTCGGCGACCTCGACGTACTCGTCCGCCTGGTGGGCGATCCACTTGCCGCCGGGGCCGTACACCACGGAGGGGACGCCGCCCCAGTGGGTGAGCACGGTCCCGTCCGTCGAGCCCGGCACGCCGCCGTAGACGGGCTCCTCGCCCGTCACCGTACGGTGGGCCGCCGCCAGCGCGGCCACCACCGGGTCGGTCACCGGGACGTCCACCGGCGGCCGGTCCACCAGGACCGACACCGACGCCTCGATCCCGTCCTCGGCCGCGGCGAGGGCGGCCACCCGGTCGGCCACGACCTTGTGCTCCAGCCCGGGGATCGTGCGCACGTCCACGAAGACGGACGCGGTGGCGGGGATGACGTTGACCTGCTCCTCGCTGCCGGCCCGGACCACGGTCGGGGTGACGTACACCTCGCCGAGGTGTTCGTGGGCCGGATGCCGTTCCTGGAGCTCCCGCTGGAGGGAGCGCAGGGCGACCAGCAGCGTGCCGACCCCCTGGACGGGGTTGCGGCCGTGCTGCGGCATCGCGCCGTGGGCCATCTTGCCGGTCAGGTCGACGCGCAGCCGCAGCGCGCCCTTGGCCACCGCGCAGATCTCCCCGGCCTCGGGCTCGGCGACGATCGCGCCGTCCACGCCGTCGGCCAGCCCGGAGGCGACGAAGTGGTGGGCGCCGATCATCAGGCCCTCCTCGTCGGCCAGCGCGCACACCTTGATCCGGCCGGGGAACGGGCCGGCGAGCTGGAGCGCGCGGGTGGCGTAGAGGGTGGCGGCCAGGCCGGACTTCATGTCGGCGCTGCCCCGGCCCCACAACCGCCCGTCGCGGATCTCGCCGCCGAACGGGTCGACGGTCCAGGTGGACAGGTCGCCCTCGGTCACGACGTCGGTGTGGCCCTCGAACATCAGCGTCGGCCCGTCGCCGCCGCCGCCCTCGACCACCGCGACGACGTTGGGCCGCCCGGCGGCGGCCTCGCTCACGACCGGCTCCCAGCCCCACTCGCGCATCCTGGCCTCGACCAGCTCTGCGGCGGGCCGCTCGGTGCGCCCGCGCGCGGGGTCGTTGGTGCTGGGAATGCGCACCAGGGCCTGCGTGAACTCCACGACTCCCCGCTCGTCGACCTCGATCACAACAATCCCTCCAGGGTCGGTACGGCCTGCAGCAGGTCACGCGTGTACGGGTGGCGCGGCGCGGCCCAGACGTCGTCCACCGGGCCGGTCTCGACGATCTCGCCGCCGCTCATGACGGCCACCGTCTCGCACACGTGCCGGACCACCGACAGGTCGTGCGAGACGAACACGAGCGTGAGGCCCAGCTCGTCCACCAGGTCGGCGAGCAGGTTGAGGATCTGGCCGCGGACGGACACGTCGAGGGCGCTGACGGGCTCGTCGGCGACCAGCACCTTCGGCCGGGGCGCGAGCGCGCGTGCGATGGCGATGCGCTGCCGCTGACCGCCGGAGAACTGGTGGGGGTAGCGGTCGGCGGCCGAGGCGGGCAGGCCGACCTCCTCCAGCAGCTCCGGCACCCGCCCGCCGACCGGCAGGCCGAGCGCGACCAGCGGCTCGGCCACCAGGTCGCGCACACGCATGCGCGGGTCGAGCGAGCTCATCGGGTCCTGGAAGACGATCTGCAGGTTCTCCCGCAGGAAGCGCAGCCGCCGCTCCGGCAGGCCGGTGATCTCCCGCCCGTCGAAGACGACGGACCCGGCGGTGGGCCGGTCGAGACCGCACAGCAGGCGCAGCAGCGTCGACTTGCCGGAGCCGGACTCGCCGACGATGCCGAACCGCTCGCCCCGGCGGACGGTCAGCGACACCTCCCGCAGGGCGTGGACGGGGGCGCCCGGCCTGGTGAGCGAGGTGCGCGGGCGGTGGTAGACGCGGCTGAGCCGGCGCGCCTCGATCAGCACGTCGCCCGCGGGCTCAAGCCGCGGCTCGTTCTGCGGCTCGTTCTGCGGCTCATGCTGTGGCTCATGCTGTGGCTCATTCTGTGGCTCATTCTGTGGGGTGCCAGCATGCGTGGGCATGGCCGTCTCCTGTCAGCGCCGGCGGGGTCTCGCACCGCGGGGTGGCGTGCGGGCAGCGGTTGCGGAACACGCAGCCCTCGGGGAAGGCGCCCGCGGGCGGCACGCTGCCCTTGATCGTCGGGAGCCTGGTGCCGCGCGGCGTGAGCCGGGAGGCGGCCAGCAGGCCCTCGGTGTAGCGGTGGCGGGGGTGGGTGAAGACCTCGCGGATGGGCCCGGTCTCGACGACGCGGCCGCCGTACATGACGATCACCCGCTCGCAGACGGAGGCCACCACCGCCAGGTCGTGGGTGATGAACAGCAGCGCGGGGGCGACCTCGGCGATCAGCTCCAGCATCTGTTTCTGCACGGTGACGTCGAGCGCGGTGGTCGGCTCGTCGCAGACGAGCAGCCCCGGCTCGTTGGCCAGGGCGATGGCGAGCATGACGCGCTGCCGCTGGCCGCCGGAGAGCTGGTGGGGGTAGGCACGGGCGATCTGCCCGGGTTCGGGCAGCCGGACGCGCTCCAGCAGGGCGAGCGCGCGCCGCCCGGCCTCGGCGCGGGCGACGCCGTGCAGGGTCATGGCCTCGGCGACCTGCGCGCCGACGCGCATGAGCGGGTTGAGCGCGGTCATCGGCTCCTGGAAGACCATCGACAGCTCGCGCCCGCGCAGGTCCTTCAGCCGCTTCTCGGGCACGCCGACCAGGTCGCGCTCCCCGAGCCTGGCCGTGCCGGCGGCCGTGACGCCCTCGGGCAGCAGGCCCATGAGCGACAGCGCGGTCAGCGACTTGCCGGACCCGGACTCGCCGATCAGCCCGACCCGCTCGCCGGGCCCGATCGAGAACGACACGTCGTGCACGAGCCCCACCTCGCCGGCCCGTACGGAAAGCCCCTCAACCGTCAGCACGGACCCTCCTGAGCTTCGGATCGAGGTGGTCGCGCAGCCCGTCGCCGAGCAGGTTGAACCCGAGGACGGCGAGCGCGATCGCCAGGCCCGGCCACAGCGCCAGGCGCGGGGTGGAGAAGAGCAGCTCCTGCGACTCCTGCAACATCCGCCCCCAGGAGGGGGTCGGCGGCCGGGTGCCGAACCCGAGGAACGACAGCGCCGCCTCGGCCAGGATCGCGATGGCGAACGACACCGACGCCTGCACGATCAGCACGGACCCGATGTTCGGCAGCACGTGCCGCACGGCGATCGCGCCCCGGCGGCGGCCCGCGGCCCGCGCGGCCAGGACGTAGTCGGTCACCATGACCTGGAGCGTCGCGGCGCGGGCCACCCGCGCGAACGCGGGCACGGTGGCCACCCCGATCGCGATCATCGCGGTGAGCGTGCCGGCGCCGTAGACCGCGCCCAGCATGACGGCCAGCAGCAGCGCAGGGAAGGCGAACACCAGGTCGTTGACCCGCATGATCAGCTCCGACAACCAGCCGCGCGGCGTCATCCCGGCGGCCACGCCGAGCGGCACGCCGAGGACGGCGGCGATCCCGACGGCCACCACGCCGACGTAGAGGGTGGTGCGCGCGCCGACCATGAGCTGGCTGAGGGTGTCGCGGCCGAACTTGTCGGCGCCCAGCAGGTAGCCGCCGCCGGGGTCGCGCAGCTTGCGGGCGGCGTCGACGAGGGTCGGGTCGTGCGGCGTCCAGACGAACGAGACCAGCGCGGCCAGCGTCACCAGCCCGACCAGCGCGCCGCCGATCAGCAGCGCGGCGTTCGCGCGGCCCCTCATCGCAGCCTCGGGTCGAGCAGTCGGTAGGCGACGTCCACCACGAAGTTGATCAGCAGGACGGCGGCCACCAGCACCATCACCACACCCTGGACGAGCAGCAGGTCGCGCCCGGCGACGCCGTTCAGCAGCAGGTCGCCGAGCCCGGGCAGGACGAAGACGCGCTCGACGACGACCGCGCCGACCAGCAGGGTGGCCAGTTGCAGGCCGAGCACGGTGACCACGGGGATCGAGGCGTTGCGCAGGCCGTGCCGCCACAGGGCGCCGGTGCTGCCGCGGCCCTTGGCGCGGGCGGTGCGCAGGTAGTCCTCGCGCATGACGTCGAGGACGGCGCTGCGCACGTAACGGGTGAGCACGGCGCCCTGGACGAGCCCGAGCGACAACCACGGCAGCAGCAGCGAGCGCAGCCACTCCTGCGGGCTGTCGGCGATCGGGACGTACCCGCCGGAGGGCAGCGCCTGGGCCTTCACCGCGAACACGAACACCAGCAGGATGCCGGCGAGGAAGGCGGGGACGGCGATGCCGAGCTGGCTGGCCGCGCTGATCGCCGCGCCGAGCGGGTTGCGGTGATGGACGGCGGCGAACGTGCCGAGCGGCACCGCGACGGCCAGCGCCAGCACCATGCCGCCCAGCACCAGCACGGCCGTCACGCCGAGCCGCTCGCCGATCTGCGGGCCGATGGGCGAGCTGGTGACGTAGGAGACGCCGAAGTCGCCGTGGGCCAGCCCGCCGATCCAGTCGAGGAACTGCACGGCCGGCGGGCGGTCGGTGCCGAACTGCCGGCGCAGCGCGGCGACCGCGTCGGGGGTGGCGTTGACGCCGAGCGCGATCTCGGCCGGGTCGCCGGGCAGCAGCGCCATGAAGGCGAACACCGCGACGGCGGCGACGGCGGCGCTCACGATCAGCACCGCCAGCCGTTTGAGCAGGTAGAGCGTCACTGCTTGGCGAGACCGGTGAAGTCGAAGGACTCCGCGATGGCGTTCTTCGGCAGCCCGGTGACGCCCTTCTTCGCCACGATCAGGTTGGGGAACAGGAAGAGCCAGTCGGCGGCGGCGGCGTCGGAGAGCAGCTTGGCGGCCTTCTTCAGGTCGTCGGTCTGCTGCTGCTCGGTGCCGGCGTCGGCGGAGGCGAGGAGTTTGCCGAACTCGGGATTGTCGTAGTGGAAGTAATACGATTTATCGGCAAAAATCCCCATGTCCCGGGGCTCGACGTGGTTGATGATGGAGAGGTCGTAGTCGCCCTGCTTGAACACCACGTCCAGCCAGCGGGCCGGGAACTCCAGCGGCTCGATGTCGGCCGTGATGCCCACCTGGGCCAGCTGCGACTTCACGACCTGCGCGCTGGCCACCGCGTACGGCAGGTTGGGGATGCGCATCTTGACGGTCAGCGTCTTGCCGCCCAGCAGTTCCTTGGCCTTGGCCGGGTCGTGGGGGTAGTCGCCGGTGCGGTCCTCGTACCAGGGGTCGGTGGGCGGCACCATCGAGCCGATGAGCTGGCCGCGCCCGGCCCACGCGGTGTCCAGCAGCGCCTTGTGGTCGATCGCGTACCGGACGGCCTGGCGGGCCTTGACGTCGTCGAACGGCGGCCGGGCGTTGTTCATCGACAGCACGACCTCGCCGTTGGTGGTGCCCTCGACCGTCTGGAACCGGTTCGGATCGGCGAACTGCTGCAGCGACTCGGGGGCCTGCACGGCGGAGATGACGTCGATGCCGCCGGTCAGCAGCGCGTTGTTCATCGCCGTGGCGTCCTTGAAGTACTTCAGCGTGATCGCCGACAGCGCCGGCTTGGCGCCCCAGTAGGAGGGGTTGGCGGCGAGCTGGATCGACTCGCCGCGCTTCCACGCCCCCAGCGTGTACGGCCCGGTGCCGACGGGCTTGTTGGCCAGGTCGGCCACGCCGGTGCGGCTGAACATGGCGCCGAGGCGGGTGGCCATGGCGTAGAGGAAGCCGTTGCTCGGCCGCTTGAGGGTGACGACGGCGGTGGCGTCGTCGGTCTTGGCCACCTTGTCGATGACGTCGAGCTGGGCCTTGATCTTGAGCTTCCAGTCGCTCCTGACCCGGTCGAGCGAGAACACCACGTCGTCGGCCGTGAACGGCGCCCCGCTGCTGAACGTGACGCCCTTGCGCAGGGTGAAGGTGTAGGTCTTCCGGTCGTCGGAGACCGACCACTTCTCGGCCAGCAGCGGCTTGATCGAACCGTCCTGGTCGAGCTTGACCAGGCCCTCGTAGACGTTGACCAGCAACGCCTGCGGGATGGCCGCGCCCTCGGTGGCGGTGAAGTCGAGGTTGGCCGGCTCGGCCACGAACCCGACGGACAGGGACCGGGCCTTGGGGGTGCCTCCGGTGCCGGAACCGCCCGAGCCGGAACCGCCGCCACAGGCGGCTGTGACCAGCAGGAGACCGCCCACGGCGATCCAGATTCCGATTCGCCTCATGTCTTACAGCCTCCTGGCTAGTGCACTGGTCTGACCAGTAGGCTACGCACATTGCCAGTCCGTGACGGCTCGGGTCAAGGGGGCTTCCCATGGGTGCACGGTTCGAGCCGGTGCGGGCCGTACGCGCTTACGAGCGGGTCGTGGAACAGGTCGAGGAGGCCATCGAGAGCGGGGCTCTCGGCCCGGGGGCGCGGCTGCCGAGCGAGCGTGAGCTGATGGTGCAGTTCTCGGTCGGGCGCTCCACGGTGCGGGAGGCGCTGCGCGTGCTGCAGGCGCGCGGCCTGGTGCGGTCCCGGCCGGGCGATCCCAACGGCGCGGAGGTGCTGCCGTTCTCCCCCGCCGCCTTACACAAGTCGATGACCACGCTGGCGCGGGTGGCCGAGCTGTCGCTGGCCGAGCTGGTGCAGTTCAGGATGGTGCTCGACTCCTCGGCCGTGCTGCTGGCCGCGCGGCTGCGCACCGAGGAGCAGCTCGCCGAGATGGAGGCGGCCATCGCGGGCATGCGCGCCGCCGCCGCCTCAGCCGCCGCCTCCGACCACGACGCCGCCGACCACGACGCCTTCAGCGCGGCCGACGTGGCCTTCCACGACGTCATCGTGGCGGCCAGCGGCAACACGCTGATCCAGGTCTGCACCGACGTGGTCCGCTCGGTCGTGCTGGGGCTGATCGCCGGGAAGATCGCCGACGCGCCCGACCGCGAGTCGCTGATGCGGCGCAGCATCCGGCACCACGAGGAGGTGCTGGCCGCCGTGCGGGCCGGCGACGGGGCCTCGGCCGCGCGCCTGCTGCGCCGGTCCATGTACGACTACTACGCCGTCCACCTGCCCGACGCCGAGCGGCCCGCCCTGCGCGCCCTCCTGGAGTGACGCCCGCCACAGGGGTGTTATGTTGCACGCGTGTCACGCGAGGACGGGGACGGGGTGGCGGAGGCGTTCCTGCGCGCGCCGCGCCGCTACACCAGCCACCAGGTGGCCCACATGGCCGGGGTCCCGGTCTACCGGGCGCGCCGGTTGTGGCGGGCGCTGGGGTTCGCCAACGTGGCCGACGACGCGGTCGAGTTCACCGACTCCGACGTCGAGGCGCTGCGCACCATGCTCTCGATGGTCAGCTCCGGCGCCTACGACGAGGAGCACATGCTGCTGATGGCCCGCTCGATCGGGCGGGCGACGGCCCGGCTCGCCGAGTCGCAGGCCGAGCTGGGCGCCGAGGCGCTCGACCAGGCGGGCGTGCCGCTGGCCGAACGCCCGCGGGCCTGGCGGCGGCGGGCCGAGCGGGTGGTGCCCGACCTGGCCCGGCTGCTGGTCTACGCCTGGCAGCGGCAGCTCGCCGCCGCCGCCGGCCGGCTGGCCGACCAGGACATGAGCGCCGTGCGCATGGCGGTGGGGTTCGCCGACCTGGTGGCCTTCACCCGGCTCAGCCGGCAGATCACGGCGACCGAGCTGGCCCGGCTGGTCGACAGGTTCGAGGGTCGCTCGGCCGACGTCGTGACGTCCTCGGGCGGGCGGGTGGTCAAGACGCTCGGCGACTCGGTGCTGTTCGTGGCCGACAAGTCGCACGTGGCGGCCGAGATCGCGCTGCGCCTGGTGGAGACCCATCGCGGCCGGGACATGCCCGAGCTGCGGGTGGGCCTGGCCGCCGGGCCGGTGATCTGGCGCATGGGCGACGTGTTCGGCACCACCGTCAACCTGGCCAGCCGGCTCACCGCACTCTCCCTGCCGGGAACGATCCTGGCCGACCCCGAGATGGCCGAGGAGCTGGAGGGCGACCGGGCGTTCCTGCTGCGCGCGGTCGACCGGCTGTCGGTGCGCGGGCTCGGCGAGCTGGCGCCCTTCACGATCATGCGCGCGGGGGCCGGTGGACAGGACATGCTGGACACATGATCGTACGAGCGGTGGTCGAGGGCAGGCCGGTGGACGCCGACGCGCGCTTCGCGCTGGAGGCCCGCTACGGGCACTTCACCGCCATGCAGGTCAGAGACCGGCGCACCCGCGGCCTGGCCCTGCACCTGGAGCGGCTGGCGGCGGCCAACCTGGAGCTGTTCGGCGCCCGGCTCGACCCGGCGGCCGTGCTCGGCTCGATCAGGGCGGTGCTCGGCGACGACCTGCGCGACGCGGGCGTGCGGGTCTACGTCGTCGAGCACGACGGCCGCCCGCGCGTCGTGGCCACCGCCGCCCCGCCCACCGAGGTCTCCGCCCGCCCGCAGCGTGTCACGGCGGTCGTCTACCAGCGTTACCTGCCGCACATCAAGAAGGCGGCCGGGTTCGCCCAGGCGCACCTGCGGCGGACCGTCGCGCCCCTGGGCTTCGACGAGGCGCTGCTGACCACCGCCGACGGTTTGATCAGCGAGGGCGCGATCACGAACGTCGGCTGCTGGTCCGGCGGCCGCCTGGTGTGGCCGGACGCGCCGATGCTGCGCGGCACCGCCATGGGCCTGCTGGAGGGCATCGACGTGCCCCAGGAGCGGCGCCCGCTGCGGGTCGCCGACCTGCCGGGCTTCGACCTGGTGTTCCTGTGCAACTCCCACGGCGTGGTGCCGGTCGGCGAGGTCGACGGCGTCCCGCTGCGCCAGGACGGCCCGACGCTGGACCGGCTGCTCTCCTGCTACGACGCCGTCCCGTGGGACCCGCTGGATTGATCCCGGGGCGTGCGGTGTTGCACGCAGGCGTGACCCTGTACTCGATTCTCGACCGTTCGCTCCTGCGCCGGGGTTCCGACGCGGCCACCGCGCTGCGGGACACCGTCGCGTTCGCCCGGCAGGCCGAGGAGCTGGGCTACCACCGGTTCTGGGTGGCCGAGCACCACAGCGTGCCCGGCGTGGCGGGGGCGGCGCCGACCGTGCTGGCCGCGGCCGTCGCGGCGGCGACCGGGCGGATCCGGGTGGGCACCGGCGGCGTGATGCTGCCCAACCACCGGCCGCTGGTGGTGGCCGAGCAGTTCGGGGTGCTGGAGTCGCTCCATCCCGGGCGGATCGACATGGGGCTCGGGCGGTCGGTGGGGTTCACCGGCGGCGTCCGGCGGGCGCTCGGGCAGGGCAAGGAGGCCGCGGACGGGTTCGGCGACCAGGTCGGCGAGTTGCTGGGGTACTTCACCGGGGGGCAGCGGGCGTATCCGGGCGTGCACGCCGTGCCGGCCGAGGGGCTGCGCCCGCAGGTGTTCGTGCTGGCCATGGGGGCGGGGGCGGAGCTCGCGGCGGAGCTCGGGCTGCCCATGGTGATCGGGGCCGGGCCGCGGGCGGTGGAGGCGGCGGCGCGCTACCGGGCGGGGTTCCGGCCCTCGGAGTGGGCGGCGCGGCCGTACGTGATGGCGGCGGTCAGCGTCGCGGTCGGGGCGACGCGCGAGGAGGCGGCGCAGCTCCAGCTGCCCGAGGCGTGGTCCACGGCGCGCTCGCGCACCAGCGGCGCGTTCCCGCCGCTGGTGCCGGCCGAGGAGATCGCCCGGCTGGAGCTGACCGGGCGGGAGCGGGCGCTGCTGGCCGAGGCGCTGAAGGGGCAGATCCACGGCACCGCGCCGGAGGTGGCGGTCGCGCTGGGCTCACTGGTGGAGGCCACCGGCGCCGACGAGGTGCTGGTCACGATGAACACCTACGACCTGGAACGGCGGCTGGAGTCCTATCGGCGGCTGGCCGTTCTGGTTTGATCGCCAATTCCACCGCATTTTGTTGGCAAATGCCCCCATTGCGCGCGCTAATTCGGTTCCGGTAATTACCGGATGTCACCCCTGTTCCATCCGGGCAACACCCATACCTAGGGGGTTCAATGGCGCGCACCCGAATCATCGGAATCGCTGCCGCACTTCTCTTACTGCCCACGCTGACCGCGATACCCGCGTCGGCCGAGTCCCCGCAGGCGGCCGCCACGGCTGCGCCGCCGAGCGACGTCAAGGAGCTCACCCGCAAGGACTTCACCATCGACGGCAAGCCCGTCAAGGTCCCCGCGAAATACGAGGCCCGCAAGGCCACGGCCAAGGCCGCCGCCGAGACGCCGCCGGTCGGCACCGTACGGCAGTGGCTGGCCACGGACGACTACAACGGCCGCCTGTACCGCAAGGACTACACGCTGCGCGGCGTCGGCGACAAGATCGAGGTCTGGGTCGCCAACGACCTGGCCTTCCCGGCCGGCGACTGCCGGATGCAGGTGCCCGGGACGACGGAGATCACCGACGCCCAGGTCACGAACCTGGTGCAGCAGTTCGACACGAACATGTTCCCGAAGGAGACCGCGACCTTCAGCACGCCGCCGGACCGGGACGGCACGAACGCCGTGCTCGGCCCCGACGCCAACGGCAACGGCGGCGTCTACACCGGCGCCGGCGACCGCACGGTGACGCTGATCGACAACGTCCGGGACGACAACTACTACACCTTCCCGGCCGCGACCACGTACATCGCGGGCTTCTTCTCCTCCCAGTACAACGAGCTGCTCGACCGCAACGTGATGACGATCGACGCGTTCGACTGGCTGCACAGGACCGGCGCGAACCCGCCGGACAACCCGACCTCCGACGTGTGCACCTCGCGCTCGGCCCGGCCCTTCCAGTACGAGGGCGTCTTCGCCCACGAGTGGCAGCACCTGCTGCACTACTACACCGACCCGCTGGAGACCACCTGGATGAACGAGGGCCTGTCGGACTTCGCCATCTCGGTGACGGGTTACGGCAACCCCAAGGCGACGGTGTTCGAGAAGGGCTTCGACAACCACATCAACTGCTTCCAGGGCTTCGGCATCGTCCAGACGCCGTACAACCCGAACCCGCGCAACTGCGGCGGCCCGCAGAACTCGCTCAACCTGTGGGGCGACGGCGGCAACCCGGACGCGGTGCTGGCCGACTACGGCAACGCCTACTCGTTCATGCTGTTCCTGTACGACCGGTACGGCGCGGACTTCCTGTCCAAGCTGCACCGTGACGGCTCCCTGCAGGGCCTGGCCAGCGTGAAGGCGGCGCTCGGCAGCACGGACCTGTACCAGGTGCTGCACGACTACCAGACGATGGTGCTGGTGGACAAGGTCGTCGGCAGCCGCGGCGTGGTGCTGGGCGTGCCGAAGAAGCGGGTGACGACCGCGAGCCTGAACTCCACGGTCAACCTCGCCAACCCGGCCGCGTACAACACCCCGGGGGCGGCTCCGAACGGCGCCGACTACGTGCAGATCCGCAAGCCGGGCGGCGCGGCGCCGACCTCGCTGTCCTTCCAGGGCGCCAAGACGCTGCCGCCGATCCCGCTGGCCTGGACCGTCGTCTCCGACGACCCCGACCGCGCGGGCAACCCGGTGCTGTGGTCGGGCAACGCCAGCAACCTCAATGTCGCCGCGGTGACCAAGGTGACGGTCCCGGCCGCCGACCCGACGCTGCGCTTCCTCGCCAAGTACGGCGCGGAGTCCGGCTTCGACTACGGCTACGTGATCGTCTCCACGGACGGCGGCAAGACCTACACCGCGATCCCCGGTGACAAGACGGTGGCCGGCCCGCTCGGCCCGGCCGTCAACGGCACCACCACCGGCTTCCAGCCGCACAGCTACAGCCTGTCCGCCTACGCGGGCAAGGAGATCCTCGTCGGCTTCCAGTACGTCAGCGACGGCGGGGTCAACGAGGGCGGCTGGAAGATCGACGACGTCACGGTGGGCGCGACGGCGGTGAGCGACGGCGCCAGCCTGGAGCCGTTCGACTCCCCGACCGAGATCTCCCCGACGCCGGTCAGCAACTGGAACGTGCGTCTGGTCGGCCTGGACGAGAAGCACTCGGTGGTGCTGCAGGCCCAGTTCGACGGCAAGGGCTCGATCAGCCTCAACCGGCTGCAGCTCGCGCCGTTCGCGGTCTTCCCGTCAGTGGTCGCGATCGTGGCCTATGACGAGCCGACCGAGCAGGTGCAGCAGTACGCGCCGTACACGCTGAAGGTCAACGGCGTCACCCAGCCGGGGTGAGCCCGAGGAGGCGTCCGCCGGGGGTCGGCGGGCGCCTCCTTCGTCGGGTACGATCGCCGAACATCATTCGGCATGGGGGTGCCCAGCATGACCACGCGCCAGCACACGATCGGCGACCTCCTGCGGCGCTCGGCCGCCAGGTTCCCCGCCAAGACCGCCGTGATCTACGGCAACGTCCGGCAGAGCTACGCCGATCTCGACCTGGAGGTCAACCGCACGGCCAACGCGCTGGCGGCGCGCGGCGTGGCCAAGGGCGACCGGTTCGCCCTGTTCAGCCATAACAACCACGCGTTCGTGGTGGCCTACTTCGCGCTGGCCCGGCTGGGCGCGATCTCCGTGCCGATCAACTTCATGCTCGGGCCGCGCGAGGTGGCCTACATCCTGGAGCACTCCGGCGCGACCGGGATGCTGGCGGAGGAGGCGCTGCTGCCGGTGGCCGAGGCCGCGGCCGGGCCCGCGGTGCGGGTGCGCGGCGTGATCGGCGCGGCCGAGGGCTGGGAGTCCTTCTCCACCTGGCGCGGCGACGACGCCGAGCCGCAGGTGGAGATCGCCGCCGACGACCCGATCCAGCTCATGTACACCAGCGGCACCGAGTCCCGGCCCAAGGGCGCCACGCTGTCCAGCGGCAGCCTGCTGGCCCAGTACGTGAGCTGCGTCGTCGACGGCGAGATGAGCTCCGACGACGTCGAGGTGCACGCGCTGCCCCTCTACCACTGCGCCCAGCTCCACTGCTTCCTGACGCCCGGCATCTACCTGGGCGCCACGAACCTGATCCTGCCGGGCGCCGACCCCGCCTCGATCCTGGCCACCATCGAGGGCGAACGCGCGACCAAGCTGTTCTGCCCGCCCACGGTCTGGATCGCCCTGCTGCGCCACCCCGACTTCGACCGCCGTGACCTGTCCTCGCTGCGCAAGGGCTACTACGGCGCCTCGATCATGCCGGTCGAGGTGCTGAAGGAGATCTCGGCCCGGCTGCCGGACGTGCGCCTGTTCAACTTCTACGGCCAGACGGAGATGGCGCCGCTGGCCACCATCCTGCGTCCCGAGGAGCAGCTGACCCGGCTGGGCTCGGCCGGGCGGCCCGCGCTCAACGTCGAGACCAGGATCGTCGACGACGAGGACCGGCCGGTCGCGCCGGGCGTGGTCGGCGAGATCGTCCACCGCAGCCCGCACGCCATGCTCGGCTACTGGAACGACCCGGACAAGACCGCCGAGGCGTTCCGCGGCGGCTGGTTCCACAGCGGCGACCTCGGCGTCATGGACGCCGACGGCTACCTGTCGGTGGTCGACCGGAAGAAGGACATGATCAAGTCCGGCGGCGAGAACGTGGCGAGCCGCGAGGTGGAGGAGGTCATCTACCAGCATCCGGCGGTCGCCGAGGCGGCCGTGTTCGGCGTCCCGGACGAGCGGTGGATCGAGGCCGTGACGGCCGCCGTGGTGCTGCGCGAGGGCGCGGGGCTGACCGCCGCCGAGCTCAACGCGTTCCTGCGCGAGCGGCTGGCCGCCTTCAAGACGCCCAAGAACGTGGTGTTCGTGGACGCGCTGCCGAAGAACGCCTCGGGCAAGGTGCTCAAGCGCGAGCTGCGCGACGCCTTCTGAGCCCCCGGGGTCCGGTCACTTGCCGAGCAGGTCGGCGGCCAGTTGCCGGAGCACCGCGCGCTGGATCGTGCCCGTCGCCGTCCTCGGCAGCTCGTCCAGCACCAGCACCTCGTGCGGGCACCGGTCGGCGGCCAGGCCCGCGCGGCAGAACGCGATCAGCTCGCCCGCGTCGATCGGGCGGCCCGGCCTGGGCACCACGCAGGCGACCGGCCGGTCCGGCCCGTCGGCGCCGGTGTGGGCGACCACCGCGCACTCGGCGACCGAGGGGTGCTCCAGCAGCCGGGCCTCGGCCTCCAGGGGGGACACCCAGGCGTCGCCCGTCCTGATGAGGTCGGCGGAGCGGCCCAGGAAACGGTAGGAGCCGTCGGCGTCGCGGGCGCAGGTGTCGCCGGTGCGCAGCCACTCGCCCTGGAACGCCTGGCGGGTGGCGGCGGTGCGGCACCAGTAGCCGGTGGCGATCGAGTCGCCGCGCACGTACAGGTGGCCGGGCTCGCCGTCGGGGACGGGCGCGCCCGAGTCGTCCAGGAGGCGCACCTCGTAGCCGGGCACGACGGCGCCCGAGCCGGCGGGGCGGGCCCGGCCCGGACGGCCGGAGAGGAAGACGTGCAGCGACTCGGCCGAGCCCAGGCCGTCGATGAGGTCCACGCCGAAGCGGCCGGTGAAGCGGCGGTGGAGCTCGGCGGGCAGCGCCTCGCCCGCGGCGACGGCCAGGCGGACGGAGGCGAAGGCGTCCTTCGGGGCCTCGGCGGCCAGCAGCGCGGCGTAGAACGACGGGCCGGCGAAGAACAGGGTGGGGCGCTCGGCCAGAAGGCGTTCGGCCACGCCGGCCGGGGTGGGCGCGGCGGGGTCGAGGATCGTGGTCGCGCCGGCGGCCAGCGGCAGGATCAGGGAGTTGCCGAGCCCGTAGGCGGAGGACAGCCGGGCCGCCGACAGGCACCTGTCCTCGGGGCGCACGCCGAGCACCTGCCGCCCGAACCCCTCATAGACGTCGCGCAGCGCGCCGTGGCGGTGCATGGCCGCCTTGGGCGCGCCGGTGGTGCCGGCGGTGTAGAGCCACAGCGCGGGCGAGTCGGGCCAGGTGTCGTACGAGCCGGTCGCGCCCCGGCCGGCCTCCAGCACGTCCGACCACAGGCAGACCGGCACGCCCGGCTCGACCGCCGCCGCCGGGCCCCCTCCGGTCGCGGTGGCGATGCGTGCGACGTGGCCGGGGGCCTGGCTCGCGTCGGTGAGCACGAGCGCCACGACCTCGGGCGCCGACAGCAGCGCCTCCTGCACGGCCGGCTCGAACTCGGGCGCGGAGACGACGACCCGCGCCCTGGAGTCGCGGATCAGCGCGCCCAGCTCGGCCCCGTCGTACAGGGCCGGCACGGGGACGGCGACCGCGCCCATCCGCAGCACGGCCAGGATCGTGATCAGCGTCTCGGGCCGGTCGGGCAGGACGAGCAGCACGCGCTCCTCCGGCCGCACGCCCATCACCCGCAGCCCGCCGGCCAGCTCGGCGACGTGCGTGGCGAGCTGGGCGTAGGTCATGGCGCCCAGCGGCCCGGTGACGGCGACGCGGTCGCCGTGCCCGGCCTCGACCAGGCGGTCGGTGAGATGGACGCCGGCGTTGAACGACTCGGCAGGCATGGTCGTCCCCATCCGCAGAAGGGCGTGTGCAGCTGAATCCTCCATAGAGAATCGATGAGCCGTCAACTACTTCTGCGAGGACGGGTGTCGGCAGGGCCGCAACCCCGGGCCGACGTCGGCCGCGCCGGAGCGCACGTGGTCCAGGAAGGCGCGCACGGCGGGCGTGAGCCGGGCCCCGGCGGGCCAGCACGCGCCGATCGTCCGGAACACCGGGGGCGACAGCGGGATCTGCACGACGCCCTCGGCGGGCGTCAGCCGGGGCAGCACGGCCACGCCGAGCCCGGCCGCCACCAGGCCGCGCACGGTCTCCGACTCCTGCCCCTCGAAGGCGATCCTGGGCGTGAACCCGGCCGCCGCGCACAGGTCGTCGGTGATCTGGCGGACGCCGTAGCCGTGTTCGAGCGTCACCAGTTCCTCCCCGTCCAGCTCGGCGGGCCGCACCCGGGCGCGTCCGGCGAACCGGTGACCGGGCGGCACGGACAGCACCAGCTCCTGGTCGGCGAGCGGGTGCCCGGCCAGGCCCGGGTCGCCGTCGGGCAGGGGCGCGACGAACACCAGGTCGATCTCGCCCTCGGCGAGCGCGCGCAGCATGTCCTGGCGCGAGCCCTGCGCCAGGCTGAACCGCACGCCCGGGTGGTGCTCGCGGAAGCCCCGG
This sequence comes from Nonomuraea sp. NPDC049637, assembly GCF_040675235.1. Taxonomy (NCBI): domain Bacteria; kingdom Bacillati; phylum Actinomycetota; class Actinomycetes; order Streptosporangiales; family Streptosporangiaceae; genus Nonomuraea; species Nonomuraea sp. NPDC049637. Next base: position 63,735 of record NZ_JBFAOM010000024.1, read on the forward strand.
ATGAGCGAGGGGACGAGCGTGCGGCCCAGCAGGTGCAGGAACCCGAGCACGATCCGGCCGCTGCCGGGGTCGATCTCCTCGCGCACCTCGCGGGCGGCCGACTCCATGGTGGCCAGCGCCCGGCCGGAGGCGGCGGCCAGGACGCGCCCGGCCCTGGTCAGGCGGATGCCCCGCCCGTACGGGACGACGAGCGGCGCGCCGACCAGGTCGGCCAGCGCGGCCAGGCGGCGGCTGGCGGTGGGCTGCGGCATGCCGAGCAGCTCGGCCGCCCGCGTGACGTGCCCGGTCTCCCCCACGGCGGCCAGCAGGGCGAGCGTGGGAGCCAGCCCGGCGGCCAGCCGCTCGTCCACGAGCTCGTATTCATCCACCACAGCATGAATTATCGCCTATTTCCGCATTGGACGTATTTATTAGCCTTGCTTAGCGTTTCCAGGCGTGGCGGTCATCGAAGCTCAACGAGTCGGCACCCGGCGGGCCGGTCCGGCCGTGGCGGCGGCCGGCGTCTCCTCCTTCGCCCTGCTGTACGCGCCGCAGCCCGTCCTGCCGCAGCTGGCCGCCGACTTCCGGCTCGACCCCGGCGGCGCGTCGCTGGCCGTCGGCGTGGCCACGGCGGCGCTGGCGGTGGCGGTGCTGCCGCTGGCCGCGCTGGCGGAGGTCGTCGGGCGGCGGCGGATGATCGTGTGGTCCGTGCTGGCCTCGGCGCTGATCGGGCTGGCGCTGCCGCTGGCGCCGACGTTCCCCGTGCTGGTGGCGATGCGGGCGGCGCAGGGGGTGGCGGTCGCCGGGTTCGCCGGGGTCGGGGCGGCCTACCTGGCCGATCTGGTGGGGGCGACGAGGCTGGCCGGGGCGGTGGGCGTGATGATCGCCGGGAACTCGGTGGGCGGGATGCTGGGCCGGCTGGGCGCCGGGTTCGCCGCCGGGCCGTGGGGGTGGCGGGGCGCGCTGCTGGTGGTGGCCGGCGGGTCGCTGCTCTGCTCGGCGTACGCGGCCCGCACGCTGCCCGCCCCGGAGCCCGCCCCGCTGCCCGCCCCGCCGCCCGCCCCGGAGCCCGCCGGACGCGCCCCACGGGCCGGGGGCGGCGGCCGGATCGGGACGGCGCTGCTGGCGCCGTACACGGTGGGGGCGCTGGGCGTCGGCGCGTTCGTCGCCCTCTACAACGCCGCCTCCTTCCGGCTGTCCGCGCCCCCGCTGTCGCTCTCCCCCGCCGCGGCCTCCCTGGTCTTCCTCTCCTACGCACTCGGCACCGCCTCCTCGGCCGCCGCCGGCCGGCTGGCCGACCGCCTGGGACGCCGGGCGGCCCTGGTCGCCGCCCTGGCCGTGACGGCCGCCGGCTCGGCGCTGACCGCGCTCGGCCCCCTGGCCGCGGTCGTGACCGGGTTCGCCGTGCTGACCGCCGGGTTCTTCGCCGCGCACGCCGTGGCCAACGCGTGGGTCGCCGCGCAGGCCCCGCCGGCCGCCCGCGGGCGCGCCGCCGGGATCTACACCCTGTGCTACTACCTCGGCAGCGGCGCCGGCGGCACGGCCGGCAGCGCCGTCTACGGCCACGCCGGATGGACCTGGCTGATCGTCCTCACCTCCGCCTGGCTGCTGCTGGCGATCGTGGCCGTGCTCGCCGCGGGCCGGCGAGCACGGGCTGTTGCCAGGCGACCCCTGCAGGAGTACGCCTGACATCACAGGGGTGGGCTACTCCCGGGAGGGGAAGACGATGGCCGACCAGTTCATCGTGTTGCGCGATCTGAGCAGGACCCGCATGGCCGCGCCGTTCGAGCGGGCCGCCGCCGTGGCCGAGCCGCCGAGCGAGCCGCACGTCGAGGTCACCGGACTCGGCAAGCGCGAGGTGGCCGACCTCGCGCGGGACCCGTCGGTGGCCGCGGTCGCCCGGCCGATGCCGACCACCGTCCCGGGCGCGCCCGAGGACGTCGACGCCCCGCCGCCGGAGGCGGAGGCGGGCGCGCAGGTCACGTGGGGGGTGCGGGCGCTGGGCGCCGACGCCTCCAGCCGTACGGGGGCGGGGACGGTGGTCGCCGTCCTCGACACCGGCATCGACGCCACGCACCCGGCCTTCACCGGGATGACGCTGGTGGAGGAGGACTTCACCGGGTCCGGCCGGGGCGACAAGGTCGGCCACGGCACCCACTGCGCCGGCACCGTCTTCGGCCGCCCGGTCGACGGCATGCGCATCGGCGTCGCGCCCGGCGTGGAACGGGCGCTGATCGGCAAGGTGCTCGGCGACGACGGCAAGGGCTCGACCGCCGAGACGGTCAAGGGCCTGCTCTGGGCGCTGGGGAACGACGCCGACGTCATCACCATGTCGCTCGGCATCGACTTCCCGGCCGCCATGCGGCAGCTGGAGGAGCGCGGGCTGCCGCAGTTCCTGGCCACGTCGATCGCGCTGGAGTCGTACCGGGCCACGTTGCGGCTCTACGACTCGCTGATGCGGATGATCGCGGCCAGGGCGGCGTTCGGGGCCGGCACGATCGTCGTCGCGGCCACGGGGAACGCCAGCCACCGGGAGCTGCGGCCGGACTTCGAGGTCGGGCCGGAGCTGCCGTCGGCCGCCGAGGGCATGATGGCCGTGGGCGCGGTGCAGCGGCTGCCGTCCGGGCGGCTGGGGGTCGCGCGCTTCTCCAACACCTTCCCGCAGGTGTGCGCGCCGGGCGTGGACGTGGTCTCGGCCCGTACCGGTGGCGGGCTGACCAGCAAGAGCGGCACCAGCATGGCCGCGCCGCACGTGGCCGGGGCGGCGGCGCTGTGGTGGCAGGAGCTGCGGGCGAGCAGCGACCGCGCGCGGGCCGCTGCGGTCACCGGCCGGTTGCTGCTGACCGCCGCGACGGACGTGTTCGTCCCGGACGCCGACACCGCGGACCTGGGGGCGGGGCTGGTCCAGGCCCCCCGCTGAGCCGGCACGGCCGGTCTCCCCGGCCGCGGTGGTGAGACCGTCAGGGGCCTTCGGGGTCCACCGTGTCGGCGTCGGCCCAGAACGGCGCGGCCAGCTCGCGCAGCCGGGCCGCGCCGACCCGGTCGAGCAGGGCGAGCGCGCCCGCGTTGTCGGCGAGCTGGGCCGTGCTCGTGACGCCGAACAGCACGCTGGCCACCGCCGGATGGGTCAGGCAGAACGCCACGCACACCTGCGCGGGCGTCGCGTCCAGCCCGGCCGCCACCTCGGCCAGCCCGGCGGCGGCCGTCGCGGCCCGCGCGCGCACGCCGCCGGGGTCGGGGAAGACCGGCCGGGCGGGCCTGTCCTTCCCCGCCAGCAGCCCGCCTTCGAGCACGTCGCTGGCCTGCAGCGAGACGCCGGCGTCGAACACCTCGGAGAACGGCACCCCTTCCGGGATCGAGCGGCGGCACGGGTTGTACTTGAGCTGGGCCAGTTGCGGCCCCGGCGAGCCGAGGTCGCGGGCGTGGTTGCGGATGGTCAGGATCGAGGTGGCCGACCAGTTGTTGACGCCCCAGCAGCCGAGCAGCCCCTCGGCCTCCAGCGCGGCCAGCTCGCGGGCCAGGCGGCGCAGGTCGAGGTCGTCCCGGTGCACGTCGCCGACCACGGCCAGGTCGGCGTGGTCGGTGCCGGCCCGCAGCAGCGCGCGTTCGAGCTGGTCGCGCAGCGGACGCCCGGGATGGTCGTCCAGCCAGAGCTTGACCGACAGCAGGTAGTCCTCGCGGGCCAGGCCGGCGGCCCTGACCATGGCCGAGAAGAGCACGTCGGTGAAGACCGGCCGCTGCCCGGGCAGGCCGTAGACGCCCACGTCGAACAGGTTGACGCCGATCTCGACGGCGTGCCGCAGCAGCTCGACGGCCGCGCCGAAGTCCATCCGGTCGTAGGTGTGCCAGGACCCCAGCGACAACACCGACGCCTCGGGGCCGTGCGCGCCGATCTGGCGCTGGGGGACCTTGACCGTCATACGTTGGCCTCCGAGTCCCAGACCTGGTGGCGGCTGCGCCACCACAACAACGCCACCATCACCAGGAACGGCAGCACCCCGCGGTACTGCTGCACCGCCTCCAGCGAGGCCGTCACCCCTTCCAGGCAGCCCAGCAGCAGCCCACCGGCCAGCGTCAGCCACAGGCTGCTGAACGCCCCCACCATGGCCACCGCCAGCGCGGTCGTGACCAGGTTGCCCAGCGTGGAGAAGTCGCCGCCGAGCCGCGGCGCGACCAGGACGATGACCAGCGTGCTGACCGCGCCGATCGCCACCCAGACGGCCAGCGCGAGCCGGGGCGCGGGGATGCCGACGACCTGCGCGGTGGCCGGTCGTTCCGACAGCGCCTGGAGCCGCAACCCCACCCGGGTGCGCCCGAGCAGCAGCCCCACGCCGACCGTGATGAGCACCGCGAAGGACAACGACACCAGCACCGCCTGCGGCACGACCACCTCGCCCACGGTGAAGGCGGGCGCGTCGAACGGCTGCGGGAAGCGCCGCGCGCCGCTGGTGTTGTTGCCGAACAGCCGCAGCCCGACCGACATCAGCGCGACGAACACCGCCACGGTGACGGCCGCCTTCGTGCGCAGGTCGTGCTCGCCGAACCAGCGCACCAGGCCGAGGCCGAGCAGCGCCGAGACCAGGCCGCCGGCCAGCGCCCCGAGCGGGAGCGCGAGCCAGACGTCCAGGCCGGCGTCGGTGAGGGTGACCATGACGAAGGCGCCCATCGCGCCCACGGCCGCCATCGCGAAGTTCACCACCGCGACGAGCCGGTAGGTCAGGACGACGCAGAGCCCGAGCAGCGCGTACACGCCGCCGCTGGTCAGGCCCGCGACCACGGAGTCGAGCATCAGCCGTTCCGCTTCGGGACGATGAAGCCCTCGGGCAGCACCGTCCACTTGCCGTTCTCGGCCTTGACGAAGCGGCTGCCCTCGATGGGGTTGTGCGTCTGGCCGGGGCCGAACACCCAGGGCGTGCCGACCATGGGGTAGGTGATGGGCTGCATCGACTTGAACGCCTTGGTCACCGACTCCCGGGTGATGTCCCCCTTGATCGTCTTGAGGACCTGGACGAACACGTCGGCCGCCATCACCCCGCCCTGGCTGAACGCGGTCTTCTGGATCTTGTTGTCGTTGACGATCTTCGCCCACCGCTCGTTGCCCGGCAGCGTCTCGTCGGTGTACGGCTGCCACTCGGTGCCCGCCTGGGCCTTCATGCCGGCCGGGATGAGGGCGGCGTTGGCGTCGGTGTAGGCGTTGGCCATGAGGATGAAGTCGACGTCCTGCATGCCCTGGGTCTTGGCCTGGGCGAACCAGGGCCCGACCTGGGCGTTGTAGACGACCGCCTGGCAGCCGCCGCTCTTGAGCTTGACCAGGTACGGCGTCGGGTCTCCCTGTCCCACCGAGGTGTCCTTGACGGTCAGCGTCTTGCCGGTGATGTCGCTCCACTCCTTGATGGCCGCGTCGATGCCGCCGCCGCTGCCGGGCAGCACGGTGAAGGCCAGGCACACCTTGTCGTGCTTGAGCGTCTCGGAGGCGTAGTAGAGCATCGCGGTCAGCAGCTTGAACGGGCCGGGGTTGACCGGCGCGATGTTCGGGCTGGTGAAGCAGGCCGGGTCCACGCCCACGGCCGGGATCGAGACGATCTGGGCCTTGCTGTAGGTGGCGCGGTTGAGCCCGCAGTCCACGGCGCTGGAGGAGCCGACGAACGCCACGACCTCCTCGGAGTCGATCAGCTCGCGCGCCGCCTCCGTGGAGCGCTGCGGGTTCATCGCGTCGTCCTTGCTGATCAGCTCGATCTTGCGGCCGTTGATCCCGCCGGCCTTGTTGACCTCCTCGAAGACGGCCTTGACCGCCTGCGGCACCTCAGGAGTCTGGAACAGGCCGGTGACGCCGTTGACGGCCCCGACCTTGATGGGCCCGTCGGTGCCCGAGCCGCCGGAGCAGGCCGTCAGAGCGGTCAGCAGGCCGAGGACGGGCAGGGCCACGAGTACGCGTTTCACGATGTCTCCTCCAAGACGGTGCCGAGGTAGGCGGCCCTGACGGCCGGTGCGTCCAACACGTCGAGCGTCGGCCCCGAGGCGATCACGTGCCCGAAGTCCAGCACCGTGACCTGGCCGCAGGCGGCTCGTACGAGATCCATGTCGTGCTCCACCAGCAGGATCGACACGCCGAAGCGGGCCGGGACCTGGGCCAGGCGGCGGCCGAGCCGCAGCGACTCGGCGGCGGACTGGCCGGCGGCCGGCTCGTCGAGCAGCGCGACCTTCGGCCTGGCGGCGATCACGGCGGCGACGTCGAGCAGCCTTCTGGTGCCCGCGTCGAGGATCGAGACCGGCACCTCACCGGGCGGGCAGCCGAAGAAGCGCAACACCTCCTCCGTCTCCTGCCTGGGCAGGCGCCGCCCGGCGACGATCGCCAGGTACTCCTCCTGCGTCAGCTCCGGGGCGATGGCGGTGGTCTGGAACGTGCGGCGCAGCCCGCGCCGGGCCCTGACGCTCGGGCTGAGCCGGTCGAGTGGCTGCCCGGCGAGCACGACGGAGCCCTCGTAGCGGGCGGCGAAGCCGGTGACCGCGGAGATCAGCGTGGACTTGCCGGCGCCGTTCGGGCCGATCAGGCCGGAGACGCCGAGGGCGGGCACGGTCAGGTCCACCCCGTCCAGGGCGACGACCTGGCCGAACCGCACGCTCAGCCCGCGGATCTCCAGCACGTTGCCCTCGCCCGCCGCCGGGGGAAGCGGGGCGGGCTCCGCGGCGGGCGCGGCGGACGCGGCCTCCAGCAGGGGGCGGGCGGCCCGTTCGCGCCGGCGGGCGCGGGTGAAGTCGGTCTGGCTGACCCCGCTGCGCAGGGCGAAGATCGCCATGACGCCGAACAGGATGCCGCCGAGGTCCTGCGGCAGGCGCAGCTTCTCCAGGACCGTGGCCATGACCGCGCCGAAGACGCCGCCCAGGACGGCGCCCTCGGTGTTGTGCGGCCCGATGAGCACGGCGACCGCGAACAGCCCCAGCGACTGCATCATCGCGAAGTTTCCGGAGACGACGAGGCCGAGCTGTCCCGCCATCAGCCCGCCCCCGATGCCGGCGATGAACGCGCTGATGGCGAAGGCCGTGAGCTTGCTGCGGGCCACGGAGATGCCGTGCGCCGCCGCCGCCCGCTCGGAGTGCCGCAGCTCCAGCCACGACCGCCCGATCCTGGTCCGGTTGACCAGCGCCAGGCCGATCGCGATCAGCACGAACACGGCCATGGCCAGCACGAAGTACGCCGCGTCGGAGGAGAAGGGCTCCGGCCGGACGAGCGTCTTCAGCTCGGTCGTGCCGGGGAACTGGTTGGCGTTCAGCACGATGTCGGTGGAGACGGCGAAGCCGAGCGTGACGACGGCCAGGTTGACGCCCCGGATGCGCAGCGCGGGCAGCCCGATCGCGACGCCCACCGGCACGGCCGCCAGGCCGCCGAGCACCAGCCACAGCAGGAAGCCGCCGGGCGCGTCGGCCAGGTTCAGCCGCAGCACCACCCAGGCCCCGATCGCCGCGAACGACATCTGGCACAACGACATGACCCCGGCCCGCCCGACGATCACGCCGTAGCTCTGCATGAGCACGCCGCTGACCACGGCCGCGACCGCCAGGTAGATCCAGTACGGCGGCAGCACCCAGGGCAGCACCGCGCACGCCGCGACGGCCAGCCCCAGCCCGGGACCCCAGGTCTTCAGCAGCGCGTTCATCAGCTCCCGCCTTCCGTGCCGGCCGCCCGGGCGAGGCCGTCGTCGGTGACGGCGCCGAAGTAGAACTCGTGCAGCCGGTCCTGCGCCCCGCGCAGTTCCTCGCACGGGCCTTCGAAGACCACCCGGCCCTTGCGCAGCACGTACGCGCGGGCGCCGATCTCCAGCGCCAGGTTGGCGAACTGCTCGACGAGCAGCACCCCGATGCCCCGCTCGGCCAGCTCCCGCACCGAGCCCATCAGGCGGCGGACCACGACCGGCGCGAGCCCGAGCGACATCTCGTCGATGAGGACGACCTTGGGCCCGGCGATCAGCGCCCGGCCGATGACGAGCATCTGCTGCTCGCCGCCGGACAGGTTGGCGGCCGGCAGGGTGCGCCTGCGGTCCAGCTCGGGGAAGATGTCGTAGACCATGGCCGGGTCGCCGTCGCCGGAGACCAGCAGGTTCTGCTCCAGCGTGAGCGTGCGGAACACGGTGCGGGCCTGCTCGGCGTACCCGAGTCCGGCCTGGGCGCGGCGGTAGGTGGGCAGGCCGGTCAGCGGCGTGCCGGCGAGGGCGACCGTGCCGGCGGCGGGGGCCAGGCCCGCGATGCCGTCGAGCAGGGTGGTCTTGCCGGCGCCGTTCGCGCCGAGCAGCACGGTGACCGTGCCGGGCGCGACGCCGAGGCTGACCTCGTGCACGACGGGCACCTCTCCCCTGGAGACGCTGAGGCCCCGTACGTCGAGGACGTCGTCCGCGGGAGCGCCCATCAGCGGCTCCGGCGGCGGTCGTCGGCCGCGGCGGCCGGCGGCGCGTGCGCCGGTCCGCGAGGGGCCCGATCGATGATGCGCCGTGCCTCGAAAGGTAGAGGCATCGTCACCTCCCGGCACGAAATCGTATCTGATTCCATGTACGTTATGCGGATGGAAATGAGAGTGTCCAGAGCGGAGCGGATATGAAATCTGCGGCTGACAACAGGTCGGCGGATCTGGTCATGACCGGCGGCGTCGTCCACACGATGAACGCGGCCGGCCATCTCGCGTCCGGCATCGCGATCAAGGACGGACGCATCGTCAGGGTCGGCACTCCACTGCAGGTCCAGGCCATGGTGGGCCCGGGGACGCGGGTCGTGCGCCTGCGCGGCAGATCGGTGTTGCCCGGCATCAACGACAGCCACCTGCACGGCGCGTGGCTCGGCCTGCGCTGGCCCGACCTCCTGCTGGACCGGCTGACCGGCACGGCCGACCTCGTCCCCGACTCCCGGCTGGGCAAGCAGGAGGAGCGGCGGGCGGCGATCCTGCGCGCCGGCGACCTGCTGGCCTCCCTGGGCATCACCAGCTACACCGAGCCCGGCCTCGGCCCGTGCGAGCACGACGGCGGCGGGCGCTTCGGCGTCGAGGTCCTGCGCGAGTACGCCGGGATGGCCGCGCGGGGCGAGCTCAAGGCGCGGGTGAGCGCGCTGCTGCTGTTCGCCGAGGTGGACGGGCGCAGCTCACTGCCCGACCTGGTCGCCGGGCTGCGCGACCTGACGCCGCCCGCCGAGGTGCCGGGCTGGTTCAAGGTGACCGGGGTGAAGATCTTCGCCGACGGCATCCCGCCGATGCGCACGGCCTGGAGCGACGAGCCGTACGAGGACGGCACGCACGGCGCCCCGCTGGTCGAGGGCGGCTCGGAGGACGAACGCGAGACCGCCCTGACGACCATGATCGAGACCGCCGCCGCGGCCGGGCACCAGGTCGCGGTGCACGCCACCGGCAGCCGCGCGACCAGGACGGTCACCCGCGCCCTGGCCGGAGCCCCCGGGCGACGCCACTACCTCGTCCACGGCGACGTCCTGCATCCGGACACCCTCAAGACGATGGCCGCGGCCGGCATCGGCCTGACCACCCAGCCGGGCATCGCCGCCGCCGCCTCCCCCATGCTGCGCGACGCCCTGGGCCAGGCCGCGCTCGGGCACGCCTGGCCGGTGCGGGACGCGCTGGCCGCCGGCGTACGGCTCAGCCTCAGCTCCGACGCCCCCATGCTCACCCCCGACTGGCGGCACGGCGTGGCCGCGGCCGCCACCCGGTGGGCCGTCGAGGGCGCGCGCGACCAGCGGCTCGCCCTGGACCAGGCGCTGCGCGCCTACACCAGCACCCCGGCCTGGCAGGAGGGCGCGGAGTCGTGGAAGGGCTCGCTGGAGCCGGGCAAGGTCGCCGACCTGTGCGTGCTCGACGACAGCCTGCTGGACGCGCACCCGGCCGACCTGCCCGAGGTGCCGGTCGCGATGACGATGGTGGACGGCAGGATCGTCTACGAACGCTGACGGGGGCCGCTCGCGGGGGCGCGTCGGGGGGCACTCTTGGGGTTTACAGCTCCACGTGGTGGTCGGGGTCGCCGCCGAGGCGGCTGCCGCCGCCGCCCAGGGCCGAGATGCGCGCCATCTCCTCGGGCGACAGCTCGAAGTCGAAGACCTCCAGGTTGTGGCGCATCCGCCCGGGGTCGGCCGACTTGGGGATCGGCACCGCGCCGAGCTGCACGTGCCAGCGGAGCACGACCTGCGCGGGGGTGCGGTCGTGCGCGGCGGCGATCTCGGTGACGGCCGGGTCGTCGAGCAGCTTGCCGCCGGCGCCGAGCGGGCTCCACGACTCGGTCGCCACGCCGTGCCCGGTGAGCCAGGCGAGCAGGCCGGGCTGGGGGAAGCCGGGGTGCAGCTCGACCTGGTTGACCGCGGGCCACACGCCGCTCGCGTCGACCACCCGCTCGATCTGCTCAGGGGTGAAGTTGGAGACGCCGATCGAGCGGGCCAGCCCCTCCTCCCGCAGCCGGACGAACGCCTTCCAGGTGTCGACGAACAGCCCGTGGCCGGGCAGCGGCCAGTGGATGAGGTAGAGGTCGACGTAGTCGAGGCCGAGGCGGGACCGGCTCTCCTCGAACCCGCGCAGCGCCAGGTCGTAGCCGTGCTGGGCGCCGCGCAGCTTCGTGGTGACGAACAGCTCCTCGCGCGGCACGTCCGACTCGGCGACCGCCGCGCCCACGCCGCGCTCGTTGCCGTAGCTGGCGGCGGTGTCGATCAGCCGGTAGCCGAGCGAGAGGGCGTGGCCGACGGCCTGGCGGGCCTGGCGGTCGTCCATCGGCCAGGTGCCGAGGCCCAGGCGCGGCATGGCGCGGCCGTCGGAGAGCACGAGGGTCGGCGCGGTCGTCATGGCGGTCCTCTTCGTGGTGCGGGCAGGTGACGTACCTACCCGCCGCCGCGATGATCAACCTGCGCGGCGGACCGCGCGCCACATCGCGGCGCGGGCGGCGTACGATCCGAGTCGTGATCACCGCTCCCCGCCTGCTCGCCGTCAGCGACCTGCACGTGCACCATCCCGACAACCGCGCGTTCGTCGAGGAGCTGCGCCCCGGGTCGGACGGCGACTGGCTGCTCGTCGCGGGCGACGTCGGCGAGCTGACGACGGACATCGGCTGGGCGTTGCGGCTGCTGGCCGACCGGTTCGCGAGGGTGGTCTGGGCGCCCGGCAACCACGAGCTGTGGACGCCGGCCCGCGACCCGGTGCGGCTGCGCGGCGAGGAGCGCTACCGGTACCTGGTGGAGCTCTGCCGCGATCTCGGCGTGCTCACGCCGGAGGACCCGTACCCGGTGTGGGAGGGGGCGCGCGGCCCGGTCACGGTGGCGCCGCTGTTCGTCCTGTACGACTACACCTGGCGTCCGGAGGGCGCGACGACCAAGGAGGAGGCCCTGCGCACGGCCTACGACGCGGGGATCGTCTGCACCGACGAGGTCATGCTCCACCCCGACCCCCACCCCGGCAGGGACGCCTGGTGCGCGGCCCGGGTCGAGTACACCGAGGCGCGGCTGGCCGCCCGGCCCGCGGGGCTGCCGACCGTGCTGGTCAACCACTATCCGCTGGTCCGCGAGCCGACGCGGGTGCTCACCCATCCGGAGTTCGCGCAGTGGTGCGGCACCGAGCGCACCGCCCGCTGGCACCGCGAATACGACGCCGCCGCCGTCGTGTACGGCCACCTGCACATCCCGCGCCTGACCCACCACGACGGCGTGCCGTTCATCGAGGTCTCGCTCGGCTACCCGCGTGAGTGGCGGCCGCGGCCGAACCCGCCGGCGCTGCCCCGCGTGATCGACGTGTGAGCGCCGGCCCGGGTCAGCCCTCCAGGTAGCGCAGGATCGCCAGCACCCGCCTGCTGTAGCCGGTGTCGCGCGGCAGGTCGAGCTTGTCCATGATGGCGTTGACGTGCTTCTCCACGGTGGACGCCGAGACGTGCAGGCGCTCGGCGATGGCCGCGTTGACCAGCCCCTGGGCCAGGTGCGCCAGCACCTCCGACTCGCGCGGGCTGAGCCGGCTCAGCGGGTCGGCGCGGCTGGTGCGGGCCAGCAGCCGCCGCACCACCTCGGGGTCGAAGGCGGTGCCGCCGGCGCGTACGCGCTCGAGCGAGTCGAGGAAGTCGGCCACCTCCGAGACCCGGTCCTTCAGCAGGTAGCCGAGCCCTTCGGCGGGCCCGGCCAGCAGGGTGGCGGCGTAGTGGGGCTCGACGTACTGGGACAGGACGAGCACGCCCACCTCGGGCCGGCGCGCGCGGATCTCCAGGGCCGCCCGCAGCCCCTCGTCCTTGTGGCCGGGCGGCATGCGCACGTCGATCACCGCCACGTCGGGCCGATGGTCGGCGACGGCGGCCAGCAGCGCGGGCGCGTCGCCCACGGCCGCGACGACCTCGTGCCCGGCCTCGGCGAGCAGCCGGGTCAGGCCCTCGCGCAGCAGCACGGAGTCGTCGGCCAGGATCAGCCGCACGGCGGCTCCTTGGGCAGCGTGGCGACGATCTTCGTGGGCCCGCCGGGCGGGCTGTCCACGGTGAACGCGCCGTCGAGCGCCAGGACCCGGCGGGCCAGCCCGGACAGGCCGCCGCCCGCGGGATCGGCGCCGCCCCCGCCGTCGTCGGAGATCGCCACGCTCACCGTCCGTTCGTCCTCGGCCACGACGACCAGGATGTCATGGGCACGGGCGTGCTTGACCGCGTTGGTGATCGCCTCCCTGGTCACGAAGTACAGGGCGGTCTCGATCTCCGTGGCGGGCCGGGCCGACAGCCCGTAGTGGACGGTGACCGGCACCGCGGCGCGTTCGGCGACCCCGGCCAGCGCGGCCTCGATGCCCAGCTCGTCCAGGGCGGTGGGGTAGATGCGCCAGGCGACGCTGCGCAGCTCGTCCAGGAGGCGGCGGGACTCGGCGTAGGCCTGGTCGACCAGCTCGGCGGTCCGTTCGTGGTCGTGGCCGTGCCGGGCCCGGCCGAGCAGCATGGCCAGGGCCACGCCGCGCTGCTGGACGCCGTCGTGCAGGTCGCGTTCGATCCGGCGGCGCTCGTCGTCCACGGCCCGGACGATGCCCGAGCGGGTGGCGGTCAGCTCGGCGATGCGGCGGCGCATGAGCTCCCGGCCGCCGGGGCCGAGGAAGTGGGCGGCCAGGCGGCGTTCGAGCACGCCGGCGGCCAGGGCGAGCAGCGCGGTCACCGTCAGCAGGGCCACGCCGCCGGTCAGGCCCAGCATGCCGCCGGTGGTGACGATCCGGACGCCCGGCAGCTCGACGGGGACGGGGTCAGAGCCGCCCACGATCAGGTCCCACGCCCCGCCGCCCAGCAGCAGGCCGCCGACGAACAGGGCGACGGCGCAGCCGTACCCGCCGAGCACGCCCAGGGCGGCGCGGGCGGCGAGGTAGGCGTAGCCGCCGTCGCGGGTGGGGGCGGGGTGGCCGAACCACCGGGTCAGCCGGGCGCGTTCGAGCGCCATGAGCCGCGCCGCGCCGCGCCGGGCCAGGGGGCGCGCGGCCGGGACCAGGATGGCGGGCCAGGCCAGGCAGAGGAAGGCCAGCTCGACCGCGCCGAGCCCCATGCCCGCCAGCACCCCGGCCAGCGCCTTGACCGCCCGGCTGCCGGTGTTCTCCTGGTTGCCCGGCATGGGCTCGAATGCCTTGACCGCCCGGCTGCCGGTGTTCTCCTGGTTGCCTGGCATGGGCCCGAAGTTGTCCGACACGGGCCCGAAGTCTAGGCGTCGCGGCGGCGCAGCACGGCGTAGCCCGCCGCCAGCGCCGCCGCCGCCCAGCCCAGCAGCCAGGCCAGGCCCTCCCCCGCCGAGTACGGGACGGGCCCGCCGGTCAGGTTGTCCTCGCTGCCCATGAACGCCAGCCCGGCGAACGTCGGCATGCGCAGCGAGAAGTCCAGCGCCGCCTGGCTCCCGGTCATCAGCAGCACCAGCGGCAGGCCCAGGAGCAGCATGAACACCACGGTCAGCGTGCCCGCCGCGCTGCGCATCGCGGCCCCGGCGCCCAGCGTGGTCACCGCCACCAGGGCGAAGAACGCGCCCGCGCCCGCCACGTCCCGCACGGCCTCCCCGAACGGCAGCACGACCAGCCCGCCGAACACGTCGGCCTGCAGCACCACGTAGACCGCCGCCGTCGCCACCGCCCCCGACAGCACTCCGGCGGCGAACATCACCGGCGCCACCACCAGCGCCTTGGCGGCCAGCACGAGCCCGCGCACCGGCGTGGCCTGCAGCGTGACCCTGATGCCGCCCGAGGAGTACTCCGACGTGATCGCCAGCATGGCCAGGGCGACCAGCGCGAACTGCACGAACGACGTGGCCGACACCACCGACTCGCTCGCCGTCACCCGCGCGCCGGGCGCCCCCTCGCGGACCGCGTCGGTGGCCGCGGCGGCTGCCAGGGCCACGGCGGTCAGCACCATGAGCGCCGCCGCGCCGGCCAGGCACCACCACGTGGACCGGACCGACCACAACTTGCCCCACTCGGCCCGTGCCGCCTGCCACAACGCCGCCGTCACGCGCCCGCCTCCGTCGTCCCGTACGCCGACCCGTGCGCCGACCCGTGCGTCGTCCCGTACTCCACGCTGCTCTCCGTCAGCTCCTGATAGGCCTGCTCCAGGGACGCCTCCCGGGTGCGCAGGCCGTGCAGCCTGATCCCGGCCTCGTAGGCCAGGTCGCCCACCCGCTCGACGGGCGCGCCGGTGGCGACGACCTCGTTCTCGGCGACGCGCTCGGCGGCGATCCCGGCGGCGCGCAGGCGTCCGGCCAGCTCCCCGGCGTGCGGGGTGCGGGCCAGCACGGCCGTCAGCGAGCTGCGCCCGATGACCTCGGCCAGGGGCGCGTCGGCGATCAGCCGGCCCTTGCCGATCACCACCAGGTGGTCGGCGGTGAGCTGCATCTCGCTCATCAGATGGCTGGAGACGAACACCGTGCGGCCCTCGGCGGCCAGCGACCGCATGAGCCGGCGCACCCACCGCACGCCGTCGGGGTCGAGCCCGTTGACGGGCTCGTCGAACAGCAGCACCGCCGGGTCGCCGAGCAGCGCGGCGGCGATGCCGAGCCGCTGGCTCATGCCGAGCGAGAGCGCCCCGGCCCGGCGGTTCGCCGCCCCGGCCATGCCGACGCTCTCCAGCACCTCGTCCACCCGCCGCACGGGGATGCCGTTGCTGCGGGCCAGCGCGGTCAGGTGCGCCCGCCCGCTGCGCCCGGGGTGCAGCGCCCGCGCGTCGAGCAGCGCGCCGACCGTCCGCAGCGGGTTCCTGATCCGGTGGTACGGCACGCCGCCGACGAGCGCCGTGCCCGCCGAGGGCCGGTCGAGCCCGAGGACGAGCCGCATCGTGGTGGACTTCCCGGCGCCGTTGGGCCCGAGGAACCCGGTCACCGCGCCGGGTCTCAGCTCCAGCGACAGGTCGTCCACCGCCGTCCGGTCGCCGTACCGCTTGGTCAAACCCTTCAGACTGATCACGAGGGTCAACGCTAGGCAGCAGGAGGGCGGGCCACCATGGGGCCCGGCCGCCGACCTCGATGGCGGAAAACCGGAACAGACCAGGTCGCGGCGCCGTCCGGCCGGGGCGGCCGCGCCCAAACAAGACGGTGCCGTTGCCCCGCGTTGACGTGCGGCTCACTACGGTTGCCGAGCATGACCGAAGACAAGAGCCGGAACCGGCGGCGGATCAGCATCGACGAAGCGGGCCTGGACAAGCGCAGGTCCGCGATCCAGGCGCTCATGGAGCTGCCGCCGGCGGTGCCGGAGCAGGCGGCCGCCTACGCAGAGGCGACCGTCTTCACCGAGGAGACCGTCTTCGCCGAGGCGGCTGCGAGCGCTCCGCGCGCCCCCCGGCCGGACTTCGGCTGACCCCGCCCCTCGCGGGTGGCCCGGCCGGGGCGGGGCCGGGCGGGTGGCACAGCCGGAGCGAGGTCCCGGGCCGCGTGGGCGGCCCGGGGGGCGGCCCGGGGACGGCCCGGGGCGGTCAGTCGGTGCCGAGTTCCATGGCGGCGCGGTCGAGCAGTTCGTCGTCCTCGGAGACCTCGCCGCGCGAGGCGATGGCCTCCGCGCCGCCCTGCGGCATCGCGCCGATGAGGCCGGTCGAGGCCGCCTGCGCGGCGCCGATGAGCGCCGGGTGGGTGGTGCCGACCATGCCGAGCGTGGCGTACTGCTCCAGCTTGGCGCGCGAGTCGGCGATGTCCAGGTTGCGCATGGTGAGCTGGCCGATGCGGTCGACCGGGCCGAACGCGGAGTCCTCGGTGCGCTCCATCGACAGCTTGTCGGGGTGGTAGCTGAAGGCCGGGCCGGTGGTGTCGAGGATCGAGTAGTCCTCGCCGCGGCGCAGCCTCAGGGTGACCTCGCCGGTGACCGCCGTGCCGACCCAGCGCTGCAGCGACTCGCGCAGCATGAGCGCCTGCGGGTCGAGCCAGCGGCCCTCGTACATGAGCCGGCCGAGCCGCCGGCCCTCGTTGTGGTACGTGGCCAGGGTGTCCTCGTTGTGGATGGCGTTGACCAGGCGCTCGTAGGCGGCGTGCAGCAGCGCCATGCCGGGGGCCTCGTAGATGCCGCGGCTCTTGGCCTCGATGATGCGGTTCTCGATCTGGTCGGACATGCCCAGGCCGTGCCGGCCGCCGATCGCGTTGGCCTCCATGACCAGGTCGACCGGGGAGCCGAACTCCTTGCCGTTGATCGTGACCGGGCGGCCCTGGTCGAAGCCGATGGTGACGTCCTCGGGGAGGATCTCGACCTCGGGGTCCCAGAAGCGCACGCCCATGATCGGCTCGACGGTCTCGATGCCGGTGTCGAGGTGTTCGAGGGTCTTGGCCTCGTGGGTGGCGCCCCAGATATTGGCGTCGGTCGAGTACGCCTTCTCGGTGCTGTCGCGGTAGGGCAGCCCGTGCGCGAGCAGCCACTCCGACATCTCCTTGCGCCCGCCGAGCTCGGAGACGAAGTCGGCGTCGAGCCACGGCTTGTAGATGCGCAGGTGGGGGTTGGCCAGCAGGCCGTAGCGGTAGAACCGCTCGATGTCGTTGCCCTTGAACGTGGAGCCGTCGCCCCAGATCTGCACCTCGTCCTCGAGCATGGCCCGCACCAGCAGGGTCCCGGTGACGGCGCGGCCGAGCGGCGTGGTGTTGAAGTAGGCCCGGCCGCCCGAGCGGATGTGGAACGCGCCGCAGGTGAGCGCGGCCAGGCCCTCCTCGACCAGCGCGGCGCGGCAGTCGACCAGGCGCGCGAGCTCGGCCCCGTAGGCCAGCGCGCGGCTGGGCACCGAGGCGATGTCGGGCTCGTCGTACTGGCCGATGTCGGCGGTGTAGGTGCACGGGACGGCGCCCTTGTCGCGCATCCACGCGACGGCCACCGAGGTGTCGAGACCGCCGGAGAAGGCGATGCCGACCCGCTCGCCGGTGGGCAGGGAGGTGAGAACCTTGGACATAGAAGAAGATTATGCATTGCAACGCATGTTCATGCAAAGCCAGCCCCTCATCCGGGTGCGGGACCGGGATTTCCGGCGCGGGGTGGACAACCGGGTGGGGACGTGATCTGACGGAGGAAGGACCGCCGACGATCACGAACAGGAGCACCGGGACATGAGCGACAAGCCGCGACTGCACTCAGCCGGCCCCACCCACCTGGACCGCGCCCGCGACCTGCGCCCGCTGATCGAGAGCGAGGCGGCCGAGGCCGAGGCGCTGGGCCGGCTGACCGACCCCGTCGTGGCCGCCCTGCACGAGGCCGGGCTGTTCGGCATCTGGCTGCCCGCCCCGCTGGGCGGCTCGGAGTTGTCGCCGTCGGAGCTGCTCGGCCTCTTCGAGGAGCTGACCTACGCCGACGCCTCGACCGGCTGGGTCGTCATGGCCACCACGCTGGAGAACGGCACGGCGGGCGCCTACCTGGGCGACGACGCCGTCGAGCACATCTTCGGCGGCCCCCGCACGCCGCTGTTCGCGGGCCAGGGCACCCGGCCGGGCACCGCCGTGTGCGAGGACGGCGGCTTCCGGCTGACCGGCCGCTGGGGCTTCGCCTCGGCCATGCCGCACGCCCAGTACGTGCACAGCCTGGGCGTCGTGGAGGGCACCGGCGAGGAGCGCATCTTCATCACCCCGGTCGAGGACGCCGAGTTGCTCGGCAACTGGGACGTCCTGGGCCTGCGCGCCACCGGCAGCCTCGACTACGCCATCGACGGCGTCTTCGTGCCGGAGTCGCGCACGCATCCGTTCGCCCAGCGGGAGCCCCTGCGCGGCGGCGCGATCTACCGGCTGGGCCTGCTGGACCAGGCGCTGATCGCCCACTCCGCCTGGGCGCTCGGCCTCGGCCGCCGCCTGCTGGACGAGCTGGGCCGGCACGTCGCGGCCCGCGCCGGACGTCCGGGTCAGCTCGCCGTCAGCGACGCCTTCCACACCGGTTTCGCCCGCGCCGAGGCGGCCCTGCGGGCGGCGCGCGCCCTGGTCCGCGAGACGTGGGACGACGTCGAACGCACCCTTGACGCGGGCGGCACGCTGTCCACCCGCCAGGAGACGATGGTGCGGCTCGCGCTCAACCACGCCACCTCGACGCTCACCGAGGTCGCCGGGTTCGCCTACGCCTCGGGCGGCACGACGGCGCTGCGCGACGGCCTGCTCCAGCGCCTGTTCCGGGACGCGCACGCCGGCGCCCAGCACATCACCTCGGGCCCGCAGGCGCTGCGGGAGTGCGGCCGCGAGCTGGCCGGGCTGGCCCAGGGCGAGGAGTGGACGCTCTTCACCCTGGAGCCCTGACCCGCGACACCGCCAGAGCCCCCCGCAGGACGGCGGCGCTGCCGGGAGGTCAGTGTTGCCGGGAGACCTGGGCGGTGTGCAGGGCGGCGGCGGTGGCGATCTTGTGGTTGCGGGCCGCCTGCTCGATCACCTCGGCCTCGGCGTCGCCCTCGATCAGGCTCAGCAGGTGGTCGTGCTCCTCCACCGACCTGCGCGCCCGCCCCGGCACGTACGTGAAGCTGGAGCGGCGCATGTGGTCGAGCCGCGCCCACTCCGACTCCAGCAGGGCGTTGAGGTGCTCGTCGGGGCAGTGGCGGTAGAGGGAGAAGTGGAACTCGCGGTTGAGCGCGGTGAAGGAGGTGGGGTCGAACTCCTCCAGCGCCTCCTTCATCCGCTCGTTGATCTCCCGCGACTCCTGGATCTTGGCCGCGTCCATGTGCGGCGCGCAGATGGCCGTGGCGTAGCCCTCCAGCCGGGCCAGCACGTTGAGGGTGTGCTCGACCTGCACCGAGTCGAAGACGGCGACCCGGGCGCCGATGTTGCGCACGACCTCGACCAGCCCGTCGGACTGCAGCCTGCGCACGGCCTCGCGCAGCGGGATCGTGCTGACGCCGGTCTCCCGGGCGAGCTGGTCCATGACCAGCCGGTAGCCGGGGCCGTACGTGCCGTCGAGGATGCGGGCCCGCAGCAGGTCGTAGCTGATCTCGGCCTTGGAGCCCTTGGGCCGCTTGGCCTGGGCCGGTTTTCTTGTGCTGCTCACCATCACCTCTGCAGGACCTTCATGATGGCGTCGCGGAAGCCCGCGCCCGCCGGCGCTTCGACGCGACCGCCCGGAGCCCTCACCGGCTCCGCCCCCGGAGTCACCTCGACGATACGCTGGACGCCCGCTGTCATCCCCTCATCTTGCCCGACCACGAGCACGCGCGGCGCCTGGTCCCCCGCGCGGACGGCCCGTCCGCGCGGGGCGCCGGAGGAGCGGGGGACGGCCCACCGGGAGATCAGCCCCGCCATCCAGAACCTCCGTCTGTCCTATTTCACATATGATTTTAGATCTTATCGTACGCGGGCACGGGGAAGTCCACGACCACCTGTCCGGTTCCCGTCGAGCCGAAGTACGGGCACAACTGCTCCCCCCGCTCCTTGTACGACCGCCACCCCAGCAGCCCGAACAACATCGCCGTGTCCGCCATCGCGCCCTCCCCCGCGCAGCGCACGTTGTAGTCGGGCAACATGTCCAGGAACTCGCCGATGCGTCCTTCGGCCCACATGTCCAGCACGGCCATGTCGATCTTCCGGTTGAGCGGGCTGCTGACCTCGTTGAGCAGCGACTCGGCGGTCTCGTTGGAGGGGAAGGCGTGCGAGAGCGAGCCGCTGGCCAGGAAGGCGACCCGGCGGTCACTCTGCCGGATGCCGCGCAGCAGCGCCTCGCCGATGCGCCGGTTCTCGTCGATCGAGGAGTAGATGTTGCAGCCGATCGGCAGCACCCGCACGGCGGAGTCCTCGTTCATGAAGTGCATCGGCACCAGCGTCGCGTACTCCAGGCCCAGGTCGCGGTAGGTGTGCACGAGCGCCTTCTGCCCACCGGCGGCGATCTCGGCGCGGATCAGCTCGGCCAGCTCGGGGTCGCCCGGATAGTCGTACTCCAGGTCGTGGATGAAGTGCGGCAGCTCGTGGCTGGCGTAGGAGCCGCGGTGGCGCTCCTTGCCGTTGAGGTGGAAGCCGATGCTGTTCATCCAGTGGGTGTCGGCGATCAGGTACGTGTCCACCCCCAGCTCCCGCGCCCGCCTGCCCACCTCGGTGAGCGCCAGCTCGGCGGGCCGCCGGATGCCGAAGTGCCTGCCCGGCTGGATCGACAGCCAGATCGACGGCACATGCGTGATCTTGGCTGCCAGGACGAGCTCTCCCATCACACCCTCCCCAGGTGCGTCCAGACGCCCTTGACCTCGGTGTAGGCGTCGATGGCGTACGGGCCCATCTCCCTCCCCCACCCGCTGGCCTTGTAGCCGCCCCACGTGGTGGCGGCGTCGGGCACATGGATCATGTTGATGAACACGGCTCCCGCCCGGATCCGGGCGGCCAGGCGGTGGGCGGTCGACAGGTCGTTGGTCCAGATGGAGGCGGCCAGGCCGTACTCCAGTCCGTTGGCGCGGCCGGCGATCTCGTCGGGGTCGTCGTAGGCCAGCACCGGGATGACGGGCCCGAACACCTCCTCGCGGGCCACGGCCATGGCGTCGGTCACCTCGGCGAACACGGTCGGGCGGTAGAAGAAGCCGGGGCCCTCGGCGCGCCTGCCGCCGGTGACGAGTTGCGCGCCATCGTACAGCGCGCTGCGGACGTGGGCGTCCACGGCCATCAGGTGGTCCTCGCTGATCAGCGGGCCGAGGTCGGTGGCCGGGTCGAGGCCGGGTCCGACCTTGAGCGCGTCGGCCGCGGCGGCCATCTTCGAGGTGAACTCGTCGACGCGCTTGCGGTCGACGTAGAAGCGCGAGTACGCGGCGCAGACCTGGCCGCTGTTGAACAGCGCGCCCTGGACGTTGCCCGCCACCGCGGCGTCGATGTCGGCGTCGGCCGCGATGATGCTCGGGGTCTTGCCGCCGAGCTCCAGCGTCAGGCGCTTGAGGTTGTCCGCACTGGCGTGCACGAGCGAGCGGCCGACCGCCGTCGAGCCGGTGAAGGAGATCTTGTCCACGCCCGCGTGCCCGGCCAGCGCCGCGCCGGTCTCCGGGCCGCCGGTCAGCAGGTTGACCACGCCGGGCGGGAACCCGGCCAGCGCCATCAGCTCCACCAGCCGGACCGTGGTCAGCGGGGTCTGCTCGGCGGGCTTGACGATCACCGTGTTGCCGCAGGCGAGGGCGGGGGCGAGCTTCCAGGCGGCGATCATCAGCGGGAAGTTCCACGGAGTGATGAGCGCGCACACGCCGACCGGCTCGCGCCGGGTGTAGTGCAGGGTGTCGGGGTACGAGACGGGCAACACCGAGCCCTCGATTTTCGTACACCATCCCGCGAAATATCGGAAATGTTCGGCGGTGCCGGGGACGGTCACGTTCCGCGCCACCGCCAGCGGCTGGCCGTTGTCCCTGGTCTCCAGCTCGGCCAGCTCGTCGGCGTGCTCCTCCACCAGGTCGGCCACCTTCCACAGCAGCCTCGCGCGGGCGGCGGCGGGCATCTCGGCCCAGGCCGGGTCGTCCAGCGCGGCCCTGGCCGCCGCCACCGCGCGGTCCACGTCGGCGGGGCCGGCCTCGGCGCACTCGGTGATCACGGTGGCCTCGGCCGGGTCCAGCGTGGCGAACGTCGCGCCGTCCGCGGCCGGGCCCCAGGCGCCGCCGATGTACAGGCCGGTCATGAGCCGATCTCCTCTCGCACCATGTCCGCGCACCGCTCGCCGATCATGATGGCGGGCGCGTTCGTGTTCCCTGACGTGACGGCGGGCATCACCGAGGCGTCGGCGACGCGCAGCCCGTCGATGCCGTGGACTCTGAGCCGCTGGTCCACGACGGTTCCCATGGCGCAGGTCCCGACCTGATGGTGGTAGGTCACCAAGGTCCTCTCTATGTGCTCGGACAGTTCGCGGTCACCGGGATACAGCTCCGCGCCCGCCCATTCCCGCAGGGCGGCGGCGTGGGCCAGCTCCCGGCACAGCTCGACGGCCGCGCGCATGCACGCGCGGTCGGCGGCCGCCTCCAGGTAGGCGGGGTCGATGTGCAGCGGCGCGTCGGGGTCGGCCGAGGTCAGCGCCAGGTGCCCCCTGCTCTCCGGCCGGACGATCCCGGCCATGAGCGTGAAGGCGTCCGGCGGGCCGGTCATGCCCTCGTCGTACAGGGGGATGTGGAAGAACAGCGGCTGCACGTCGGGGCCGGGCAGCCCGGGGCGGCTGCGCCAGAAGAGCTGGCTGTGCATCGGCTGCAGGCCGGGCATCGCGGGCGGCACGGGCCGCCGGGCGGCCACGATCACCGGGACGAGCGCGTGGTCGTGCAGGTTGCGTCCGACGCCGGGCAGGTCCTCCACCGCCTTGATGCCGTGCCGGCGCAGCTCGGCCGCGTCGCCGAGGCCGCTCAGCAGGAGCAGGCGCGGCGACTCGACGGTCCCGGCGCTGACCACGACCTGGGCGGCGGCCCCGACCCGGTGCAGGCGGCCGTTCTGGCGGTACTCCACGCCCACGCAGCGCCGTCCGCGCAGGAGCAGCCGGCGGGCGCGCGCCCCGGTGCGGATCTCCAGGACGGGCCGGTCGCAGCGCGGGCGCAGGTAGGCGTCGGCCGTGCTGTGCCTGCGGCCGTGCCGGATGGTGAGCTGGCAGAACCCGGCGCCGTCGGGGCGCTCGCCGTTGCAGTCGGGGTTGAACGGCAGGCCCTGCTCCACGGCGGCCGCCACGATCGCCGCGTTGACCTGGTGCGGCGCGTAGTCGGCGATCACCCGTACCGGCCCGCCGACGCCGTGGTGGTCACTGGGCCCGCGGTCGAAGTCCTCCAGCCGCTTGAAGTACGGCAACACCTCGGGGTACGACCAGCCGGGCCCCCAGGCGTCGTAGTCGGCCGGCGCGCCCCTGACGAAGATCATGCCGTTGAGCGAGGACGAGCCGCCCAGCACCTTCCCGCGCGGCCAGTGCGGACGCCGCCCGCCCAGCCGCCGCTGCGGCGCCACCCGGTAGTCGTAGTCCTCGGGGCCGCCCCACAGCCGGAACACCCCGCCGGGGTCGTGGATGTCGGGGTTGACGTCGGGGCCGCCCGCCTCCAGCAGCAGCACGCGCAGCGCCGCGTCGTCGGCCAGCCGGCGGGCCACCGCGGCGCCGGCCGAGCCCGCGCCGACCACGACGACGTCAAAGGTCTCCATCGCCCGCTCCCAGATAGGCCGACCGCAGCCGGCCGCGCAGCTCGTCCGGCGTGCCGCGCAGGACGACCCGGCCCCGGTCCAGCACGTGCACGCGGGTGGCCAGCTCCAGGGCGAGCCGGGTGTACTGCTCGATGAGCAGCACCCCGGCGCCGGCCTCGGCGAGCGCGGCCAGGGCGGGGACGAGCCTGGACACCACGGCGGGGGCCAGGCCGAAGGACAGCTCGTCCACCAGCAGGTACCGCGGCCCGCCGGTGACGGCCTGGGCCAGGGCGAGCATCTGCTGCTGGCCGCCGGACAACGTGCCGGCCCGCCGGTCGCGCAGCCCGGCCAGCTCGGGGAAGGCGGCCAGGGCCGGTCCCGGGTCGGGGCCGGCCACCCGCAGGTTGTCGGCCACGCTCAGCGAGCGCAGCACCCGGTGCCCCTCGGGCACGGCGGCCACGCCCAGCGCCCGGACCCGTTCGGGGCGCAGCCCGGTCAGCTCGTCGCCGTCGGCGGTGACGGTGCCCGCCTCGACCGGCAGCAGCCCGGCCACGGCGAGCACGAGCGTGCTCTTGCCCGCGCCGTTCGCGCCGAGCAGCGCGGTGATCCGGCCGGGCGGCACGTCGAGCGTCACGTCGTGCAGCACCTCGCGCCCGCCTCTGCGCACGCGCAGGCCGCGCACCTCCAGGCTCACGGCGCCTCCCCCAGGTAGGCGGCGCGCACCCGCTCGTCGGCCAGCACCGCCGCGGTCGGGCCGGCCGCGACCAGCCGGCCGAAGTCCAGCACGGCCGTGGTGGCGCAGACCTCGCCGACCAGGGCCACGTCGTGCTCGATGAGCACCACGAGCGCCCCGAACCGGTCCGGCACGGCCGTCACGACCTCGGCCAGCGACCGCGACTCGGCCTCCGACAGCCCGGCGGCCGGCTCGTCGAGCAGCACGATCCTGGGCGTGCCGACCAGGGCGCGGGCCAGTTCGAGCCGCCGCCGTTCCGGCAGCGTCAGCTCGGCCGCCGGGCGTCCGGGGTCGCTCAGGCCGCAGAACGCGAGCAGGCCCTCGTCCGGGCCGCCCAGGTGGTCGGCGGCCAGGCGCAGGTTGCCGGCCACGCTCAGCTCGGCGACCACCTGCTCCTGCTGGAACGTGCGGCGCAGCCCCCACCGGGCCCGCCGGTGCGGCGCGAGCGCCAGCAGGTCGGCGCCGCCGGCCGTGACCCGCCCGGAGACCGGCCGGACGAAGCCGGACAACACGTTGAACAGGGTGGTCTTGCCCGCGCCGTTGGGCCCGATGAGCCCGCACAGGCCGGAGTCGAAGGTCAGGGTGACGCCGTCCAGCGGGCGCACGCCGCCGAAGCGCACCCGCAGGTCCTCGATCTCCAGCCTCATGCGCGCCGCCGCAGGTCCTCTAGCTGCCCGCCGATGCCGCGCGGCGCGGTGACCAGGGCGTGCACGGTGCCCGCGCCGAAGACGACGAGCATGAGGTTGCCGTCGAGCCCGGCGGCGTCGAGGGCGGCGGGCACGACCTGGCCGACCACGCCGGACAGCACCACGCCGGTCAGCCCGTACGCGCCGCCGACCAGGACGACGGCGAACAGCAGCACCGAGTCCGAGGCCCGGAACGAGATCGGGTCCAGCCGCCCGGTGTTGGCGGCCAGCAGCGCCCCCGCGGTCCCGGTGACGAACGCCGCCAGCGCGAACGCCCACACCTTGTACCTGGTCAGGGCCACGCCGACGGCCAGCGCGCCGGCCTCGCCGCTCCTGATCGCCGCCCACGCCCGGCCCGGCCGCCCGCGCTGGTGCAGCACGACGAGGACGAGCGCGAGCACCGCGCACAGCACGGCGAACCGGAAGAACCCGGCGTCGGAGGCCGCCATCGAGGGCCGCGGCATGGCCTGCTGCGTCCCGCTGCCCGCCACCCGCCCGAGGAACCCGGGGCCGCCGTCGGGGAACCCGGTCGCCGAGAACGCCACCTGGAACGCCCCGCCGGCCATGAGCGTCACCAGGGCCAGGTCCACGCCGGACAGGCGCAGCGCGGGCAGCCCGTACACGATGCCGACCAGGCAGGTGACCGCCCCTGCCGCCAGCACGACCAGCGGGAACGGCCACCCGGTGGCAAAGGCCAGCCGCAGCGCCACCCAGCCGCCGACGCCGAGCAGCGCCACCTGGCCGAGCGAGACCAGTCCGAGCCGGGCGTACAGCAGGGCGATGCCCGCGGCGGGGATGACGAAGATGACCGCGGAGGTGAGCACCCGCACCCAGTAGCCGTCCACGGCCAGGGGCACGAGCACCGCCAGCGCCGCCGCCCCGGCGGCCAGCCCGAGCACCACGCGCAGCACCGAGCGCGCGTCGCCGGGCGGCAGCGGCCGGGTCCGCGCCGGCAGCGCGTCGGCGGGGCGCACCTCGACCGTGCCGCCGCGCCTGGCCCGCGCCCCGGTGCGCTGCAGCCACAGGATCGCCGCGACGGCCACCGCGAACGGCGCCACCGACCGGTACGGCGCGGTCTGCTCCCACGCCCCGCCCAGGGCCTCGGCCAGCCCGATCGCCAGCCCGGCCGCCAGCGTGACCGGCAGCGACCGGAAGCGGCCGACCACGCCCGCCGCCAGCGAGGCGATCACCAGGAAGGTCAGGGTGCCCGCCTCCAGCCGGGTCAGCGAGCCGAGCACCAGCCCGGTCAGCCCGGCCACCGCGCCGCCCGCGGCCCAGGTGACGGTCTCGACCCGCCGGATGGGCACGCCGAGCAGCGCGCTGATCTCGCGGTCGTCGGCCAGCGCGCGCATGGCGGTGCCGAAGCCGGTCCGGCGCAGCAGCACGGCGGTCCCGGCGGTCAGCGCCACGGCCAGGGCCAGCGCGAGCGTCTGGGTGAGCGTGACGCGGGCGCCGCCCACGTCGAACCCGGCCGTGTCGGTCGGCAGGGTGAGCGTGCGCGGGTCGTCGCTCCACGTCCAGTAGCACAGGCCGAGCAGCATGAGCGCGAGGCCGAGCGTGCACACCGCCTTGACCAGCGGGTCGCGGGCGGCGACGAGCGGGCCGACCAGGCCGCCGTACAGGCCGGACAGCAGCGCCGACAGCAGCGGCGCGGCCGCCAGCGCGGGCACGACCGGCCAGCCGTCCTGCAGGAGCTGCCAGGACAGCAGCGCACCGATCGCGCCGAGCGCGCCGTAGGCCAGGTTGAGCACGCCCGTGGCCCGGTAGAGCACGACGATGCCCACGCCCGACAGCGCGTAGACGGCGCCGAGCGCGAGCCCGCTGATGACGAACGGCAACATCAGCCGGTCAGCCCCGACTGCTTCTCCTCCCGCAGGAGCGGCGCAAGGTCGGGGTCCTGGGTCGGCGTGCAGTCCTTGATCTTCGACCAGCCGCCGCCCTTCATCGTGACGTAGCGGGTGTCGTGGTTGGCGTTGTGGCGGGCGGCGCGGCCGAAGTACCAGGGGGCGCAGAGCAGGTCGCTGCGGAAGCCCTTGACCTGCGACAGTGCCCGGCTCACCGAGGCGCGGTCGATCGTCCCGCCGGTCCTGGTCAGGGTGTCGACGAAGATCTTGGCGGCCAGGAAGCCGCCCTGGGAGAAGGAGTCGCGGGGGGCCTTGTCGTCGGCGTACTCGTCCATGACGCGGCGCCAGAGCTTGTTGTCGGGGGTGCCGGCGTCGAGCATGGTGAACTCGGAGTTGGACACGAAGCCCTCCCAGTAGCTGCCGACCTGGCCGGGGAAGGTGGTGTCGTAGCAGGGCGTCAGGCAGACGAAGGTGACCTTGTCCTTGAGGCCCTGCGCCTGGGCCGCCTTGAGGATGGCGGCGTCGTCGGGGGCGGGGTCCTGGAGGATGATCGCGTCCGGGCGGCCCCGCATGGCTTCGAGGAGCACGGCGGTGGCGTCCTTGACGCCGGGGTCGTGCAGCACGTCGCCGGCCGAGGTCAGGCCCTTGGTCCTGAGGTAGGCGCGCACGCCGTCCTGGGTCCAGTCGCCGACGCCCGGCACCCGGTTGCTGATCTGGGCGACCCTTCTGGCGCCCTTGACCTCGACGGCGTACTGGGCGGCGGCCACGGCGCTGACCCTCGGGCCCGCGTTGACCGGGGCGATGCGCGGCGACTCGAAGCACGCCCGCGGCACGCCGACCGCGAGCACGTCGAACAGCCCGTTCTGCTCCCAGATCGGGCCGGAGACGCCGCAGGCGACGAAGCTGGAGCCGCCGACCAGGGCGACCAGGTCCCGGTCGCCGGCCAGCTTGGTGGCCAGGGCCGAGGCCTTCTGCGGGTTGAGGCCGTCGTCCTCGACCAGGTACTCGACCGGACGGCCGCCGATGCCGCCGCCGGCGTTGACGCAGTCGAAGTACGCCTTGGCCGCCTTGGTGGCCGAGCTGAAGTCGATGCCGCCGCTCGCGGTGACGATCGCGCCGACGGTGATCGGGGTCCCGGTGGCGGGCTCGCCCGTGCCGCAGGCCGTCCTGGCGGCGCCGCCGTCCTGGCTCGTCCCGCAGGCGGAGACCACCAGAGCGATCGCGGCGAACCACACCAGGCGTCGTGGACATCGCATGCGCACCCCTCCTCGAAGCGCCGTGCGTCCAGCCCCGATGGACAAATCATGTACGACATCAGATATTTCTGTCCATAGGTTCCCCATGTATCATCGACGATGTCCTATACGATTTCACGGGTTGCGAGGGGCCTACCGCTGGGCCTTCGACCTGGGAAACCATCGTGGCGGGGCGGAGGAGGAGTGCCATGAGGTGGCGGTCCGGCCGCACGTCCGACAGGGGATCGATCGCACCCGTGGCCGGGGGGGCCGCCGTCCCAGTGCAAGGAGATCGCCCGTTGAACCTGGAGCACTACATCGACGGGGCCCACGTGCCCAGCGTGTCCGGCCAGACGTTCACCTCGCTGGAACCCGCGACCAACCGCCCCGCGCTGACCGTCGCCTCCGGGGACGCCGAGGACGTCGACCTGGCCGTGCGCGCCGCGCTCAGGGCGTTCACCGACGGTCCGTGGCCGCGGATGCCGGGCGAGGAGCGGGCGGCGGTGCTGCGCGGCGTCGCGGCGGCCATCGAGGCGCGCGACGAGCGCATCGCCGAGCTGGAGTGCGGCGACACCGGGCTGCCCATCACCCAGGCCAGGGGCCAGGCCCGGCGGGCGGCGCACAACTTCCGCTTCTTCGCCGACGTCATCAGCAGCCTGGGCGAGGACGTCTACCGCGTCGGCTCGGCCCAGCTCAACTACGTCGTGCGCAAGCCGGTCGGCGTGGCCGGGCTGATCACGCCGTGGAACACGCCGTTCATGCTGGAGACCTGGAAACTGGCCCCGGCGCTGGCGGCCGGCTGCCCGGTGGTGCTCAAGCCGGCCGAGTGGTCGCCGCTCTCGGCCAGCCTGCTGCCGGAGATCATGGAGGAGGCCGGGCTGCCCGAGGGCGTGTTCAACCTCGTCCACGGCATCGGCGAGCGGGCCGGGGCGGCGCTGGTGGCCCACCCCGACGTGCCGGTGATCTCCTTCACCGGCGAGACCGCCACCGGCCAGACGATCATGCGCGACGCCGCCACCGGCCTCAAGACGTTGTCGATGGAGCTGGGCGGCAAGTCCCCGCTGCTCGTCTTCGACGACGCCGACCTGGACCGGGCGCTCGACGCGGCCGTGTTCGGCGTCTTCTCGCTCAACGGCGAGCGCTGCACGGCCAGCTCGCGGATCCTCGTCCAGGACACCGTCTACGAGGAGTTCGTGGGCCGGCTCGCCGAGCGCGCCGCGCGGGTGCGGGTCGGGCCGCCGCACGACCTGGCGACCGAGCTGGGCGCGCTCATCCACCCCGAGCACTACGAGCGGGTCATGTCGTACGTGCGGGCCGGCGTCGAGGAGGGCGCCCGCCTGGTGGCCGGCGGCGGCCGTCCGGACGGCCTGCCCGAGGGCAACTTCCTGGCCGCCACGGTCTTCGCCGACGTGACGCCCGCGATGCGCATCTTCCAGGAGGAGATCTTCGGCCCGGTCGTCTGCGTCACCCCCTTCTCCACCGAGACGGAGGCCCTGGAGCTGGCCAACGCCACCCGGTACGGCCTGGCCGCCTACGTGTGGACCAGCGACCTGCGCCGCGCCCACCGCCTGGCCCAGTCCGTCGAGGCCGGCATGCTCTGGATCAACTCCCAGAACATCCGCGACCTGCGCACGCCCTTCGGCGGCGTGAAGGCCAGCGGCCTCGGCAGGGAGGGCGGCCGGTACAGCATCGACGTCTACACCGAGGCGCACATCGTGCACGTCGCCACCGAGGACCTGCCGATCCCCCGCTTCGGCCTCGGCTGAACCCGCCGGCCGCGTCCATCACTGTGCGCCCGGGCGTAACGTCCGGGCCACCTCGGCGGTCTACCGTGCCCGCATGACGACGCGCAGGTTGTTCGCGAGCGTGCTGGCCGCCGTCCTGGCCGGCGGTACGGTCGCTGTCGTGCTGACCCAGACGCCATCCGCCACGGCCGAGCGCCGCGGCCAGGCCCCCGTCGTGATCGGTCACCGGGGCGCCAGCGCCCACCGGCCCGAGCACACGCTGCTGTCCTACGAGGCGGCCATCGCCATGGGCGCCGACTACATCGAGCCCGACCTCGTCTCCACCAAGGACCACGTGCTGGTCGCCCGGCACGAGAACGAGATCTCCGGCACCACCGACGTGGCCGCCCACCCCGAGTTCGCCGACCGGCGCGCCACCAGGACCGTGGACGGCCGGCCGGTCACCGGCTGGTTCACCGAGGACTTCACGCTGGCCGAGCTGAAGACGCTGCGGGCCCGGGAACGCGTGCCCGACCTGCGGCCGGACAACACCGCCTTCGACCGGCTGGCCGAGATCCCGACGTTCGAGGAGGTCGTCCAGCTGGCGCAGCGGCACGGCGTCGGGGTCTATCCCGAGACCAAGCACCCGACGTACTTCGACTCGATCGGCCTGTCGCTGGAGGAGCCGCTGCTGGAGGTGCTGAACCGGTACCACGTGCGCAAGGCGTACATCCAGTCCTTCGAGACGGCGAACCTGCGCGAGCTGCGCGGACGGACGCGGCTGCCGCTCATCCAGCTCATCACCTCGGGCGGCGCGCCCTACGACTGGGTCGCCGCCGGCAGCACCCGCACCTACGACGACATGGTGACCCCCGACGGGCTGCGCGAGGTGGCCCGGTACGCCGCCGGGATCGGCGTGGACACCCGCCGGGTGGTCCCGGTGGACGCCTCGGGCGCGACGCTGCCCCCGACCACGCTGGTCCAGGACGCCCACCGCAGGCGGCTGGAGGTGCACGTGTGGACGATCCGCAACGAGAACTCCCAGCTTCCCGCCGACCACCGCAGGGGGAACCCGGCCAGCCCGGCCTACCCGCGAGCCACCGGCGACGTGGCCGGCTGGCTGAGCAGGCTCGTCGAGCTGGGCATCGACGGCGCGTTCTGCGACGACCCGGCGATGGGCCGCGCGGTGATCAGCGGGCGCCCCTCCTGACGCGGGCGCGCACACTGACCCGGCGCGCACACGAAGCGGCGGGCCCCCGTGCCGGGGACCCGCCGCGCGTGCGCCGCCCGGGACGCGTCAGGTACGGCGCCAGCGGGACTCGCCGAAGCAGTAGCCCGCGAACAGCAGCAGCCCGAGTGCCACCACCGCGAGCAGCCACGGCCCCACCGGCGTGTCGGCGAAGCGCCGCAGGGTGGCGTCGATGCCGCCCGCCTTGTCGGGGTCGAAGGTGACGGCCGCGTAGCCGACGAAGACGCCGGCGCCGCCGGTGATCACGCCGCGGGCGATGTAGCCGGCCTGGCCGAGCCGTTCCATCACCTTGCGGGCCTTGGGCGACATGCGGCCGAGGTCGAGCTCGCGCTCGAACTTCTTGGTGACGCCCTCGTGGATCCAGTAGATGCCGAGGGCGACGATGCCGAGCCCGATCAGGCCGACGATGACCTGGCCGCCGGGCAGGTCGAGCAGCTTGCTGGTCAGGTTCTGCGACTGCTTGTCGTCGGACTTGGCCTGACCGGCCAGCAGCACGCTCAGCAAAGTCACGCAGATCAGGACGTACACGCCGGTGCGGAAGGCCGACTGCGCGCGGTCACTCGCCTTGCGGTGACTGAACAGCGCCTCCGACGCCTGCCACAACGCCAGCCCGGCGAAGCCCACCGTCATGATCCACAGCAGCACCTGCCCGAAGGGCAGGCCGGCGATGGTGGTGATGGCTCCCGACTTGTCGGCCTGGCGCGAGCCGTCGCCGAAGGCGATCTGCAACGCCAGCACTCCGATCAGCGCGTACAGCACGCCGCGGCAGGCCAGCCCGATGCGGGCCAGCGTGTTCATCGCCGGGCTGTCCGCTGCTCTGCGGGCCGCGTTCTTGGCCTCACGGCCCGCGTCCATGGCGTCGCGGCCCGCGCTCTGTGCGGTGCTCACCGTTCCTCCTGGGGGTTTGCGAAGAACTCCCCTTTGCCCGGGAAACGGCCTTCTAGGCGTGGACGATCAGTCGAAGGCGAGGGTGGGCAGGTCGACGGCGGTGGCGCCGCCGTCGGCCACGACCACGCTGCCGGTCATGACGGCGCTGTCCGGCGAGGCGAGGAACAGGCAGATCGCGGCGATCTCGTCGGCCGTCGCCGGGCGGCGCAGCGGCACGTCCTTGGTGACCAGCTCGTACGCCGCGTCGCGGGTGATGCCGTCCCGGGCGACCAGCACGTCCATCTCCTCGTCGGCCATCGGCGTGCGCACCCAGCCGGGGCACAGGCAGTTGGCCCGGACGCCCTGGGGCCCGTAGTCGCGGGCGATCGAGCGGGTCAGGCCGATGAGCGCGTGTTTCGTCGTGACATATCCAGACACGGCGGGGCCGGCGGCCAGGCCCGCGATCGACGACACGACCACGATCGCCCCCTTCGACCGCACCAGCGCCGGCAGCGCCTCCCGGCAGGTCACGAAGCAGGTGTTGAGGTTGGCGTCGAGGCTGAGCCGCCAGGACGCGTCGTCGGTCTCGCCGACCGGCCCGCCCCCGTGGCCGCCCGCGTTGGCCACCACCACGTCGAGCCCGCCGAAGCGGCCCAGGCACGCCTCGACCGCCGCCCGCGCCTGGTCGGTGTCGGACATGTCCGCGCAGGCCACGGCCGCCGCGTCGCCGAGGTCCGCGGCCACCTCGGCCAGCGGCCCGGGACGGCGGCCGGTCAGCATGACCGAGGCGCCCTCGGCGGCGAACCTGCGGGCGGTCGCCGCGCCGATGCCGGTGCCCGCCCCGGTGATCAGCGCGACCTTTCCCTTGAGCCTCATCGCCTACTCCTTTACAACGGGAAGCTATATGATTTCATAGACGAATTCGTGGAGGAAGGAGCGGCCATGACCGATCGCCCTGCCGGTTGGAAGAACATGGACGATTTCGCGCCCGGGATCGCCACGAATCGCCTGCCGGCCACGTACGCGCTCGCGGGCACCGAGGTGGACCTCACCTTCGACGACGGCAGCAAGACGTCCCTGGCCTTCGCCGGTCGTTACAAGCTGCACGCCGACGGCGGCCCCGCCGAGCCGTACGAGGCCGTGGCCATGCGCGAGGACCTGTTCTACGTGGGCCGCGCGCACGCCGAGCGGCCCCGCGAGTACACGGTCACCGTCCTGCACACCAGCACGGGCCGGGCGCTGCGCGTGGTCTCGGTCATCGCGCCCGAGCCGGTCCCGGGGCAGCCGCGGGTGTCGCAGACGTTCACGCCCGGCGTGATCGAGGGCCGGGAGGTCACCGGCGAGCCGCCCGCGCCGACCCGCGAGCTGATCGGCCGGCGGGCCCTGTACCGCTACAGCCCCGAGCACCTCTACGAGCACGTCTACCTCAGCTCCGAGCGTTACGCCTGGCAGTGCCTGGCCGGCGCGCAGCGCGGCCACGGCGACGTCGACCTGGCCGCCACCTGGAAGATCGCCGACGGCCTGTACGTGTTCACCTTCCGCGAGTTCCGCATCCCGGTCGCGGCCACCTGGCTCTACGACTGGACGGCCCTGCGCACGGTCGGCACCTTCTTCGGCCTGTCGGGCGAGGGCGAGATCCACCACTCCCCCGGCGGCGCGCACATCGAGCCGCTGGGTCAGGTCACCTATCCGGCCGGTGAGGAACCGGTCTGAGGAGAAACACAGATGAGCGACAATCTCGACGCCGTACGCGCCTCCTACGCGGCCTCCGCGGCCGGCGACGTGAACGGCATCGTGTCCCTGCTGGGCCCGCAGGCCCGGTGGACGGAGATGGCCGGCTTCCCGTACGCGGGCACGTACGTGGGGCCGCAGCAGGTGCTGTCGGAGGTGTTCGCCAAGCTGGGCAGCGAGTGGGACGGCTACCAGGCCGAGCCGGAGGAGTTCGTGGACGGCGGCGACGTGGTCGTCGTGATCGGCCACTACAGCGGCACCTACCGCGCCACCGGCAAGTCGATGAGGGTGCGCTTCACCCACGTCTGGCACCTGGAGGACGGCGTGGCCACCCGGTTCGAGCAGTTCACCGACACGGCCCTGGTCCGGGAGGCGCTCGTCCCATGATCCCGTCGCGCGGCCGGATGAGGGCCGGCCGCGCGACGTCCTCAGCCGGTCAGCTCGCCCACGCGCCGCATGACCTCGCGGCAGAACGCGCCCACGCCGTCCGGGTCGTCGATGAACTGCGACGGCTTGATGCAGAACGTGGTGTACCCCTCGGCCATCCGGGCCGGGATGTGCTCCAGGGCGGGCCCGAGCGGCGCGCAGGAGACGGCGTCGGGGAAGACGGCCCGCGTGCCGCCGGCCAGCTCCAGCTCGCCGATGTCACGACCGGCCGCCTTCATGCCGTCGGCCAGGGCCTTGATGTCCTCGGCGGGCGGGTAGCCGAGCGGGTTGAACCCGCTGCCCCAGCGGGTCATCCGGCGCAGCAGCCGGTCGCTCATCCGCGCGCCGCCGAACCACAGCGCGGGCCCGCTCTCCCGGTAGGCCTTCGGCTCGAAGTACACCTCGTCGAACCGGTAGTGCCGGCCGTGGTAGGTGACCGGCGAGTCCCGCCAGAGCAGCTCCCAGATCTCCAGGTGCTCGTCGAGGAGCTCGCCGCGCCGTTCGAAGGGCACGCCGAGCGCGGCGTACTCGTCGCGGCTCCAGCTCACGGTGGGCAGCACGACGAGCCGGCCCTGCGACAGCAGGTCGAGCGTGCCGAGCTCGCGGGCCAGCGCCAGCGGGTGGCGCAGCGGGGCGAGCACCGCGGCGGCGGCCAGGCGCAGCCGGGTGGTGACCGAGGCGACGGCCGCCAGCAGGCCCAGCGAGTACGGCCACGGCGTGAACGGGTCCTGGTTGCCGGGCAGCGCGTACTCGCGGGGGTTGGCCATGCGGCCCCGGGCGCCGGCGTCGGGGCCGAGCACGAGGTGTTCGCTGATCATGACCGAGTCGAACCCGGCGTTCTCGGCCTCGCGTGCCCACCGGACCAGCACCGGCAGGTCGCGGGCCGAGGTCATCGTCCAGTTCTCGGACAGCACGAGTTGCATGCGCGGTTGCTTCATCTTGCATTCATACCCGAACGATCTTCATCAAGCTAGCTCTTGAACCCAATCGTTTGGCACCTTACGATCCCTCCAAAATCCGCAGAGAGGTCGCCCATGATCCCCATGAGGGCACTCGCCGTCCCGCTCGCCGTCCTGCTGCTGGCCGCCGGGTGCGGCCTGTCCGACGACCCGCCGGCCGCCTCGTCCGGCGGCGCCGGCGACGTCATCAAGGTGGGCGGCGTCAGCTCGCTGAGCGGCGCGGTCACCTTCCCCGACTCCTCGGCCGCCGCCAAGGCCGTCTTCGACCGGGTCAACGAGCAGGGCGGCGTCAACGGCCACAAGATCGAGTACGTCAGCGCCGACGACAAGGGCGACCCGGCCGCCGCCGCCCAGGCCGCCCGGGACGTCGTCACCAACCAGGGCGTGGTGGCGCTGGTCGGCTCGGCCAGCCTGCTCGACTGCGCCGTGAACGCCCCCTTCTACCAGCAGTCGCGGATCGTCTCCGTCCAGGGCACCGGCGTCGACCCGACCTGCTTCGACTCCCCGGCGATCTCCCCGGTGAACACCGGCCCGTACCTCAACATGGCGATCAACCTCTACTACGCCTCCGAGGTGCTCAAACGGGACAAGGTCTGCATGTTCCTGGCGATCCTCGGCAACACCAACGACGCCTACGGCGGGGCCGTGAAGAGCTGGACCGCGCTCACCGGCAAGAAGCTCGCCCTGGACGACCGCACGGTCAAGCCGGACTCCGACCCGACGCCGTTCGTGCTGCGGGCCCGGCGGGAGGGCTGCCAGGCGGTCCTGTACAACGGCACCGAGCCGATGGCGATCTCCTGGATGAAGGTCGTCAAGCAGCAGGGCGTCAGCGGGATCGACTGGCTGATGACCACCGCCCCCTACACCGAGGCCGTCGCCAAGGCCCTGGGCGCCGACGGCGACGGCATGTACGCCAACGCCGAGTTCGAGCCGTTCACCGAGGCCGACTCGCCCGCGCTGAAGGACTGGCGCACGCTCATGACCTCCAGGAACGTGCCGCTGACCTCCTTCGGGCAGGGCGGCTACCTGGCGGCCACCTACTTCGTGGACACGCTGAAGACGATCAAGGGCCCGATCACCCGGCAGTCGGTGACGGCGGCCTTCCAGGCGCTCAAGCCCGTCCAGACCCCGATGACCGGCACCCCGTACGAGTTCGGGCAGGCCCCCAGGCACTTCTCCAACCGGGCCGGCAAGATCGTCCAGCTCAGGGGCGGGGCGTGGCACGTGGTCACCCGCGAGTGGGTGCGCTACCCGGGGACGCTCGGCTGATGTTCCAGGGCCTGGTCTCGGGGCTGGCCGCGGGCGGCACGTTTGCCGCCCTCGGCCTCCTGCTCACCGCCATGTACCGGCTGACCGCGACGGTGAACCTGGCCGTCGCGGCGACCGGCGTGGCCGGGGTGTACGTGATGGCCGCGCTCGCCGGGACGGGGTGGCCGTACTGGGCGGCGGCCCTGGCCGGGGTGGCGGCGGGGGCGCTGGTGTCGGCCGGGTGCGGGTTCGTGATGACGCGGTGGTTCGCCGAGAGCGGGCCGCAGACCCGTACCGCGGTGTCGATCGCGCAGCTCATCGGGATCATCGCGCTGGCCTACATCGCCTTCGGCGACGAGCCCCGGGTGCTGCCGAACCCGGCCGCGGGCCGCGTCGCCACGCTGGCCGGCGTCGTGGTGACGCAGGGCGCGGTCGTGCTGCTCGCCCTGGCCGTGGTGATCGGCGCGGGCACCTGGCTGCTGCTCACCCGGACGCCGCTGGGCCTGCGCCTGCGCGCCATGGCCGAGCGTCCGGTGACCACGGAGCTGCTGGGCATCGGCACCAGGGCGCTCACCGTGACCGTGTGGGCCCTGGCCGGCGCGCTGTCGTCGCTGGTGCTGCTGGTGGTGGCGCCCGTGCGGTCGAGCGACATCCTGTCGCTGAGCATGCTCATCGTGCCCGCCTGCGCGGCGGCGCTGCTCGGCGGGCTGCGGCGGCTGGCCGGGGCGCTGGCCGGCGGCCTGGCGCTCGGGCTGCTCGAAGGGGTGCTCGCGGGGTCGGCGGTGGTGCAGCAGTACCGGGACGTGGTGCCGTTCGCGGCCATCCTGCTGATCCTCGTGTGGAGCCGGCGGCGGGAGGTGTGGGATGCGTCCCGCTGACCGGCCGGTGCTGCGGTGGGCGCTCGCCGGCGTCCTGATGGCGGCGGCGGCCTACGGGCTGGCCGCCGGGCTGCCGGCGTACTGGGTGTTCCTGGCGATGTCGGCGGTCATCTCCGGGGTGCTGCTGCAGAGCCTCGGCGTGGTGGCCGGGCAGGCCGGGATGGTGTCGCTGTGCCAGATGGCCTTCGCCGCCATCGGCGCCTGGACCACCGCCCAGCTCAACGTCTGGGGCGTCCCCGGCGGCCTGTACGTCTGGCTGCCCCTCGCGGGCCTGGCCGCCGTGCCGTTCGGGCTGCTCATCGGCCTGCCGGCGCTGCGGCTGCGCGGCGTGCACCTGGCGATCGTCACGCTGGGCTTCGCCGCGACCGTGGACGTCGTGATGGCCGCCAACTCCTTCCCCGGCGTGAGCCAGGGCGTGGTGGTGGGCCGTCCGGCGGGGCTGGCCTCCGACCGCCAGTTCTTCCTGTTCTGCTGCGGCGTCTTCGCGCTGGTGGCGGTGGCGCTGGCGGTGCTGCGGCGGACCCGGCTCGGGGCGTCGTGGCGGGCGCTCAAGGAGTCCGAACGGGCCACGGCGGCGGCCGGCACCAGCGTGCCGGGGGCCAAGCTGAGCGCCTTCGCCGTGAGCGCCTTCATCGCGGGCGCGTCGGGGGCGCTGCTGGCCGGACAGCTCGCCATGGTGGTCTCGCGCAACTTCGACCCGGGCCAGTCGCTGGTCGCCTACGCGGTGGCCGTGATGGCGGGCGCCCACCACGCGGAGGGCGCGCTCATCGGCGGGGCGCTGGGCGTGCTGGTGAGCGAGCTGCTGCGGCGGTTCGGCGTGCCGCAGCAGTGGGCGAACGTCGTCTTCGCGGTGGGCGCGGTGCAGGCGATGACGCAGGGCTCGGGCATCAGCGACGGCCTGCGCGCCGCCCTGCGCGCCCGCCGTGCCCGCCGCGTCAGCCGCGCCCGCGGGTCCGGCGCCGCGCCGGCCGTGCCCGCCGCGGCGGCTGACCCCGAGCTGCCCGCGCCCGGTCCGGACGGACGGCCGCCGGCGTTGCGGATCGAGGGCGTCGGCGTGCGGTACGGCCAGGTCGTGGCCGTGGACGGCGTCGGACTCACCGTGCTCGCCGGCGAGGTGCACGGGCTGGTCGGCCCGAACGGCGCGGGCAAGTCGTCCCTGGTCGACGCGATCAGCGGGTTCGTGCCCGCCGGCGGCGGCCTGGTCGAGGTCGGCGGCGTGGCCGTCGCCGGGGCCCGGGGCGGCACGGCGGTCCACCGGCGCGCCAGGGCCGGGTTGCGCCGCACGTTCCAGCAGGACCGGGTGCCGGTGGGCCTGTCGGTGCGCGAGTACCTGCGCTTCGCCGCGCGCCGCCCACTGAGCGACGCCGCGCTGGCGGAGTGCCTGGCCGGGCTGGTGGCGGCGGCGCCCGGCGACCCGATCGCCGCGCTCGACGTGGGCAGCAGGCGGCTGCTGGAGGTGGCAGGGACGCTGCTGGCCCGTCCCGCGGTCGCGGTGCTGGACGAGCCCGCCGCCGGCCTCGGCCACGCCGAGAGCGAACGGCTGGGCGCCTGGCTGCGCCGGGTCCCCGCCCGGTACGGCGCCGCCGTCCTGCTCATCGAGCACGACCTGGACCTGGTCAGGGCGGCGTGCACGGCCGTGACCGTGCTGGACTTCGGCCGCGTCATCGCCCAGGGCCCGCCCGCCGAGGTGTTCGCCGAGCCCGGCGTCCTGCGGGCCTACCTGGGTCAGGAGCCCGCCGCGTGAGCGGGCGGACGGGAGGCGACCCCATGGACCTCGTGCTGCGGGACGTGACCGTGGCCAGGGGCGGCCAGCCGGTCGTCAGGAATGTGACGCTGACCGCCGCGCGCGGGCAGGTCACCGTCCTGCTCGGCCCGAACGGCGCGGGCAAGACCACGCTGCTCGAAGCGGTCTCGGGCGTGCTGCCCGCCGCCGGGGGCGAGATCGTGCTCGGCCGGACCACGCTGACCGGCCGGCCGCGCACCCACCGGGCCCGGCACGGCCTGGCGCACGTGGAGCAGGGCCGGGCCGTGTTCGCCACGCTCACCGCGCGCGAGAACCTGGCCCTGGCCGGCGACCCCGGGCGGGCGCTGGAGCTGTTCCCCGAGCTGGAGCGGCGGCTGGACGTGCGGGCCGGGCTGCTGTCCGGCGGCGAGCAGCAGATGCTGGTCCTGGCCAGGGCCATCGGGACCGGCCCGGTGGCGCTGCTGCTCGACGAGATGTCGCTCGGCCTGGCCCCGGGCGTCGTGCGCCGGCTGCTGCCGGTGATCCGGCGGCTGGCCGACGAGGGCTGCGCGGTGCTGCTGGTCGAGCAGTTCGCGCACGCGGCCCTGGCCCTGGCCGACAGCGCGTACGTGCTGGTCCACGGCGCGATCACCTACGGCGGCGACCCGGCGCCGCTGCGCGAGTCGGATGCCGCGCTCAGGCGCGCCTATTTGGGAGCTGATTCATGACGAACGCCGATCTTCTGCTGGTCAACGGGCGGGTGCTCACCATGGACCCGGCGCGGCCGTACGCGACCGGCGTGGCGGTGCGCGACGGCGTGATCGTGCACGTCGGCGACGCCGCCGGGTGGAGCGCGGCCGAGGTGGTGGACCTGCGGGGCCGCGTCCTGCTGCCCGGGATCAACGACTCCCACCTGCACGCCTGCGGCTACGGCCTGACCCGCCCGCCGTTCTGCGTGGACGTGGCGGTGGGGTCGATCGCCGAGGTGCGGGAGCGGGTCGCCGCCGCGGTGCGCGCCGCCGGCCCCGGCGAGTGGGTGCGCGGGATCGGCTGGAACCCCGGCCGGCTGGCCGAGGGCCGGTCGCCGTCCAGGACGGACCTGGACGACGTCGCCCCCCACCATCCCGTCCTCCTCCAGGACTTCTCCGGCCACACCACGTGGGCGAACTCCGCCGCGCTGCGCTTGGCCGGGCTGCCCGACGACGGCGACGGCCTGCTGCACCACGGGGACCAGGGCCTGGTCCAGCGCCTGGTGCCGCCGCCGCCCGGCGGGCTGAGGCGGGTGCTGCGCGAGGTGGTGGCCGAGCTGAACCGGGCCGGGATCACCAGCTTCACCGAGCCGGGCCTCGGGCCGGGCGGCGGTGAGGCGTTCGCGGGCGGCATGGGGCCGGGGGTGCTGGGCGCGTACGCGGAGCTGGCGCGGGCCGGCGAGCTGACCGCGCGGGTGAGCGTGCTGGGCCTGCCGAGCCCGATGTCGGGCGCCTCGGTCGCCGACACCGCCGCCTACCTCGACCGCCTGCCGGACGACCTGGACGGCGTGGACGAGCGGCTGGTCCGACTGCTGGGCGTGAAGGTGTTCGCCGACGGGATCCCGCCGTCGGAGACGGCCTGGATGCGGGAGGCGTACCCGTCGGGCGGGCACGGCTCGCTGTGCACGCACGGCGGCACGGACGCCGAGCGGGTCGCCGAGCTGGACGAGATCCTGCGCCTGGTGCACGTGGCCGGCCTGCAGGCGGGCGTGCACGTCGTGGGCAGCCGGGGCGTGGACGCCGTCGTGGACGCACTGGCCGCGATCTCCCGCGAGCACCCGAGGGCCGACCCCCGCCACTACGTGATCCACGGCCAGTTCGCCTCGAAGCAGGCGCTGGCCACGCTGGGCGAGCTGGGTTACGGGATCAACCTCCAGCCGGTGCTGCAACGCGTCGAGTCGGGCACCACGCGCGAGCTGTTCGGCGCACGGGCGGCCGAGCAGGAGTGGCCGGCCCGCTCGGCGATCGACGCGGGCGTGCTGACCGCGTGCAGCTCCGACGCGCCGGTGACCGCGCCGGACTGGCGGGCGGGCGTGGCGGCGCTGGTCGCCCGGGACGGCGAGGGCATCTCGCTCGCCGAGGCCCTGGCCACCTATACGATCGCCGGAGCGCGGCAGGACTTCGCCGAGGGCTGGAAGGGCACGCTCACCCCGGGCAAGATCGCCGACCTGTGCGTCAGCGCGGCGACGGCGGACGACGACGTCGTGGCCGCGCCGGTGGACCTGACGGTGTTCGGCGGCCGGGTCGTTTGGTCCCGTTCGTGAGCGGGGGACGTGAAGATTGTTAGGTACCGAATATACTTTCGTGCCATGACGGGACACCACACGCTGCGCCAGACCGAGGAGGCCATCGGCCAGCGGCTGGGCGACCTCAACATCGACTTCGAGGCCATGTGGGCGGTGTCGAACGTCTACCGCGCGTCCTCGGCCATCCGCAACCACCTGGAGCAGACCGTCCTGCGCGACACCGGCCTGACCTGGACGGGGTTCGTGGTGATGTGGGTGGTGTGGATCTGGGGCGAGAGCGAGACCCGCCACGTCGCCGCCGAGGCGGGCATCTCCAAGGGCACGCTCACGGGCGTGGTCAAGACCCTGGAGTCCTACCGGCACCTGCGGCGCTTCCCGCACCCCACGGACGGCCGCCGGGTCATGCTGGCGCTCACCGCGACCGGCGAGCGGCTGATGCGCGAGCTGTTCCCGGAGTTCAACCGGCAGGAGGCGTTCGTGGTCAAGGAGCTGGACAGCGATCAGCGGCGCGAGCTGGCCGGCTCCCTGCGGCGCGTCATGGAGCACCTGGAGAGCATCTGACCGGCAGCTCCTTGATGCCGTTGACGAAGTTCGAGCGGATCCTGCGCACCTCGCCGGCGAGCTCGATCGACGACAGGCGCGGCAGCAGCTCCTCGAACAGCACCCGGATCTCCAGCCTGGCCAGCGCGCCGCCGAGGCAGTAGTGCGGGCCGCCCCTGCCGAACGTCAGGTGCTCGTCGGCGTCCCTGCCCACGTCGAACCGGTAGGGTTCGGGGAAGACGCGCTCGTCCCTGTTGCCCGAGGCGTACCACATGACGACCTTGTCGCCGGCGGCGACGCGGCGGCCGTGCAGGGTGACGTCGCGGGTGGCGGTACGGCGGAAGTGGTAGACGGGCGAGGCCCAGCGCAGGAACTCGTCCACGGCCCGCGGCATCAGCGCCGGGTCGGCGCGCAGCCGGTCGAGCTGGGCGGGGTGCTCCATGAGGGCGAGCATGGCGTGCGAGACGGCGTGCCTGGTCGTCTCGTTCCCGGCCACGACCAGCAGCAGGAAGTAGTTGTCGAAGTCGCGGTCCGACAGCGGCCGGCCGTCCACGGGCTCCTGGTTGACGAGCCGGCTGACCAGGTCCGTGCCCTGGCCGCCGCGGCGGCGGGCGGCCAGCTCGCGGCCGTACTCGAAGACCTCCAGGGAGGCCGGGCTGCGGAAGGGCAGGTCCTTGAACTCCTCGCTGTCGCGCAGGCGTTCCGGGTCGGTGTTCTCGATGATCTGGTTGCCCCAGTCGATGAGCCGCTGGGTGTCGGGCACGTCGAGCATGCGGGCCAGCACGTTGATCGGGAAGTCGGCGGCGACCTCCTTGACGAAGTCGAACTCGCCCTTGGGCAGGGCGGCGTCCAGGGTCGTGGCGGTCAGGCCGCGCAGGAACACCTCGTAGCCGGCCACCGCCCTGGCCGAGAAGTCGCGCAGCAGCAGCCGGCGCAGCGCGTGGTGGCGGGGGCCGTCGGTCTCCAGCAGGGAACGGCGGATCGCGGCCTGCCGCTCGTCGACCTCCTCCAGGTTGGTGAAGCCTTCGGAGGTGAACGTCTCCGGGTCGCGGCCGACGGCCACGATGTCGGCGTGCCTGGTGACCGCCCAGAAGCCCCTGCCGTGCCCGTGCTCGTCCTGCCAGTGGACGGGCGACTGCTGGCGCAGCACGTCGAACATGCGCCACGGGGTCACTCCGTCGGTGAACCGGCCGGGGTCGGCGAGGTCGACGTCTGCCAGGCGCATGGCTCTCCTTCACCTTGTTCGGCCACAAACATTACGGCTGGCGACTTATCCGGACAAGGGTTGTCGTGGGGTCGTACGGAAGCGAATGAGCTGTGCGGCCGGCGGGCCGTCGCCCTGAGCCGCCGGCGGTCGCGCGGTTACAGTGGCCGGGTGACCACCGACCAGCACGGCCTGGCCATGACCGGCGCGAGCGCCGCCGCCGCGCGCCACTACGACCGGGCGATCGACGAGCTGCTGCACTTCCGGGCCGAGGTCGCCGCCGAGGCGGCCGCCGCGCTGGCCGACTCCCCCGGCTTCCCGATGGGCAACGTGCTGTCCGCCTACCTCGACCTGCTGACCACCGAGGCGGCCGGCGCCCGTGCCGCGCGGGCCCGGTTCGCGTCCTTCCGCCGCCAGGCCGACGAGTCGTCGCTGCTGCCGCGCGAGCGTGCCCACGTGGCGGCCGTCCAGGCGCTGCTCGACGGCGACCTGACCACCTGCGGCGCGCTGCTCGCCGAGATCACCGTCGCCCATCCGCGCGACGCGCTGGCCCTGGCCGCCGGGCACCAGCTCGACTTCTTCACCGGCGACGCCCGCTCGCTGCGCGACCGGATCGGCGGCGCGCTCACCGCCTGGCACGAGGACGACCGGCACTTCGGCCAGGTGCTCGGCATGTACGCCTTCGGCCTGGAGGAGGCCGGCCACTACGACCGCTCGGAGCAGGTCGGCCTGCGCGCCGTCGAGCTCGACCCGCGCGACGTGTGGGGCATCCACGCGGTCGTGCACACCTACGAGATGCAGGGCCGCTTCGGCGAGGGCGTGCGCTACCTCGACGCCCGCCTGGGCGACTGGTCCACCGGCACGTTCTTCAACGTCCACACCTGGTGGCACTACGCCCTCTACGCCCTGGAGGCCGGCGACGAGCGGCGGGCGCTGGAGGTGCACGACGCGGCGCTGGCCGGCGGGCGCACGTCCATGGAGCTGCTGGACGCCGCCGCGCTGCTCTGGCGGCTCCTGCTGGAGGGCTCCGACCAGCACGAACGCTGGCAGGCCCTGGCCGACGCGTGGCCGCCGCTGATGGCCGAGCCGTTCTACGCCTTCAACGACGTGCACGCGGTCATGTCGTACGTGGGGGCCGGGCGGATCGGGGAGGCGGAGAAGCTGATCGCCTCGCGGGAGGCGTACACGCTGGAGGGCCGTCCGGGGGTCA
Source organism: Nonomuraea sp. NPDC049637 (assembly GCF_040675235.1). Lineage (NCBI taxonomy): Bacteria > Bacillati > Actinomycetota > Actinomycetes > Streptosporangiales > Streptosporangiaceae > Nonomuraea > Nonomuraea sp. NPDC049637. Next base: position 107,709 of record NZ_JBFAOM010000024.1, read on the forward strand.
CCAACGTCGCGATGACGATGCGGGTGGGGTTGCCGGTGTGCCGGGCCCTGGTGGCGTACGGGCGGGGCGACTTCGCGGCGGTGGTCGACCTGCTGCACCCGATCAGGCACCGGGTCGGCGAGTTCGGCGGCAGCCACGCCCAGCGGGACGCCGTGCAGAAGACGCTGCTGGAGGCGGCGCTGCGGGGCGGGCGGCACGAGCTGGCGCGGGCGCTGGTGAGCGAGCGCATCGGCGTACGGCCGGGCAGCCCGTTCAACTGGCTCAAGCAGGCGGCGGTGGCCGAGGGGCTGGGCGACCGCGCGGCCGCCGCCGTCGCCCGCCGCAGGGCCGCGACGCTGATCGCCGAGGCCTGACCCGCTGCTCGTCCCGCCCGTCTCTCCCTGACGGTCGCCGCGAACGCGCGGCCGGAAGTGTCGCACGCGCCGAGTAGGGTTCCCTTCATGGATCGGGAACTCACCTTGATGGTCGTCCACGCCCACCCCGACGACGAGTGCCTGAGCACCGGCGGCGTCCTCGCCCGCTACACCGACGAGGGCATCCGCACCGTGCTGGTCACCTGCACCAACGGCGAGCAGGGTGACGACACGGGCGGCGTCAAACCAGGCGAGGAGGGTCACGACGCCGCCAGGGTGGCCGAGCGGCGGCTGGCCGAGCTGCGCGAGTCCGTCGCCCACCTCGGCATCGACCACCTGGAGCTGCTCGGCTACCGCGACTCCGGCATGGACGGCTGGGACACCAACCACCATCCCGACGCGTTCGCCAACGTGCCGGTCGAGGTGGCCGCCGCCAGGCTGGGCGAGCTGATGGAGCGCTACCGCCCGCAGGTGGTGATCACCTACGACGAGACCGGCGGCGGCGGTTACGGCCACCCCGACCACGTGCAGGCCCACCGCATCACGGTGGCCGCCGTCGAGGCGACCGGCGTCCCCGACAAGTTCTACTACACGGCGATCCCCCGGGCGGCGATCAAGCGCATGTTCGAGCTGATGCGCGACAGCGGCGTCGACCTGGGCGGCTTCGAGCCGTCCGACGACTTCGGCACCCCCGACGAGCGGGTCAACGCCGTCGTCGACGTCACCCCCTACGTCGAGCGCAAGCTCAAGGCCCTCAAGGCCCACGAGAGCCAGGGCGAGAACATCTTCCTCCTCCGCATGCCCGACGAGGCCCAGCAACAGGCGTTCTCCCACGAGGCCTTCGAACGGAAGCTGAACAAGGTCAACGCCCCCGACCACGAGGAAGACCTCTTCACCGGCCTCCGCCCCTGACCCTCCCCCGCTGGACTGTCCCGCGGTGATTTCGCGTGCCTGCCCATGTGCACTCACCCGTGGAACGGCGTTCGCCCTCGACGTGGTCTGCTGCGTGCGGTGTCTCACGGGTGGTCGCTTGTGAAACGCTCCCGGGCGCGCGACCGTGTCACCTCCTCTGCCGAAGGATGGGCAGTTCGTGAAATGCCTTGAGGCGGTGCGGGCCGTCGTCATGTCCGGCGGCCCGCGACGGTGACGAGCGGCGGCACCAGAACGGCCAGGGCGCCGCCGATCCACAGCACACTCACCGGGCCGGCGGCGTCGACCGCCAGGCCGCCGGCGAAGGCGCCGAGGGCGATGGACAGGTTGAACGTCGAGACGTACAGGGAGGACGCGGCCTCGGTGGCGGTAGGGGCGGCGTTGAGCATCCAGGTCTGGAAGGTGACCGGGACGGCGCCGTACGCCAGTCCCCAGACGACCAGGACCGCGGCCGCGGACAGGACATCGTGGCTGCCGATCGCGACGGCGGCCATGGCGGCGGTGAGCAGCAGGCCGATGCCGCACACGGTCTGCCGCAGGCGCGTGGCGACCAGGGCGCCGGCGAGGAAGTTGCCGCAGATGCCGGCGATGCCGAAGACGAGCAGCAGCACGCTGACCATGCCGTCGGCGACGCCGTCGCCGTGGAGGATGGGCCGCAGGAAGGTGTAGGCGGTGAAATGCCCGGTGATGGCCAGGAAGGTCATGGCGATGCCGGTGCGTACGGCGCGGTGGGTGCGCAGCACGCGCGGCAGGTCCGCGAACGTCAGGGTGCGCTGCGGCGCCACCTTCGGCATCACGATGACCATGCAGGCCAGCGAGATCAGGCCGAGCACGCCGACGGCGGCGAACGCGGTGCGCCAGCCGGCAAGGTCACCGGTCAGGGTGCCGGCGGGCACGCCGAGCACCGAGGCGGTTTCGACGCCGCCGAAGACGACCGCGGTGGCGCGGGCCACGTGGCGTTCGGGCACCAGGCGCAGGGCGATGCCGCCGGCCAGGGACCAGAAGCCGCCGACACTGATGCCGATCAGGAAGCGGGCCAGCAGGACGACGGCGAAGCTGGTGGCGAAGGCGGAAGCGAGGTTGGCCGCGCCCACGATGCCGATCAGCACGACCAGCACCAGGCGGCGGTCGATCCGGGCGGTGGCCACGGTGACCAGCGGCGCCGCGACGGCGGCGACCAGCCCGGGCACGGTGACCATGAGCGCGGTGGTGCCCTCGGACAGGTCGAGGGCGGCGCCGATGGGGGTGAGCAGCCCGACGGGCAGCAGTTCGGACGTCATCAGGGCGAAGATGCCCAGCGTGATGGCGAGGATCGCGGACCAGCCCCGGACCGGTGAAGGGCCGGGACCCTGGGCCGCGTCCGGCGAGCTCGCGTCGATGGTGGTCATGGGTGGGGGACCTTTCCGGGTGTGGTCAAGGCGCGGGCGGTGGCCGCGACAAGGCGGCCACCGCCCGGAAACAGGGACACGGGGGGCTTACTCGGTGCCGGGGGTCCTGCGCGTGGTCACGTTCATGCGGTTCCAGGCGTTGACCGTGAAGATCAGCGCGATGAGCTGGGCCAGTTCCTTGTCGTCGAAGTGCCGCGCGGCCTCGTCGTACACCTCGTCCTCGACTCCTCGCGGCAGCAGGGTCACCGCCTCCGTGAGCGCCAGTGCGGCGCGCTCCTTCGCGGTGTAGAGGCCGGCCTCCTGCCAGGCGCTGAGCTGGTAGATCCGCGCCTCGCTCTCACCGGCCCGGCGGGCGTCGCCGGTGTGGTAGTCGATGCAGTACGCGCACCGGTTGATCTGCGAGGCGCGGATCTGCACCAGCTCGATCAGCACCGGGTCCAGCCCTTCGCGAGCCGCGGCGTCCAGGGCCAGCACGGCCTTGAAGACCTTGGGGGCGACACGCGAGAGGTTCATCCGTTCGGCAATGGCGACGTTCGTCATGGCCACCACGCTAGGAGCGTGATCGGCCCACGATATGGTGCATTCTCATGACTCTTTCCTGGGCCAATTCGTGAACGGCAGCGACCTGCATCTGGAGCTGACCGGCAGCGGCGGCGCCCGGGTACGGCTGATGCGGACCCTGCGCGAGGCCATACGGTCGGGACGGCTGGCGCCCGGCACCCGGCTGCCGCCCTACCGCGCCCTCGCCGTGGACCTGGGCATCGCCCGCAACACGGTGGCCGCCGCCTACGCCGAGCTCGTCGAGGAGGGCTGGCTCACCGCGCGTCAGGGGTCGGGCACCCAGGTCGCGCACCGCGCCGCGCCGGTGGAGCCGGACCTGCGGCGAGCTCCCGCGCGTCCGTCCCGCCCGCGGATCGTCCATGATCTGATGCCCAGTTCCCCCGACGCCGCCGCCTTCCCCCGCTCGGCCTGGGCCACGTCGGCCCGGCGGGCGCTGACCGCCGCGCCCAGCGACGCCTTCGGCGTCGGCGACCCCCGCGGCCGGCCCGAGGTGCGTCAGGCGCTGGTGGACTACCTGGCGCGCACCAGAGGCGTACGCACCACGGCGGAGCACATCGTGATCTGCTCGGGGTACGCGCACGGGTTGCGGCTGCTGTGCCAGGTACTGCGCGGCCCGGTCGCCGTCGAGGCCTACGGGCTCGCCTTCCACCGGTCTCTGCTGACCGAAGCAGCGCTGAGGACCGTCCCGCTCACCGTGGACGCCCACGGCGCCCGGATCGAGGACCTTCCCGCGACAGACGTGCGAGCGGTCCTGCTGACGCCGGCGCACCAGTACCCCACCGGAGGCGCCCTGCACCCCCGGCGGCGGGCCGCGGTCATCGACTGGGCCCGCGCCACGGGCGGCCTGGTGCTGGAGGACGACTACGACGGCGAGTTCCGTTACGACCGCGAACCGGTCGGCGCCGTGCAGGGCCTCGACCCCGACCGCGTCGTCTACTTCGGCTCGACCAGCAAGAGCCTGTCCCCGTCGCTGCGGCTCGGCTGGATGGCGCTGCCCACCCGGCTGGTGGACGACGTGCTCGCCGCCAAAGGTTCGCGCGAGTTCTGGTCGAGCGTCACCGACCAGCTCGCCCTGGCCGACTTCATCGCCTGCGGCGCCTACGACCGCCAGCTGCGCCGGATGCGCGCGATCTACCGGCGCCGCCGGAGCCTGCTCACGGCCACGCTCGCCGAGCGCGCCCCGCACATCACCGTCAGCGGCATCGCCGCCGGCCTGCACGCCGTGCTCGACCTTCCTCCCGGCACGGAGGAGGCCACCCTGCGCGCCGCCCGCCGCCTCGGCCTCGCCCTGGACGGCCTGGGCCCCTACCGGCATCCGGACAGCGCCATGCCGGCACGCGACGGCCTGGTCGTCGGGTACGGCACACCGGCTGAGCACGCGTTCGCCGCCGCGCTGGACGCCCTCTGCCTGGCCCTGCCGGCCCCGGTGACACCGGGTTGATGAGGCCGGCCCGACGAGATCCGCACCACACGGCTGTCGAGTGCGGCATCCACCGCCTCACCGGGACCGGGCCCTCGATGAGAGGCTGTGCACCAGCGCCCGGCGTTCAGGGGTTGACGGGGTGTTCGGTGTAGTGGCCGCAGGGGTGGAAGCCCAGGCGGCGGTAGACGGGCTCGCCGTCGGCTGACGCCTGCAGGACCGCGATGCGATGATCCCGGTCGTGGGCCGTGCGGAGTGCCGCGAGCGTGATGGCGCCGCCGTAGCCCCGTCGGCGGTGGGTGGCCAGGGTGGAGATGTTGTAGATGCCGGCGACCCCCGCGTGATGGAACACTTCGGCGGAGCAGACCGGACGGCCGTCCACGTAGCCGACCAGATACCGGGCCGGACAGTGCGCGGCCAGTGCCTGCGGGGCGGCGCGGGCGAAGAAGCGGCGGACGGTGTCGGCAGGCGGGTCCCAGTTCGCGGCGAGAACCGCGGCGTAGTCGGCGAGCTGTCCCGGCGTGGCGACCCTCTGGATGTCCAGCCCCCGGACGGCGGGCGGTGGCAGGGCGCCGTCCAGCTCGGCCCACATCGCCGTCTCGCGTTCGGACGCCGGCAGACCGGCCGCCGTCAGGCGAGCACCGAGGTCCGGCGGTGTCGAGGCGGGCCCCACCCACCAGGAGAAACGGCGGCCGGTGCGCGCCAACGTCCGGGCGGTCTCGCTGATGCGCGCCTCGGCGTCGGCGGCGGTGAAGCGGGCCGTGGCGACGATGTTGAAGGTGTCGTCGTCCAGGCCGCTGTCGGCGATCAGGAGGTCATCGGTCTGCGTGACGGTCGCGCCGGTCATGCTTCGGTGGAGGTGACAGGCGTGTTCCGCCAGGTTCCGTTCCATCCTGTCCAGCAAGTCGGCGTCATCGAGCGAATGATCATTCATAGGGGTCGATCCCAGCATGATCCGGGTGGAGATCGCATGGAGTTTTGGGTCGTCCGCCGGGGGTGTCGCGCCGCGATTCACGGATTCGATACAAGATCCTTGAGTGCCGCATGGTGCCGCCGCTCGGCCACGGCAGCCGCGTACGCCTTCGCGGCCCTGCACGTCATCGGCATGGTCGTCGCGATGGCGGGGATTCCCGAGGTGAGGTGTCACCGCGGGTCGGCGGCGTCCGAGCGGTTCTTCCGGGACGCCTTGAGGGCCTCGGGGAAGCCGGGGCCGTGGACGACGTGGATCTGCGCGAGGTCGGTGACCTCTCCGCAGGTGCCGCAGGTGGTCTGCTCGGTGATGGCCCCGCCGCAACCGGTGTGCCGATACAGGATGGGCGGACCGTCGGGCGCCGCCCATCGGTCACCCCACTCCGTCAGCGCGATGATCACGGGTGCCAGGTCGAGTCCCTTCCGGGTCGCGGCATAGCCGCCCCGGTCGGGCTGCTCCTTGCTCGGCCGCCGTTCGAGGACGCCCGCGTCGACCAGGCTGTCCAGGCGTTTGGCCAGGATGTTGGTCGCGATGCCGAGGCGCTGGAAGTCGGCGAACCGGGTCGCCCCGGCGAACAGCACGTCGCGCACGATCAGCAGGCTCCATCGCTCGCCGATGACCTCCAGCGCCCTGGCGGCCGAGCACACCTGCGTGTCGTACGTCTTGCCCAGCATGGCGACCCCGCCTCCCAGAGCAGCACTTGCGTGATGCAAGACTACCCCTCTACTGTCGCTTGCATCACGCAAGTGTGCTCGTGAACGGCGGACGGCTCCCTGGCGGCGCCCACGGTGCGATCAGCGAACCCGCCTGTCCGTCCGCCCGGAAGACCGGAAGAACAATCATGTGGAGGTCACCGATGAGCGGATTGCTGCTCAAGGACAAGAACGCTGTGATCTACGGAGGCGGCGGCGCCATCGCGCGGGTCTTCGCCCGGGAAGGCGCGAACGTCTTCGTCGCCGGGCGGACGCAGGCGAAGCTCGACGTCGTGGCGCGCGACATCGCCGCCGCCGGCGGAACGATCGAGACCACCCAGGTCGACGTGCTCGACCAGGAGGCGGTCGACAAGCACGCCGACGCGGTCGCGGCGACGGCCGGCGGCATCGACATCGCCGTGAACGCCGTGAGCGTCCCGCACGACCAGGGCACGTTGCTGGCGGATCTGTCGCTGGAGGAGTTCATGCGGCCGATCGACGGCTTCTTGCGCACGCTGTTCATCACCAGCAAGGCCGTGGCGCGGCACATGGGAGGCGAGCGTCCCGGTGTGATCCTGACGCTGTCGGAGCCGGGCGCCAAGCTGGCCGTGGGCGGCATTTTGGGGCACGCCGTGAGCGCGGCCGGCAAGGAGGCGTTCTCCCGGGTGCTGGCCGCGGAGCTGGCGCCCGGCAACGTCCGGGTGATCGGCATCCGTCCGCACGCCGTCGTCGACGCGCCGGCAGCCGGTTCCTACACCAAGGAGCTCTTCGAGCAGGCGGCGGCAGCGGCCGGACAGTCGGTCGAGGAGATGCTCGACGGCGGCGCGATGGCACAGGGGACGCTGCTCAAGAGGCTGCCGACGCTCTCCGAGATCGCGGAGACGGCCGCGTTCCTGGCGTCGGACCGAGCGGGGGCCATGACCGGGACGATCGTCAACCTGACCAGCGGCGCGATCGTCGACTGAATTCAGAACGTTCGCCGGGCGGCGCGCGCGATGAGAGGGCGGAGGGGGGCTCGGTCACAGGACCGGCGAGGCGAACTCGGCGCGATCGCCGGCCCCGGGACGGGGGCCGTCTCCGCAGCGCCGAGCGGAAGGCCGCCTGCGGCCGTCGGATCAGACGTCCGGTGCGGGGTTGCTACAGGCCCGCGATGTCGATCGCCCGGTCGAGGTACATCTCGGTGCCTCCGGGCCAGAAGCGCTCGTAGAGGAGATATTCCAGCGGGTCCCGCCGCTCGTCCGTCAGGAATTCGCGGGCGGCCCTGGGATGGTTGGACAGGGCGGCCATGACGGCCGCCATGGGGTCCCGTTCGTCCAGGGGAATGGCGCACATCGGCCGTGAGTCCGGGCGCAGGTTCCGCCAGTACGGAGACGCGGGAGGCTGGCTGCGTTCGTAGTCGTAGACCTTGAAGGCGAGGTCGCGCAGGAACACGTCGGCGAAACGGCCGTATCGCAACAATTGCCCGAGTGCGAAGCCGGTTTCCGGGTCGTCGAGGTTTTCGAGCAGACGGTGGACGTAAGGGGTCGAGATCCTGGCCGCGCCGGGTGCCCGCGAAGCGGTGCCGAGAAGCGTGCTCAGCGCCCTGGCCAGCCGGTCGAGGCTGGTGGACTGGATGGCATGCGCGCGGCGCAGCCCAGCCAGAAGGCTCTTGAGCTGGCGCGGCGGCATCACGGCGGCGAACGCCACGGCGAAGTCGGGGTCGTTTCGGCGCTTTTCGAGTTCGGCCAAATCGTGGGAATCGATGGCGCCCTTCTTCCCCTCCGCTCCGCAGAACGACTGGACGAAGGAATCGTAACCATAAGAATGATCGGACAGCGCTGACCAAATTTTCACGATAAAAACGAAAAGTCGGGCGGCCAATCTTCGCTATACATCACCTCTCAGGGCAAATCGTTCGCCAGCATCGCACATCACGAAGAGATAACATTAGCGAGCCCTCGGACGGACACGAAAAAACCACATGCCCGACCGGAATCCCGGCCCCCGCAACCCCCGGCCCCCGCAACCCCCGGGGCAGCGAGACGACGGAAGGCCGCTGGACCCTCGTCTTCGTCCGTGACCTGCGGCATCCGCCGGAGAAGGTGTGGCGGGCGCTGACCGAGCCCGGACAGCTCGCCGCGTGGGCCCCGTACACCGCTGACCGGGATCTTTCCGAGGCCGGTGGCGCGACCCTCACGATGATCGACGACGAGAAGCCTCAGGACCTGGCGGCCGAGGTCGTCCGCGTTCAGCCGCAGACGCTGCTGGAGTACACGTTCGGCACCGACCTGCTGCGCTGGGAGCTGGCGGCGACCGGCGGCGGCGCCCGTCTGACGCTGCGGCACACCGTCCTGGATCGCGACCTGCTGCCGAAGGTGGCGGCCGGGTGGCACATCTGCCTCGACGTGGCCGACCGGCTGCTCGAAGGGCGGCCGATCCCGCCGATCCGGGGTGCGGCGGCGGTCGACTTCGGCTGGTCGGAGCTGAACGACCGGTACGCCCAGCAGCTCGACGTCCCGAACACCGGCCTGCCCGGCCACCTGAAGGACGGCGACCAGAGCTTCTGACGAGCCACGCACCCGACCCCGCAGCCGATGGGGGCGGGGAAGGCGGCCGGGCTGCGATGATGAGCTCCCATCCGGAGGCGTCGATGCCGCCCCAGGCGTACGGCATCGGCGGCGCGCGCCTCAGAAAGGCAGGCTCGATGATCGCTGTTCTGGGCGAGTGCGTCGCCGACGGCTTCACCACCGCGGCAGGTGGCGCGGCAGGTGGCGCGGGGCAGGGCGAGCTCGGGTTGCGGGTGCTGCCGGGCGGCGGCCCGGCCAACACGGCGGTGGCGCTGGCCAGGCTCGGCACGCCGGCCCGTTTCCTCGGACGCATCTCCGGCGACGTGTTCGGCGCGCTGTTCCGTGAGCGTCTGGCGTCCTCGGGCGTGGACCTGTCGGCGGCCGTCGAGGCCGCGGAGCCGAGCACGCTCTCCGTCGCCGCGCTCGACGGCGGCGGCCAGGCCGCCTACACCTTCTACGCGGGCGGCACCGCCGACTGGCAGTGGAGCCCGGACGAGCTGGCCCCGGCCCGGCTCGGCCCGGCCGCCTGCCTGCACACCGGGTCGCTGGCGCTGGTCAGGGAGCCGGGCCGGGCGGCGGTCGAGGAGTTCGCGCGCGCGGCCGCCGCGCGGGCCACGGTCTCGGTCGATCCCAACGTGCGGCCCACTCTGGCCGCCCGCGAGGACTACCGGGTCAAGCGCTGGTGCCGGTGGGCCGACCTGCTCAAGCTCAGCGAGGACGACCTGCGCTTCCTGCTGCCCGGCGTGCCGGTGGAACGGGCCTGCGACACCTGGCACGCCGCCGGGGCCCGGCTCGTCGTGGTGACCCGCGGGGCGGCGGGGGCCCTGGTGTCCCTCGACGGCGAACGGGCGGAGGTGCGGGCGCCGGAGGTCGACGTCGTGGACACGGTCGGCGCCGGCGACTCCTTCACCGCCGGGCTCCTGCACGACCTGGGCGCCCGCGGCCTGCTCGGCGGCCGGCTCGACGGCCTCGACCTGGACACCGCCGTGGCCGCCGCGTCGTTCGCGGCCCGGGTGTCGGCGCTGACGTGCTCGGTGGCGGGCGCGAACCCGCCCTGGGCCGACGCACTGGCCACCCCCTGACCGGCGGCCCCCTCGTTGACGACGGGGGCCGGTCAGGTGACGGGGGCGGTCAGGTGAGGGGGACGGTCGTGGTGGGGACGTTGTAGCCGCGTACGCGGAGCGCCGGCTGGTGGCCGCCGAGGTCGCTCGTGCGGTACGTGGCCGTGATGGTCGTGCTCTCCCCCGGCCACAGCGTGACGTAGTTGTCGGTGTAGGTCACCGGTACGACCTCGCGCCCGTCCGCGATCACCTCCGGGCGCAGGAGGAAGGCCAGGCCGGACGGGTTGCGCAGGGTGATCGTGACGGTCTCGGTCCCGGCGGAGACGGCGCGGACGCCGGTGGCGGCGACGTCGGCGGCGGGCAGGGCGTTCAGGCCGGTGAGGTCGGCGTAGGTCTTCGGCGTGGTGCGGTACCAGTTGCTCTTGTTGCCGAGCGTGTCGGGCGCGGTGGAGTACCAGTAGACGTTGTCGCTGACCTTGGCGCCGGCGGCGTCCTTGAGCTGGAGCCTGATGAGGTACGTCCGCGACAGCCCGGTCAGCGCCGGGATCGTCAGCACCTGGACGCCCGCGTTGGCCGTGGCGGTGACGGGGGCCGTGGCGGTGTACTTCTGCGCCAGGTCCGGCAGGTTGTGCACGGACACCGTGGCGGTCAGCCCGGACCGCGTGGTGAGGGTCGAGTTGACCACGTGCACGGCCCGGGTGAGGTAGTCGTAGGCGATGTGCACGGGTTCGGTGGCCTTCTTGGCGCCGAAGTAGCCGCCGCCGGGCTTGAGGTAGTAGTCGTAGAGGTTCCAGTGGACCGACGGCCAGGCGTTGTTCAGCATCCAGAAGATCGAGCCGAACGAGCGCACGTGCTGCCTGGCGCTCCACGCCTCGAAGAAGGCGCGGGCGTTCTCGTAGTTCTGCGCCTCGGACTTGCGGGACTGGTCGGCGGCGGAGGCGGGCGTGCCGTAGCGCCTGGCCAGGCCGGTGCTGTAGGGCGCGATGGTGTCGAACACGCTGCCCGGCTTGCCGGCGTGGTAGTTGTAGGCCGTGCCGATGGGCCAGACGTCGGCGGGCGCGAGGAAGCGTTGCAGCGTCTCCAGGGGCGGCGGCGACTCGGTGCCCTCCTCCCCCGTGCTGCCGTACGCGCCGCCGCTGCGGCTCTCGTCCCACCACAACACCGGGGGCTCCCACACGTACGGGCCGTCCATCTTCATGCCGGCGTCGGCGTTGGACCAGGTGGCGACGTTGTCCAGGGTGGGGTTCTGCCAGTGCAGGGCGGCGGCCACGCTCTTGTACGCGGCCAGGTGCGCGGCCGTCGGCGGCTGGTCGCTGCCGTAGGTCCACAGGAACACCGAGGCGTGGTGGCGCAGCGAGCGGAGCTGGCTGTCCAGCGAGGCGCGGGCGACCTGTTCCTGCTCGGCGGTCCAGGCGCTGTCGTCCTCCCAGGCGCTGCAGCAGACGAAGCCCGGCATGACCAGGATGCCCGCCTTGTCGGCCATGTCGTACAGTTCCTCGTTGCCGAGGGTGCCCTCCAGCCTGATGGTGTTCAGGCCCATGTCCTTGACGTAGGCGATGTGGGCGGCGTTCGTCCTGGTGTCCCAGCGCTGCATCAGGTCCCACACGTACCCGCCGCCGCGCAGCAGGATCGGCCGGCCGTTGATCTTGTATCCGGCGAACGAGGTGCCGTTGACGGTGGTGCGGTAGTCGGTGACCTCGCGGATGCCGAAGTCGATGGTCTTGCTGTCGGAGGCGCCCGCGCCGACCGTCAGGCGGTACAGCTCGGGGCTGCCGAACTGGTACGGCCACCACAACACCGGATCGCTCACGTGCAGCGGCGCGAAGGCGACCTCCTTGCGCTCGCGCGCGGCCAGCGTGACGGCCTGGGAGAAGGTGAGGTCCGGCCGGCCCGCCTTGCTGATCGTGCCGCTGACCGTGGTGGTGACAGGGGCGTTCGTCGCGTTGACGGCGTCCACGTAGACGGTCAGGTCGGCGGCGCCGCCCGACAGGGTGGTCCGCACGTACGGGTCGCGCAGGGCCACCGGGCCCGTGGTGTCCAGCAGGGTCGTGTTCCAGATGCCCGCGTTCATGTCGGGGGCCTCGGGGTTCCAGTCGACCGTGCAGGTGGACAGGTCCTTGCAGTCGTGGCGCGGCGGGGTGACCCGGACGGCCAGCGCGTTGACCGCGCCGGGCCGGATCGCGGCGGTGGCGTCGTACTCGTGGCCGACGAACGTGCCCACGGCCGCGGCGTCGAGCCGCACGCCGTTCAGCCAGATCTCGGCGCGGTAGCTGAGACCCTTGAAACGCAGCCAGTACACCTGGCCGGGGGCCGTTGCCGGGGCTGCGAACTCGCCGCGGAACCACCAGTCCTGGGTGGTCAGGTCGGGCACGTTCTTGAGGTTCTGGCCGAAGTAGACGTCCTGGTAGACGCCGTTGGCGACCAGCCCGGCCAGGACGGTCGAGGGCAGGGTGACCGGGTGCCAGCCGGTGGTGGCGTACCCGGGCGTGGAGATCACCGCGCCGGTGTCGGCGAGGCCGGTGGCCGGGCGCAGCGCCCAGCCTGAGGCCAGCTCGGTCGAACCGGCCGCCGCGACGGCGCTGCCGGCGCTCACCACCCCCGAGGCGAGCAGCAGGACGAGCACGGCCAGGACGCATCTGATCGATCGGGACATGCGCAGCTCCTGAGGGGGCTCCTACGAACCGGAGGGCCAGGCGATCTGGGTGGAGCGGTAGTAGGCGATCCCCATGACGCGCCAGCGCGGGCCCTGCGCGCCCAGCCGCTGCCGGAACGCGGTCCAGTCGTGCGTGGCGGAGGGGGACCAGCCCAGTTCGGCGAGCGCGGGCAGGCGGGGGAAGGCCATGTACTCGAGGTCGGCCGACGTCCTGAGCGTCTCGGTCCACAGCGGCGCCTCGACGCCGAGCACCTGCTCGGGCGGGAGCCGTCTGAGATAGGCGCCGGGATCCCAGCCGTAGGCGTCCTTGACCTCGATCGTGCCCGCCCAGGTCTGGCCGAGCGGGGTGCGCCGGTTGTACTTCATGTCCAGGTACGCCCGGCTGGCCGGGGACATGACGACCTTCCGGCCCGCCGTCGAGACCGCCGTCTCCGTGGGGTCGCTGCCCCAGTACTGGACGACCGTGGTGGGCAGCGGGGTGGCGTTGACGACGTCGTGCCAGCCGATCACGGTCTTGCCGTGGGCGGCCACGATGCCCTGCGCCCGGTCGACGAACGCCCGGTAGTCGGCCGGCGTGGTGGAGGACGCCTCGTCCCCGCCGATGTGCAGGTACGGGCCGGGGGTGAGCGCGGCCAGCTCGCCGATCACCTGGTCCACGAAGGTGTAGGTGAGCTCCTTGGACGTGCACAGCGAGCTGAACCCGACGTCCGTGCCGGTGTAGCGCGGCGGGGCGACGCCGTCGCAGGTGAGCTCGCCGTAGGAGGCGAGGGCGGCGTTGGTGTGCCCCGGCATGTCGATCTCCGGGATCACGGTGACGTTGCGCGCGGCGGCGTAGGCGACGATCTCCTGGTACTGGGCCTTGGTGTAGGAGCCGCCGGGATCGCCGCCGACCGCCGTGCCGCCGCCGTAGGAGGCCAGCCGGGGCCAGGAGTCGATCGCGATGCGCCAGCCCTGGTCGTCGGACAGGTGCAGGTGCAGGCGGTTGATCTTGTAGAGCGCGATCTGGTCGAGGTACCGCTCGACCGCGTCCACCGGGAAGAAGTGCCTGGCCACGTCGAGCATCGCGCCCCGCCAGGGGTAGCGCGGCCGGTCCACGACCCGGCCGCCCGGCACCGGCCAGGGGCCGGGCTGCACCGTCTCGGCCTCGGCGGCGTACGGGAGCAGCTGCCGGAGCGTCTGCACGCCGTCGAACAGCCCGGCGGGCCCGTTGGCCAGCACGACGATCCCGGTAGCGGTCACGTCGAGCTGGTACGCCTCCTCCCCGCCGGCGACCGTGCCCAGGCGCAGCGCGATCCCGTCCGCCGGCGGGGCCGTCACGATCGGGACCGGGTAGCCGGTCGAGCGGCGCAACCGCCGCGCGAGCTGCTCGCCCACCTCGGCCACGTCGGAGTACAGGGCCGTGGCGGCGGTGATCCGGTACGTCACCCCCGCCGCCGGGACCGCGCTCACCGGAGCGGGCACGATCGCGCCGAAGGCGACGGCGGCCGCCGCCGTGGCACTGGGCGAGACGGTCACCGAGGCAGGGATCGACAGGGCGAGCAGGGTCGTCAGCACGACCGCAGCGGTGCGGATCTTCATGACCGCCTCCCGAGGGTTGCCCCCACCATACGGACACGATCGCTGGTGGTAAAGAACCTTTCTAATCAAGGGTCTCGGTGGCGACGGTCCGGTAGCCGTTCCACACGAAGCGGGCCGTGGTCACCGCGTCGTCGCCGTCGCCGGTGATGAGCTGGTGGATGGCGATGCCGTCGAGCTCGCGGTATTCGCACCACTCGTGGTCGGAGGTGAGCACGAGGTCGAGCCCGAGGTTCACCAGCAGGTCGAAGACCTGGCCGCGGTTGGCCCGGTCGACGCCCACGAACACCTCGTCCAGCAGGATGAACCGGGGGCAGCCGGGGTCGGTGCGGTAGTGGGCGGCCACGGCGGCGAACAGCGGCAGGTGCAGGGCGATGGCCTTCTCGCCGCCGGACAGGGCGCCGTGCAGCTTCCTGGTCAGGTCCTGCCAGCCCTGGCCGTCGCCGCGGTCGAGGCGGACCACGAACCGGTGCCAGGACGTGTAGTCCAGCACCTTCATGAGCTGGTCCTCCCAGCCGGCCGAGGAGTTGTCGGCGCGCGCCTCCTCGACGCGGTCACGGAAGAAGGCGTACAGGGCCTCGCGGTCGGCCTCGCTCAGCCCGGCCGGGTCGCGCAGCAGCAGCTCGCGGGCCGCGCGGGTGGCCGGTGACTGGGTGGGATCGACCTGCCACACCAGGCGCACCGCGACCCCCGAGGCCGTGCGGACGCGTTCGAGCCGCTGGTTCATGCCCTCGACCAGCGCGGCGGCCTGGCGGATGCGGTCGGCCAGGTGCCGTCGCGTGTCGCCGGCGAGCGTGCGGTCGAACAGGTCGCGCTCGGCCTCGGTGATGTCGCCGCGCCGCTCGTCGCGCTCGCCGCGCAGCGCCCTGCCCAGCGCCGCCGCGCCCGCCCGCACGCCGCCTGCGGTGGCGGTCAGCACCTGGACGTCCTCGTCGGGTGCCAGCTCCAGCTCGGCGCGGCCGGCCAGGATCTCCCTGGCGTGGTGGAAGGCGTCCCGCAGGCGGGCCTCGGCCTCCCTGACGGTTCGTCGCTCGTACGGCACCTCCGCGAGCCGTCCGGCCACGTCCCCCGCCGCCTCCAGCACCGCGCGCACCCCGGCGTCGGGGGCGAGGCCGGCCGGCACGCCGGCGTCGGCGGCCAGGTGGCCGGCCAGCAGGCGGCGCAGGCGTTCGCAGGCCGCCTCGCGGACGCGCCCGGCCTCGGCGTGCTTCTCCTCGGCCTGAGCCAGCTCGCCCCTGAGCCGGCCCAGGCGCGCGTTGAGCCGGGCCGTGTCGTCGTGGATGGTCCGGATCAGGCGGCGGCAGCTCTGGTGGGCGGTCTGGGCGTCCTGGAGCCGGCCGAGCAGGTCGAGGTCCTCGCCACCGGCCGCGGGCTCGACGGCGGCCAGCTTCTCGGCCAGCACGACGGCCGCGTCGGCCGCCTCCTCGGCCCGTTCCATCGCGCGTACGGCCAGGTCCTGGTACTCGCGGGCGGTCTCGGCCGCCTGGCCGGCGCGTTCCCTGGCCGCGCGGGCGTCGCCGCGCCGGTCGTGCCAGACGGCGCCGGTGGTCTCGGCGGCGCGCAGGGCGGCCTCCAGCCGGTCGAGCGCGGGCCGCGCGGCGGGCAGGGCGTGCCGGGCGGCCAGCTCGGTGAGCCGGCGCAGCGACCTGCCCACCTCCTTCTCGCGCTCGTGCAGGCGCTGCTCGTGGGCGCGGAGCTGGTCCTGCAGCAGGGCGACCTTGCCCACGGCCGCGTCCAGCGCCCGCGCGGCGCCGTCGTACGGCCTCCTGTCGGGCCGCCGCCGCAGCTCGGCCGCGAGCGTGTCGCGGTCGCCGGCCAGCACCCTGAACAGGTGGTCGCACTCGGCGATCGTGCCGGCCAGGTCGGAGAGCCGGTCGTCCAGTTCGGCGACGCGGCGGCGCAGGGCGCGCTCGCGGGCGGCGTCGCCGATGTAGGAGGGCTCCGGCTTGACCCAGCGCCCGGCGGCCGGGCCGAGCCGCCAGGTGCCGTCGGCGCCGACGGCCGCCGGGTGGTCGAGGCCGAGCGCCGTGGGGGCGAAGGCGACGCCCGCGAGCACCCGCTCGGCCGAGACGGGCGCGCCCGGCTGGGCGGACAGCACGGCGGACAGGCTCTGGCCGGGCGCGGGCCGGGCCAGCGCGGAGGCGGCGAAGGCGTCGTGCTCGCCGGGGTCCATGCCGCCGTCGGGCAGCAGCCACAGGTCGAGCAGGCCGGAGGCTTCGAGCGCCGCCTCGACGCCCGCCTGGGTGACCGGGTCGACGCCGGAGCGGAAGGCGAGCGCCCGCCACAGCGGCATGCCGGGCCGTCCGGAGCGGGAGGCGGGGCGGGCGTGCGAGGGGGGCGGCTCCAGGGCGGTCCGGTCGGCCAGGCGTTCGCGTTCGCGGGCCAGTTCGGCGCGTTCGGCGTGCAGCCGGTCGCGCAGGCCGGTCAGGTGGTGCTCGCGGGCGGCCAGCCGGACCGCGGCCGCCGTGCGCGCCGCGCCGACCAGCTCGTCGGCCTGGTCGCAGCGGTCGGCGAGGCCCGCCAGCTCCTCTGGGTCGAGCCGGAGGTGCACGCAGCCGCGGGCCCATTCCTCCAGGGCGGCGGCCAGGTCGCGGGCGCGCTCCTCGCGGGTCGCGGCCGCCTGGTCGTGGGCGGCGGTCGCGGCCGCCAGGTCGTCGCGGACGCGGTCGCGGTCGTGCTCGGCCGTGGTGCGGCGGCCGATCGCCTCCTCGTGCTCGACGGCCGCCGCCGCGACCTCGCGCATCTGGCCGGCGCGGCTGGTGACGGCGGCGCGCAGCAGCTCGCGGGCGCGGCGCACGGACTCCTCGCCGTCGTCGCCCCGCTCCCCCTCGCCGCCCGGCTGAGCGCCCGAGTGATCAGGAACCGGGCGTTCGCACTCCAGGTGGACCGAGAGCAGCCCGGCGCGCTCGGCGGCCCGGCGGGCCTCGGCGCGGGCGCGGTCGGCCAGCCCGGTGGCGGCGCGGGCGACGGCCGCCGCGCGCAGCGACAGCTCCTGCCTGGCCGACGCGCTGCGGGCGGCCGCCCCGGCCTGGTCGCGCAGCCCGGCCGCCGACTCGTGCGCCTCGCGCGCCTGCGTGCGCAGCCGGTGCAGGTCGTGCCCGGACCGGTACGCCTCGCTCTCCTTCAGCCCGTCGATCTGCGCGGCCAGGGCCAGCTCCTGCGCCTCCTCCTCCGACAGCCGGACGGCCGCGGCGGCCAGCTCGTCGCCGGCCTGCTTGAGGGCCTCCCGTCCGGCCTTGACCTCGGCGGCGAGGGCGTCGACGGCCTGCCCGGCGTCCAGGGCCGCGGCGGCGGCCGCGCGCAGCACCTTCTGGGCGTAGCCGCGCTGGACGTCGGCCAGCCGGTCGGCCTCCCGCACGTCGCGGTCGAGCAGGCGCAGCTCCTCGCGCTGCCGGTCGAGCCGCTCGAACCCGTCGGCGATCTCGTGGATCTCGCCCTCGCCGAGCGGCGGCAGGGCGCTGGACAGCAGGTCGGACAGCAGGCCGGGGTCGAGGCGTTCGGACAGTTTGGGGGTGCGCAGCTGGCGCAGCGCGGTGAGCAGGCAGTCGTAGCGCTGTTCGTTGAGCGCGCTGTAGAGGGTGCCGCGCACGACGGCGCGGTAGGCGTCGGCGGACTCGTGGACCGTCCCGGCCTCGCCCAGTTCGTCGGCGAGCTGGGCCCTGGTGAGCGGCTGGCCGCCGTCGCCGGTGAGCCGGACGCCGCCGGGCAGGCCGACGCGGGAGCCGGTGGTGAAGTAGGCGGCGGTGACGTTCTTGGTGTGGGCGGTGGCCTGGAGACGGGCGCCGCAGGTGAACCAGCGGCCGTCGGCGTGCTGGAACTCCAGCCACACGTAGCCGACGCGGGTGACGCCGCTCGCGCCCTCGCCCATGAGGTTCCAGTGCATGGTCCGCTCGGTGCCGCCGAACGTGGACAGCCTGCTGGGCTTGAGGCTGGCGTCCAGCACGTACGGCAGGAGCAGTTCCAGCACCTTGGACTTGCCGCTGCCGTTGGGCCCGCGCAGCAGCAGCCTGCCCCGGTGGAACTCGAACACCTCGTCGTGGTAGCGCCACACGTTGAGGATCCCGGCGCGTACGGGGATCCAGCGCCGGTCCGTGCCCTGGGCGGTGCGGGCGGGCGTGAGCTCGGTGACGGTCATGCGTCCTCCGTGTCGGCCGGGCCGCGATCGACCCGGTAGCGGGCTCCGGCGGGCAGCGCGGCCACCCGGTCGCCGGTACGGCGGGCCAGCCCGAACATGCCGAGCACCTCCAGCGCGTCGGCCGCCAGGCGGGGCGCGCCGCCGTCCGACTGGTAGGACCTGGCCCACTGGGGGAAGCGCCGCAGCAGCCCGGCGGCCTCCTCGTCGAGGCGTCCGGCGGGCAGCGGACCGGCGGTGACCAGCAGGTCGAGCAGGAGCAGGGCGGCGACCTTGGCAGGGCCGCCGTCGTCGGGGAACCTCGTGTCGGTGGCGGTGGCCTCGGTGTCGACGAGCAACAGCCCCTCGGCGCGTTCCTCCAGGACGAACCCGGCCTCCTCGGCGGCCCTGCGGATCATCCGGCGGCCGGTGAGCGAGGCGGCGTAGGCGGCCTGGGCGGGGGTCAGCTCGTCGCGGTAGACGACGGGCTCGTCGAGCAGGCGGCGGATGACGGAGTGGCGGGCCCACAGGGCGCGCTGGGTCTCCGTCGGCTCGTCGCCGCCGTAGCGGGCCTCGACGGTGAGCGCCGCGGCGGGGGTTGCGGGGGTGCCGGGCAGGCTGGAGGGCGGGACGGGGGCGGCCAGCAGCCTGATCACGCGGGTGGTGTCCACGCGGTAGAGCACCTTGGCGTCCTCGTCGCCGAGGTAGGCGTCGGTCGTGCCGTCGGTGGGGGTGATCGCGCCGTGCCGTTCGAGCAGCTTGAGCGCGTCGACGAAGGCGGCCCGCTCGTCCGCGCTGACCGGGTCGAACGGGGGCACGCCGGGCTCGACCGCCGCCGCCCGGGCCACCCGTCCGGCCAGCATGCCGATCGTGGTGACCGGCGCGGCGAGCAGTTCGGCCGCGCACAGGCACAGCAGCGTGTAGCGGCGGCGGTCGAACGGCGGGCCGCCGGGACGGCGGCGGGCCGGGCGGGTGGCCGTCGGCCGCGACCCGACCTTCACCAGGCGGGCGTAGCCCTCGCGGGGCTCCACGACCAGCCGCCAGCCGCAGAAGTAGTCGAACCACCGGGTCAGCGGCTCTCGCCGTTTCCTGATCACCGTGAAGGCGGCGGGCTCGTCGTCCGCCGTGAGGAAGGGCCGGGCGAGGAGGGTCCTGATCGCGCGGGCGATCTCCTCCTTCTCCGCCCTGACGAGCTGGTTGGCCAGGCTGCTCATGCCCCTTCGGCCCTCCCGTGGTCGCGGGCGCCCGGGGAGCACACGTCGAGCAGGTAGTCGGGGCCGCGGAACCAGCCCTCGGACGTGCGCAGCACCGCGACCGCGCCGTCGCCGGGGGCCCGCAGCACGACCTCGACCCGGCCGTCGGAGGTGACGGCCCGGCGCAGGCCGGTGGCGTCGGGACGGGCGGCCAGGGCCCGGCCCAGCAGGTCGAGCAGCCGGCCGAGGGTGTCGTGGTCGAGCGCGCCGAGCTGGGACAGCCGGACCGAGCCGGTGGTGGCCAGCGCCTGCCAGGCGGCCTCCAGCCCGGCGTGCTCCTTCTCGGCGCGGGCGCGGCGCTCGGCGCGCAGGGCGGCCACGTCGCGCACCCGTCCGGTACGGCCCATGCGCTCGGTCCTGCCCCGCGAGCGCAGCAGCGCCGAGACCGCCACCGGCCCGGCCTCGGCCCAGGGCGTCCCGGCGGGGACGAGCTCGGCGTCGGCGTGCCCGAGGTGGGCGTGCCGGGCGGGGCCGAGGCCGAAGGCGGCGTCCCAGAGCCGGTGGGCGTCGTCCTCGCCCGGCGCGGTGGCGAACCAGCGGGCCAGCGCGCGGAAGTCGGCGGCGGCGCCGGAGGCGGGGCGGCGGGCGGCGG
Source organism: Nonomuraea sp. NPDC049637 (assembly GCF_040675235.1). Taxonomy (NCBI): domain Bacteria; kingdom Bacillati; phylum Actinomycetota; class Actinomycetes; order Streptosporangiales; family Streptosporangiaceae; genus Nonomuraea; species Nonomuraea sp. NPDC049637. The sequence goes on from NZ_JBFAOM010000024.1 coordinate 127,814, forward strand.
TGACGCGGTCGAGCAGCCCGAGCAGGGTGACGATGGCCTCGCCGGCGACCTCCTGCAGCCGCCGCAACCGCGGCCCGCCCCCGCTCCCGGCCCCGCCGCTCTCGGCGCCACCCCTCTCGACGCCACCGCTCCCGGTGCCGCTGGCGAGGTCGGGGGGGGGGGCGAGGCCGGGGTCGAACCACTGGCGCAGCTCGGCCCAGGCGGCGGCGCGGGCCGCCAGCCACGGCGTGGCCAGGTCGGTTCCGGGGATCCGGGGCAGGTCGGCGCCGGCCAGGGCGCGGGTGTGCAGGACGCCGACGCCCCGCGCGGCCACGCCGCGCAGCGCCCGCGCCACCGTCTCGCCGCGCTGCTCCAGCCCGGTCACGAACTCCTGGAGGTAGGCCACGGTGGCCGCCTCCGCCTCGTGGAACGTGCCAAACCCGGCGCCGTCGGCGCGCAGCAGCCGCCGCAGCTCGCCGTTGAGCCGCACGGTGTCGCGGCGCAGCCCGTCGAGGTGGCACTCCAGCTCCCGCAGGCAGGTGAACACCCTTCGGTCGCGGCCGGGGTCGGGGTCGGCCAGCAGCGCCTCCAGCTCCTCCAGCCGGTCGGCGACCGCGTCGAGCACGGCGGGGTGCGCACTCCCCGAGACCGGTGTCGCGGTGGCCAGTGTCGCCGACGCCTCCCGCAGCCCGGCGTGGGCGGCCTCGCCCTGGGCGGTCAGGGCGTAGCGCAGGTTCCTGCGTTCGTACTCCTCGGCGGTCGCGAAGCCGGCGGCGTGGTCGAAGACGACCTCCACCAGCCTCCAGCCGGCCAGCTGGCGCAGCGCGCCGGTGAGGTCGTGGTCGCCGACGGGGGCGTACCAGCCGCCGGCGCGCAGCCGGTCGCGGACCTCGCCGGCGGTCAGCGCGGGCTCCAGGCGCTCGGCGGCGGCGCCGAGGACGTCGAGGAGGGCCGTGTGCAGATCCGCCCGCTCGGTGGTGGCGAACCGGAACATCTCCGGCGGCACTCGTGGCAGCTCCGCCATCGCGCCGTTCTCCCCTCTCGCCGCGGTTTCACCGGAGCCACCGTAGTGGCAGAGACGGCCACCGCGGGGGCCGGTTTGCGAGCAGATGCCACGGGTATGGTCGCCGCGTTCGGCTGCCGGTGGCAGGCGGCGCGGTCCGCGCCCGGTACGGCGGCATTCGAGAGAGACGGGGGCCCGGGATGGCGGAGATCGAGGCGACGCGCGGGATGCCGGCCGACAGCATGATCGTGTTCGGGGTGGCGTCCGACGTCGAGCTGATGGACCGGTGGCTGCCGCAGGGGTTGTGGGTCGGCGACGGTGGGGCGGGCACCGTCGAGGCGGGCGGCGAGCTGGTGCCCGGCAGCGGGCGGCACGAGGGGCTGTTCCGCGCCCAGGAGGACCAGCTCCGGGTGGAGTGGGGCGGCCGCGACCACCCCGACTACGCGGGCTGGCTGCAGGTGTCCGACTCGGCGGCCGGCACGAGCGAGGTCACCGTGCACCTGTCGCTGCTCGACGAGCCCGCCTCCAGCGCCAGGGTCGGCGAGGTGCGCGAGCTGCTCGACCGCTCACTCGACCGGCTGGCCGACGAGGTCACCCGCCGGGTCTCCGAGGGCGGCTGAACACCGGTGGGCGGGCGGGGGCGGGCCCGCCCCTCCGGGGGTCAGGCGTCCTCGCGGTCCGGGTTCTCCAGCCGGAAGAAGTTGCTCTGCTTGCCGTCCTTCTTGTGCTCCTGGTAGATGAAGTTCAGTTTCCGCTGGTCGAAGGTCTCGAACCACTCCTCCCAGGTGATCTCCGCCAGGTCGTCGCCGCCGTAGCCGGGGAAGTCGAAGCGGAGCACGCCCGCCCTGCCCTGGTGCTCGGTGCCGGGCACGGTCGCGGGCTTGGCGCCGCGTTCCTGCGCCCACTGCTGGATCACGTCGTGGTCGGTGGTGACGAGACTGCGGCCGGGCCGCTCCTCGTGCTCGTCGGTCGAGGTGACGTGCTGCTCGTACTTGTGCTCGCCCTCGACGGGACGGTTCTGCTGCGACATGGCGGCCTGTTCCCCCTGGTAGTCGTGCGGATGACCTGCTCGATACCCAGCCCGGCGCGCTTCTTGCAGACGATCTGTGCCACCACGCTTAAAGGGGCTCGCAAGGTATCCCCTTCAACTTTTGATTATGCGACGTTTAATCACGATTCTTTCCCCCGTACTCGCCGCTCTGATCGCCGCGGCCGGCCTGTCCGGCGCCGCGGAGGCGGCCGCGAACGGCGGGCTCAACGCCTATTACGGTCAGCGTCTGGCCTGGTCGGGGTGCGGCAGCGGGTTCCAGTGCGCGAAATTGACGGTCCCGCTCGACTACGCGAAGCCCGGCGGCCGGCGGATCAGCATCGCCATGGTCCGGCTGCCCGCGACCGGCCGGCGGATCGGCTCGATCGTGCTGAACTTCGGCGGTCCGGGCGGCGCCGGCACGACCCTCCTGAAGGCCGACAGGACCGTCATGTCGGCCGCCGTCCGGCAGCACTTCGACGTGGTCAGCTTCGACCCGCGCGGCGTGGGCGCCTCCGCCCCCGTACGCTGCCTGTCCCCCCTCGGCCTGGACGCCTACTTCGCCGCCGACCCCACCCCCGACAACGCGGCCGAGGTCAAGCGGGCCAAGGCGTGGATGAAGATCTTCGCCCAGGGCTGCGCGGCCAACTCCGGCAAGCAGCTGCTCGCGCACGTCGGCACCGGCGAGGTCGCCCGCGACCTGGACGTGATGCGGGCCGCCCTGGGCGAGGCCCGCCTGACCTACTTCGGCTTCTCCTACGGCACCTACCTGGGCGCCCGCTACGCCGACCTGTTCCCCACCCGGATCCGGGCCATGGTGCTCGACGGCGCCGAGGACCCCGGCCAGACGCTCGCCGAGTTCGGCGCGGCGCAGGAGCGGGGGTTCCGGCTGGCGCGCGAGTCGTTCCTGCGCGACTGCTTCCGGGCCAGGAACTGCCCGTTCCCCCGGCACACCGTCGCCGCCGCGACCAGGCGGCTGGAGGCGCTCTACCAGCGGGCCGACCGGGCGCCGCTGCGCAACGACGGCGACAGCAGGCAGGTCAACGAGGCCATCCTGCGGGCGGGCGTCAACCAGGCCATGTACGCCAAGGACAGCTGGCCCTACCTGCGCCAGGCGCTCACCCTCGCCTTCAAGGGCGACGGCACGGCCATGCTCGCCCTGGCCGACGTCAACCACGGACGCCGTCCCGACGGCAGCTACGACAACAGCGGCGAGGCGCTGGCGGCCGTCAACTGCCTGGACCATCCCGAGCAGCGCTGCGCGTACTGGCCGGTCAAGGGCAAGGGGTTCACCAGAAAGGTGCGCGCCCACGGGTCGCCGCCGATCGTGGTGGTGGGCACGACGCGTGACCCGGCAACGCCGTACGAGCTGGCCAGGCGGCTGGCCGGGCAGCTGGAGCACGGCGTGCTGCTGACCCACGACGGCGACGGGCACACGGCGTACAAGGGCGGCTCGTCCTGCCTGGACCGGCAGATCGACCAGTACGTGATCACGGCTCGCGCGCCGCGCCCGGGAGCCTGCGCGAAGCTCTGACGGCGCAGGCCCGGTCCCTCACCCGCTCATGGGCGGGTGAGGGACTGGTGACGTTCGGGTCAACCCTGGCCGCGCCTGCGCGGCGGGCACGACCGGGCGGGAGAGATTGGGCGGACGTAGCCGGAAATTCCCGCCCGAGGAGCCCATGGAGTCGCTGCTGGTCCTGCACGCGCTCGCGGCGGTCTGCGCTCCCTGGCTGGCCCGGCGCATGGGACGGGCCTCCTTCCTGCTGCTGGCCGTGGCGCCCGGCGCGGGTTTCGCGTACACGGTGTGGCTGGGGGTGCGGGGGCTGCCGGCGCGGGAGGACACCCGCTGGGCGCCCGCGCTCGGGCTGGAGCTGTCCTTCCGGGCCGACACGCTGACCCTGCTGATGATGGCGCTGGTCACCGGCGTGGGCGTGCTGGTCCTGGTCTACAGCGTGCGCTACTTCCCGGCCGGCGACGACGGCCTGGGCCGCTACGGCGGCGCGATGACCGCCTTCGCCGGGTCGATGCTCGGGCTGGTCACCGCCGACAACCTGCTCCTGCTGTACGTCTTCTGGGAGCTGACCACCGTCTTCTCCTACCTGCTGATCGGCTACCACCCGGAGAGCCGGGCGAGCCGGCGGGCCGCGATGAAGGCGCTGACGGTGACCACGCTGGGCGGGCTGGCGATGCTGGCCGGGTTCGTGGTGGTCGGCCAGGCGGCGGGCACGTACACGCTGTCGGGGGTCGTCGCACGGCCGCCGCAGGCCGGCCCGCTGGCCGCCGGGCTGGTGCTGGTGCTGGCCGGGGCGTTGTCGAAGTCGGCGATCTTCCCGTTCAGCACGTGGCTGCCGGCCGCGATGGCGGCGCCCACGCCGGTGTCGGCGTACCTGCACGCGGCGGCCATGGTCAAGGCCGGGGTGTACCTGGTGGCCAGGCTCGGGCCGGCGTTCGGGGACGTGCCGCTGTGGCGGGCGGTCGCGGTGCCGCTCGGCGTGCTGACGATGCTGCTGGGCGGCTGGCGGGCGCTGCGCGAGACGGACCTGAAACGGCTGCTGGCCTACGGCACGGTCAGCCAGCTCGGTTTCCTGATCACGCTGTTCGGTTCGGGCACCCGGGGCGCGGCGCTGGCCGGGGTGGGCATGCTGGCCGCGCACGCGTTGTTCAAGGCCGCGCTGTTCCTGGTCGTGGGCGTCGTCGACCACGCGACCGGCACCCGTGAGCTGCGCGAGCTGAGCGGGGTCGGCCGGTCGATGCCGTGGGTGTGCGCGGCCGCGGTGCTGGCGGGTGCGTCGATGGCGGGGCTGCCGCCGTTCGCGGGGTTCGCCGGCAAGGAGGCGGCGCTGGAGGCGCTGCTGGACCGGCCGCTCGTGCTGGCGGGGGTGGTGGCGGGGTCGGCGCTGACGGCGGCGTACACGCTGCGGTTCCTGTGGGGGGCCTTCGCCGCCAAGCCGGGCGTGCCGGCCACGCCGGCGCACCGGACGGCGGCGGCCATGTTCGCGCCCACCGCGCTGCTGGCGGTGCTCGGCCTGGCGCTGGCGCCCTTCGCCTCCTGGTACGGCGGCGCGATGTCGGGCTACACCGGCACCTTCCGCGACCCCGGCCACGCCACGCACCTGGCGATGTGGGCCGGCCCGTCCCCCGCGCTGCTGCTGTCGGCGGTGGCGCTGGCGGCCGGGGTGCTGCTGTTCCTGGCCAGGGAGCCGGTGGCCAGGGCGGGAGCGGCGCTGCACGTGCTGGACTCGACGCAGATCTTCTGGTCGCTCGTCCGCCGGCTGGACCGGTTCGCCGTCCAGGCCACCGGCTTCGTCCAGCGCGGTTCGCTGCCCGACTACCTGCTGCTCACGCTGGCCGCCACGACCGGCGTCGGCGTGTTCGCCGTCGCCTACGGCGGCGTGCCGCACCTGGACGTGCCGGTCGTCGCCTGGGAGCGCGTGGAGCAGCCGGTGCTGGCGGTCCTGATCACCGCGGCGGCGGCGCTGGCGCTGTTCGCCCGCGCCTACATCCTGCTGGCCGTGGTCGTCGGCGTCATCGGGTACGGCACCGCGCTGCTGTTCCTCGCGCACGGCTCGCCCGACCTGGCGCTGACCCAGTTCCTGGCCGAGACGCTGGCCCTGGTGGTGTTCGCCCTGGTGCTGCGGCGGCTGCCGGTGACCCCGGTCAGGGCCCGGCTGCCGCGGCCGTTCCGGTTCGGGCTCGGGCTGGCCGTGGGGGTGGTGGTGACGGGGGCGGGCATGCTGGCCACCGGCGCGCGGAGCACCTGGGCCGTGGGGTCGCTGATGCCCGCCGCGGCGCGCGAGGCGGGGGCGCGCAACATCGTCAGCGCGATCATCCTGGACATCCGGGCCTGGGACACGCTGGGCGAGAGCACGGTGCTGGTCGTGCTGACGCTGGGCGTGACGAGCCTGGTGTTCCTGCGGCGCAGGACGTACGAGATCGAGCGGGACGACCGCGGCCGGGTGCCCGCCGAGCGCACGCACTGGCTGTCCTCGACGCTGCCGCGCGGCCAGCGGGCCGTGGCCTTCGAGGTGGCGGCCCGGCTGACCTTCCACACGGTGCTCGTGCTCTCGGTGTTCCTGCTGTTCGTCGGGCACAGCGGCGTCGGCGGCGGGTTCGCCGGCGGCATCGTGGCCGGGCTGGCGATCACCGTGCGCTACCTGGCCGGCGGCCGGTACGAGCTGGCCGCGGCGGTCCCGGTGCACGCGGGCGTGCTGATGGGCGCCGGGCTGACCCTGTCGACCGGCACGGCGCTGGCCGGGCTGCTGTTCGGGCGGGCGGCGCTGGACATGCTGGCGGCCGACGTGCACCTGCCGCTGGTCGGCAGCCTGCACGTGTCCACGGGCCTGCTGTTCGACCTCGGCGTGTACGTCTCGGTCACCGGCATGGTCCAGGACGTGCTGCGCGGCCTCGGCGCCGAGCTGGACCGGCAGATCGAGGCGGAGGAGAGCTCGTGACGATCTCCCTGGCGCCGTTCCTGTGCTGCTGCGTGATGATCACGACCGGCGTGACGCTGCTGCTGGAGCGGAGCCTGGTGCGGGTGCTGGCCGGGGTCGTCGTGCTGGGCAACGGCGTGAACCTGCTGATCGTCACCGCGGGCGGGAACGCCGGCGGGCCGCCCATCCTGGGCAGCACGCCGGTGGCGGACATGGCCGATCCGCTGCCGCAGGCGATGGTGCTCACCGCCATCGTGATCACCCTGGGCGTGACGGCGTTCGTGCTGGCCATGGTGCACCGGTCGTGGCAGCTCACCGGCAGCGACGAGGTCCAGGACGACACCGAGGACCGGCGCGTACGGCTGCGGGCCAGGCGCGGCGAGCTGAGCCACGCCCTGCGCACCCGGCAGGACGCCTACCGGCGGCTGGTCGTGGAGCAGCGGGCGGAGCTGGCCCGACTGGAGGCCGAGCAGGCCGAGCGGGAGCGGCTGCAGGAGGCCGACCTGGAACGCCGGATCGCCCGCGTGCACACCGAGCTGGAGGAGTGGATGCGCACCCGGATGGCCGAAGGGCTGTCGGAGGAGGAGCTGCAACGCGGCTTCGAGGAGGCCGGGCAGCGGGACCTGCCGGGCGAGGAGGCCACGGCCGGCGACAACGCCGAGCGCATCGACGAGCTGCGCCGCGAGCACACCCGGCGGCGGGCCGAGCAGGCGGCCGGCGAGCGGGAGCTGCGCCAGCGGATCAAGGCCAGGCAGCGCGACGCCCGCAGGCAGATGCGCTCGGCCATCCGCGCGGAGCGGGCCCGCCAGGCGCTGGCCAACGACCCCGAACTGGAGGGCGACGACTAGTGGCAGGCAGGGGCGGACCCCGTGGGTGACCTGGTCGAGCTGCGCGGGCTGGTGTGCGTGCCGGTGCTGCTGCCGCTGCTGGCGGCCGGGATCAAGCTGGCGATCGGCGGGCGGCTGCGGCACCTGCAGTCGGCCATCAGCCTCACCACGCTGGGCATCTCGCTGGCGGTCTCGGTGCTGCTGCTCGCGCACGCCGACACGGACGGCCCGCTGGTGACCGAGCTGGGCGGCTGGGCCTCGCCGGTCGGGATCTGCCTGGTGGCCGACCGGCTCTCGACGCTGGTGCTGGTGGTGTCGTCGGCGGTGACGCTCTGCGTGATGGTGTACTCGATCGCCAACGCCTACGACGAGGCCGAGCACGACGCGCCGATGGCGATCTTCCATCCGGCGTTCCTGGTCATGGTGGCGGGCGTGGCGGACGCGTTCCTGTCCGGTGACCTGTTCAACCTGTTCGTCGCGTTCGAGATGCTGCTGAGCGGCTCGTACGTGCTGCTGACCTTCGGCGGGACCGAGTCCAGGATGCGGGCGGGGGCCACGTACACGCTGATGGCGCTGGCGTCGTCGATGTTGTTCCTGATCGCGCTGGCGGTGACCTACGGCGCGACGGGCACATTGTCGATGGCGCAGCTCGCCGAGCGCTTCGGCACGCTGCCCCCGCAGGTCAAGCTGCTGGTCGAGCTGACGCTGCTGCTGGCGTTCGCGATCAAGGCGGCGATCTTCCCGGTGTCGGCGTGGCTGCCGGACTCCTACCCGACCGCGCCCGCGCCGGCCACGGCCGTGTTCGCCGGCCTGCTCACGAAGGTGGGCGTGTACGCGATCATCCGGCTGGAGGCGCTGCTGTTCCCCGGCGGGCCGGTCTCCACGCTGCTGATGGCGGTGGCGCTGGCCACGATGCTGGCCGGCGTGCTGGGCGCGGTGGCGCAGACCGACATCAAGCGCATGTTGTCCTTCACGCTGGTCAGCCACATCGGCTACATGGTGTTCGGGGTGGCGCTGTCGACGGTGGCGGGCCTGGCGGGCGCGGTGTTCTACATCGTCCACCACATCACCGTGCAGACGAGCCTGTTCCTGGTGACGGGGCTGATCGAGCGGCGCACCGGCACCACGTCGGTCAACCGGCTGGGCGGGCTGATGAGGACCGCGCCGGTGCTGGGCGTGCTGTTCTTCGTGCCCGCGATGAACCTGTCGGGCATCCCGCCGATGTCGGGGTTCCTGGGCAAGCTGCTGCTGGTGCAGGCGGGCCTGGACAAGGGCGGCCCGGCGGCGCTCGTGCTGGTGGCGGGCGGGCTGCTCACCAGCCTGCTGACGCTGTACGCGATCGCGAAGACGTGGGGCAAGGCGTTCTGGCGGGCGCCGCGCGAGGAGCGGCTGGGCCAGGTGATGGAGAGCGAGGAGGCGACGGGTGAGGAGCCGGTGGTGACGACGACGGCGCTGCCGCCCGTGCTGCTGGGCGCGACGGCGGCGCTGGTGGCGCTGGGGCTGTCGTTCACGGTGCTGGCCGGGCCGCTGGCGGCGCTGACGCAGCGGGTGGCCACGGAGCTGAGCGAGCGGCAGACGTACATCACCGCGGTGCTGGGGACCCAGCGGTGAGCGCCGGGCTGCTCGCGCCGCGGCTGTTCGGCCGGCGGGTGCCGCTGCCGCTGGTGGCGTGGCTGACGCTGGTGTGGGTGACGCTGTGGGGCGAGTTGTCGGCGGGGAACGTGCTGGGCGGGCTGGCGACCGCGCTGGTGGTGACGTGGCTGCTGCCGCTGCCCGTCCTGGACCCGGGGATCAGGGTGCGGCCGCTGCCGCTGGCGCGGTTCCTGCTGTGGTTCGGGTGGGACATGCTGCTCTCGACCGTGCGGGTGGTGGCGTGGGTGGTGCGGCCCGGCGATCCGCCCACGCAGCTGGTCCTGGTGCGGCTGCGCACGTCGTCGGAGTCGATGACCGTGATGATCATGGTGGCGTTGTCCACGATGCCGGGGAGCCTGGTGGTGGAGGCGTACATGGACAGGAGAGAGCTGATGCTGCACGTGCTGGGGCTGGCCGGCGAGGGCGTCCCGGACGCGGTCCGCAGGGACCTGGCCGCGCTGGAGTCGCGCATCGTGGCCGCGTTCGGCACCCGCGCCGACCGGGAGGAGCTGCGGTGAGCGCGGTGTACCTGGTGACGATCGCGCTGCTCGGCGGCGGGGCGGCGGCCACGTTGTGGCGGGTCGGGCGCGGGCCCTCGATGCTGGACCGCGCGGTCGCCCTCGACGTGCTGACGTCGCTGGCGATGTGCGCGGTGGGGCTGTTCGCGGTGGTCAGGGACGACTACTCCGACCTGCCGGTGCTCCAGGTGCTGTCGTTGCTGGGGTTCGTGGGGTCGGTGTCGCTGGCCCGGTTCTTCCCGGGGCGGTCGGGGTGAGCGTCCTGGACGGCGTGATGGAGGCCGGGGCGGCGGTCTGCCTGGTGCTCGGTGCCGTGCTGGCGTTGTCGGCGGGCGCCGGGCTGGTGCGCTTCCGCACGACGCTCGACCGCATGCACGCCGGCACCAAGCCGCAGGTGCTCGGCGTGCTGCTGGTGCTGGCCGCGATGTGGCTGCACCGGCCCACCTGGTGGAACGCCGGGCCGCTGCTGATCGTGGGGGCCTCGCAGGTGATCACCGTGTCGGTGGCGGCGTACATGGTGGGGCGGGCGGCCTACTCGCGTCAGTCGTCGCGGGACGAGACCGAGATGCCGCCCTCGGAGGAGGACTGATCGCCCCTGCGGTCGAGGGCGGGCTGGCCGAACCAGGTCCAGGCGGCCAGCCCGGCCAGGATGCCGGCGGTGACCCAGGCCAGGGTGGAGTGGAACAGGTAGTCGATCACCAGCATGGTGGCCGTGGTCATCGACACCACCAGGGCGAGCGCTCCTAACAGGCCGTAGGTGTTGGACCGGCGTACCAGCCTCTCCTTGTGGCCCTGCCGGAACAGCACGCGGTGCTGGGCGGTCGGCGCGATGTAGCAGATCGACGCGACGGCGGCGCTGACCAGCGCGGCGAAGTAGAGCCAGCGGTCGGTCTGGTCCAGCTTGACGAAGCCGGGCGAGAAGGGGACGGTCAGCAGGAACGCGAACAGCACCTGCACGCCGGTCACCGCGACGCGGGCGCCCTGCAGCAGTTCGACGAAGTTGCGGTCGGCGCGTTCCTCGTGCGACTCGTTCTTCACTCGGCCTCCTTGTCGGGTGTTCTCCTCTTCCTTGGCGGAGGCCGGTCGAAACATGGATCGTCGAGTTCAGGTGAGGATCTTGGCGGGGGTGATGGGCAGGTCGCGCACCCGCCGGCCGGTGGCGTGGTGAACGGCGTTGCCGATCGCGGCGGCGGTGCCCACGATGCCGATCTCGCCGATGCCCTTGGAGCCCATCGGGTTGAGCAGGCCGTCCTGCTCGTCGATCCAGACGGCCTCGATCGCCGGCACGTCGGCGCAGGCCGGCACGTGGTACTGGGCCAGGTCGCGGCGCAGGAAGCCGCCGAACTCGTCGTCGGTCAGCGTCTCCTCCATCAGCGCCATCCCCACGCCCATGGTCATCCCGCCGACGAACTGCGACCTGGCCAGCCTGGCGTCCAGGATGCGGCCGGCGGCGAACACGCCGAGCAGGCGCGACAGGCGGATCTCGCCCGTCACGGAGCTGACCCTGACCTCGGCGAACTGGGCGCCGAAGGCGTGCCTGGCCAGCTCCTCGTCGGCCTTGACCTCCTCGGTGGTGTCGGCGGACCCCTCGCCGCCGTCGGCCCGCAGCGCCTCGCAGGCCCGTACGACGGCCGAGCCCCACGACGCCGTGCCCATCGAGCCGCCCGCGACGGGGGCGGCGGGCAGGTCGCTGTCGCCGAGCTCGACGTGCACCCGGCCGGGGGCGACGCCGAGGCAGTCGGCCGCGATCCTGGTGAGCACGGTCCGGGCGCCGGTGCCGATGTCGGCGGCGGCCACCCGGATGACGAAGTCGCCGTCGCGCACGGTCGCGGTGGCCTGCGACGGGCCGCGCCTGGCCGGGTAGGTGGAGGCGGCCACGCCGGTGCCGACCAGCCACTCCCCCTCGCGCCGGACGCCGGGCTGCGGGTCGCGGCGGTCCCAGCCGAAGCGGCGGGCGCCCTCGCGCAGGCAGGTCACCAGGCTGCGGGAGCTGAAGGGCAGGCCGCCGTCCGGCTCGGTCGTGGGCTCGTTGCGGATGCGCAGCTCGACGGGGTCGATCCCGGCCGCCTCGGCCAGCTCGTCCATCGCCGACTCCAGGGCGTACATGCCGGGGCACTCGCCGGGGGCGCGCATCCAGGACGGGGTGGCGACGTCGAGGCGGACGAGCCGGTGCGCGGTGCGCAGCGCGGGCGTGGCGTACATGACGCGGCCCGGGGTGGCGGCCTGCTCGGCGAACTCGACGATCCTGCTGGACTGCACGTACGCCGTGTGCTCGACCGCGGTGAGCCGGCCCTCGGCGTCCGCGCCGAGCCGCAGCCGCTGGACGGTGGGCGTGCGGTAGCCGGTGAGGTCGAACATCTGCTGCCGGGTGAAGACGACCTTGACCGGCCGCCCGGCGGCCCGCGCAGCCAGGGCGGCGAGCACGGCGTTCGGCCTGGTGGTGCCCTTGGAGCCGAAGCCGCCGCCGACGTGCCTGGACACCACGCGCACCTGCTCGGCGGGCAGGCCGAGGGTCTTGGCGATGCTGTCCCGGTCGCCGCTGGCGCCCTGGGTCGAGTCGTAGACCAGCAGCCGGCCGTCGTCGGCCCACACGGCCACCGCGGCGTGCGGCTCCATCGCGTTGTTGTGCAGGGGCGGCGTCGTGTACGTCACGTCCACGGCCGACGCGGCGGCGGCCAGCCCGGCCTCCACGTCGCCCTTGCCGGTGTCGGGCGGCAGGTTCGGGTTGACCACCTCGGGCCGGTAGAGGTCCGGGTGGTCGGCGCGCAGCCGCACGTCGTGGACCTGCGGCTCATAGGCGACGCGGACGGCGTCGGCGGCGGCGCGGGCCTGGTCGTAGGTCCCGGCGACGACGGCGGCCACGAGCTGGCCCCGGTAGACGACGTCCCGGGAGCGGAACAGCGCCAGCTCGGGGTCGGCGTCCTCGGCCAGGTCGGGCGGGTCCTCGACGGACAGCACGGCGAGCACGCCCGGCATGGCCAGCGCCTGCCCGGCGTCCACCCCGGTCACCCGGCCCCTGGCGACCGTGGACTGCACCGGGTAGCAGTAGGCGACGCCCTCGACCGGGTACTCGGCGGCGTACGTGGCCAGCCCGGTGACCTTGACGCGCCCCTCGATGCGGTTCACGGCGTCAGCTCCTCCAGCGTGCGGACGATCAGGTTGCGCGCCAGCGGCAGCTTGAACGCGTTGCGCGGCAGCGGGCGGGCCTGGTCGAGCTCGGCCTCGGCGGCCCGCAGGTACGCCTCCCCCGTGGCGGGACCGCCGATGATCTCCCGTTCGGCGCGTTCGGCCCGCCAGGGCGCGTGGGCCACGCCGCCGAGCGCGATGCGGCAGCCGGTCACCACGCCGTCCCAGCGCACGTCGAGCACGGCGGCGATGGACACCAGCGCGAACGCGAACGAGGCCCGCTCGCGCACCTTGCGGTAGAGGGAGGCGCCCGGCGGCGGCGCGGGCAGCTCGACGGCGGTGATCAGCATGCCGGGTTCGAGCACGGTGTCGCGCTCGGGCTCGTCGCCGGGCAGGCGGTGCAGGCCGGGCATGGGGATGATCCGGTCGCCGGCCGGGCCGGTGACGTGCACCTCGGCGTCGAGCGCGGCCAGCGCCACGGCCATGTCCGAGGGGTGGGTGGCCACGCAGGCGTCGGAGGCGCCGAGCACGGCCAGGTTGCCGTGGTCGCCCGCGATCGCGGGGCAGCCGGTGCCGGGCTCGCGCTTGTTGCACGGCCTGGTGACGTCCTGGAAGTAGGGGCAGCGGGTGCGTTGCAGCAGGTTGCCGGCCACCGTGGCCATGTTCCTGACCTGGCCGGACGCGCCGGTCAGCACGGCCCTGGCGAGCATCGGGTAGCGGGCGCGGACGAGCGGGTCGGCCGCCAGGTCGCTGTTGCGCACCGCCGCGCCGATCCGCAGCCGGTCGCGTACGGGCTCGACGGCGTCCAGCGGCAGGCGGCTGACGTCCACCAAGTGGTCGGGGGCGGCCACGCCGAGGCGCATGAGGTCGACCAGGTTGGTGCCGCCGCCCAGGTACATCGTGCCGGGGCCGTACCGGCCGACCGCGTCCGACGGGCTCTGGGCGCGGACGTAGTCGAACGGCTTCACCGGGCCACCTCGCCGATCGCGGCCACGATGCCGGGATAGGCGCCGCACCGGCACAGGTTTCCGCTCATGCGTTCTCTGATCTCCTCGGGCGTCAGGTCCGGGTCGAGGAGGAGGTCGGCGGTGACGGCGCTCGGCCCGGGCTCGCCCAGCATGCCGACCGCCGAGCAGAGCTGGCCGGGCGTGCAGTAGCCGCACTGGAAGGCGTCGTGCTCGATGAACGCGGCCTGCAGCGGATGCAACTGCTCGCCCGCGGCCAGCCCCTCGACGGTGACGATCTCGCTGCCGTCCACCGCCACGGCCAGCGCCAGGCAGGAGTTGGCCCGGCGGCCGTCGATGAGCACCGTGCACGCGCCGCACTGGCCGTGGTCGCAGCCCTTCTTGGAGCCGGTCAGGCCGAGCCGTTCGCGCAGCAGGTCGAGCAAGGAGATCCTGGGGTCGACGGCCACGGTGTGCGGCACGCCGTTCACCTGCAGGGTGATGTCCATAGGCGCTCGCCTACCCGGCCACCGCCGGGGGCAACCACGGGCTCGGACATCTCGGGGTAAAGGTGACGGAGTCCAGGTGTCGGGCCGCGGGCGGCGGGTAGCCGGGGAGAGGAGTCGGGCCGCGGAGGGGTGCATGGGGCGAGCGTTCGACGAGCAGATGGCGGAGTCCGAGGCGGTGCTCACCGTCAACGCGGGCTCGTCGAGCCTGCGCCTCGACCTCGTGCAGGGCGGCTGCGTGCTGGACAGCGCGCACGCCGAGCGGGCCGCCGACCCCGGCTCGGCGCGCGAGGAGCTGGCGGCGTTCCTGGGCGGCCACTTCGACCGCGACATCCGCGCGGTGGCGCACCGGCTGGTGCACGGCGGCGACGTCGTCCGCGCGCCCACGGTCGCCGACGACGAGACCGTCGAGGCGCTGCGCGGCGTCGTGAGCCTGGCGCCGCTGCACCTGCCGCCCGCGCTGGCGCTGCTGGAGGCGGCCCGCGAGCAGCTTCCCGCCGTGCCGCACGTGCTCTGCCCCGACACGGCCTTCCACGCCGGCCTGCCCGACGCCGCCGCCGTCTACGCCCTGCCGCGCGAGTGGCGCGACCGGTACGGCCTGCGCCGCTACGGCTTCCACGGCCTGTCCTACGCCTGGACCGCCGACCGGGTGGCCGAGCTGCTCGGCCGGCCGCTCGCCGACCTGGAGCTGGTGCTGACCCACCTGGGCGGCGGCTCGTCGGTGTGCGCGGTGTCGGGCGGGCGCAGCGTGGACACCTCGATGGGGTTCACCCCGCTGGACGGCGTCCCGATGAGCAAGCGTTCGGGCAGCGTCGATCCCGGGATGCTGATGTGGCTGCTGTCGCAGGGCCACCTGTCGGCCGGCGAGCTGGGCGAGGGCCTGCAACGCCGGTCCGGGCTGTTCGGGCTGTCCGGCGGCCGCTCGGGCGACACCCGCGAGCTGGTCGAGGCCGAACGCGCCGGCGACGCCGAGGCCGCCCTGGCCCTGGAGGTGTTCTGCCACCGGGTGAGCCGGGAGATCGCCGCCGCCGCCACGTCGCTGTCCCGGATCGACGCGCTGGTGTTCACCGGCGAGATCGGCTGGGACCAGCCCGAGGTGCGCGAGGCGGTCTGCCGCCGGCTCGGGCTGCTCGGCGTCGAGCCGCCCGAGTCCGGCAACCGGCACGACGACGGCCCGGTCAGCGGGCCGGGCGCCGCCGTGCCCGTCCTGGTCGTCCAGGTGCGCGAGGAGCTCCAGCTCGCCCGCGAATGCCTGGGCGTCTTCCGGCCGGCAGAGGAGGACGGCTATGGATGACGTCACCCGCTCGGCGCTGCGGCTGTCGGGCGAACAGGACCTCGACCCGCTGCTCGACCGCGTCGGCGAGGCCGGTCTCGTGCTGATCGGCGAGGCCAGTCACGGCACCCACGACTTCTACACCTGGCGGGCCGCGCTCACCCGCCGCCTGATCGCCGAGAAGGGCTTCGGGTTCGTCGCCGTCGAGGGCGACTGGCCCGACTGCGAGCGCGTCCACCGCGCGGTCACCCGCGACGGCGAGGACCCCTTCGACGCCCTGTACGCCTACCAGCGCTGGCCCGCGTTCATGTGGGCCAACGAGGAGGTCGCCGAGTTCTGCCGCTGGCTGCGCCGCTGGAACGCGGCCCTGCCGCCGCAGGAGCGCGTCGGCTTCCACGGCCTCGACGTCTACAGCCTCTGGGAGTCCCTGCGCGCCGTGCGCCGCTACGCCGCCGACCACCTGCCCGGCCAGCTCGGCACGGTGATGGAGGCCCTGTACTGCTTCGAGTCCTACGGCCACGACCCGCAGCGGTACGGCCTGGAGACCCGCCTGGTCCCCGACTCCTGCGAGAACGAGGTCGTGGAGCTGCTCAGGGCGGTCGTGGCGGCCGCGCCCGCCGGCGAGGACGGCTTCGAGGCCCGGCAGAACGCCGAGGTCGTGGCCGGGGCCGAGAGCTACTACCGGACCATGGTCGGCGGCGGCCCCGATTCGTGGAACGTCAGGGACGTGCACATGGCCGACACCCTCGACCGGCTGACCGCCTTCTACGGGACCAAGGGCGTGGTGTGGGCGCACAACACGCACGTCGGCGACGCCCGCGCCACCGACATGGCCGCCGCCGGCATGACCAACCTCGGCCAGCTGGCCCGCGAGCGGCACGGCGAGGACGTCGTCCTGGTCGGCTTCGGCGGCTACCGGGGGACGGTGGTGGCCGGGGCGAGCTGGGGCACGCGGGCGCACGTCATGCCCGTCCCGCCGGCCCGGCCCGGATCGCTGGAGGCGCTGCTGCACGACGCGCTCGGCGGCGAGCGCGCCCTGTTCGTGACGCCCCCGCGGCCCCGTCCGCGCTGGTTCGACCAGCCGCTGGACCACCGCGCGATCGGCGTCGTCTACCGGCCCGAGCGCGAGAAGTGGGGCAACTACGTGCCCACCGCGCTCGGCAACCGCTACGACGCCTTCATCTGGCTGGACGTCACCGAGGCCCTGCACCCGCTGCACGCCGAGCCGTGGGACGACGTCGAGCCGGAGACCTATCCCAGCGCCATGTGACGGACTGTCGGTGGCGGATGGTTTGATCGCTGCTGTGGAGGCCTCGGTCGAGCAGCTCGTCTACGTCAGGGACGACGAATACACCGTCGCGCGCATGAGCGCCGAGGGCGTGCCCGACTTCGTGGCCACCGGCCGGGCGCTGTCGGGCGCGCAGCCCGGCGAGACGCTCCGGCTGACCGGCGACTGGAGCCACCACGCGCGCCACGGCAGGCGGTTCGCGGTGTCCGGGTGCGAGCGGGTGGTGCCCGCCACGGTCCGGGCGATCCGCGTCTACCTGGGGTCGGGGCTGATCCGCGGCATCGGGCCGCGGCTGGCGTACGCGATCGTCGACCACTTCGGCGAGGAGACGCTCAAGGTCATCGACGCCGAGCCGGGGCGGCTGACCGAGGTCGTCAACATCGGGCCGCTGCGGCAGGCGCAGATCGTCCAGGCGTGGCAGGAGCAGAAGGCCATCGCCGCGCTGATGGTGACGTTGCAGGGGCTGGGCGTCAGCCCGCTGCTCGCGGCCAAGATCCACCAGGTGTTCGGCGGCGAGGCCGAGGAGGTGCTGGCCACCGACCCCTACCGGCTGATCGGCCGGGTCAGGGGCATCGCCTTCCGCGTCGCCGACCGCATCGCGCTGCAGCGGGGGGTGCCCGAGCGCAGCCCGCAGCGGATCAAGGCGGCGCTGCTCGACCGGCTGGAGTCGGCGGCGGTCCGCGACGGCCACTGCTTCGTGCCGGTGCCCCATCTGGTGGCGCGGGCGGCCGAGCTGATCGAGCTCGACCCCGAGGCGGTCGGGCCGATGATCGACGCGCTGGTGGCCGAGCGGCGGGTGGTGGTCGAGGCCGACGACGAGCAGCCGGGGCGGGCGGTGGCCTACGCCAAACACGTGCACGCCCGCGAGCGGCAGCTCACCGAGCAGCTCACCCGGCTCCTGCGGGCCCGCTCCACGCTGCCGCTGCGTTCCTTCCGCGAGGACGAGACCCTCCACGACGACCAGCGGGCGGCCGTCAACATGGCGCTGACCTGCACCGTCTCGATCATCACCGGCGGGCCCGGCTGCGGCAAGAGCCACACGGTCAGGGCCGTGGCCGCCACGGTCAAAGCGTCGGGCGGCTCGGTCACGCTCACGGCCCCCACCGGCAAGGCCGCCAAACGCCTGTCGGAGCTGACCGGCATGCCCGCGATGACCATCCACCGCATGCTCGCCCACCAGCCCGACCCCGACCCCTCCACGCTGTTCGAGGAGGCGCCCGCGCAGGCCGACCTGATCGTGGTCGACGAGGCGTCGATGCTCGACCTCCATCTCGCCACGCGGCTCACGGCGGCCGTCCAGCCGGGCAGCCACCTGCTGCTCATCGGCGACAGCGACCAGCTGCCCAGCATCGGCGCCGGCGACGTGCTGGCCGACCTGCTGCGCGTGGAGGCCGTCCCGCGGGTGCGGCTCACCCACGTCTTCCGCCAGGCGGCCGGCAGCGGCATCGTCGAGGCCGCCCACCTCATCCGGGCCGGCCGCGTGCCGGCGACGCCGGGGCGCGGCGGGTTCTGGTTCGAGGAGCTCGACGATCCGGCGCGGGTGGCCGAGCGGGTGGCCCATCTGGCCATGGAGGCGATCCCGCGCAAGCAGGGCGTGCCGCCCGAGCAGGTGCAGGTGCTGTGCCCGATGCGCAAGGGCGAGACGGGCGCGGTCACGCTGGGCCGGCTGCTGCAGGACCGCCTCAACCCGGCGGCCGACGACAAGCCCGAGCACTGGTCGGGGGCGTCGGTGTTCCGGGTGGGCGACCGGGTCATGCCCATCCGCAACAACTACGACAAGGGCGTCTTCAACGGCGAGACCGCCACGGTCACCGCCGTGCTGCCGCAGGACCGGGTGATCGAGGTCCGCACCGACGACGGCGAGACCGTCCAGTACGGGTTCGGCGAGCTCGACGACCTCACCCACGCCTACGCGATCAGCGTGCACCGCTCGCAGGGCAGCGAGTACCCGTTCGTGGTGGCGCCGATCGTGGCCGAGGCGGGCGGGATCATGTTGCGGCGCAAGCTGCTGTACACGCTGGTGACGCGGGCCAAGGCGTGGGTCGTGCTGGTGGGGCAGCGGGAGGCGCTGGAGCTGGCCGTCCACCGGGTGGGCCGCCCGCGCAACACCGGCCTGCCCCGCCGCCTGGCCCAGAGCCTGTCGGCCTGATCCCGCCCCGGGCCGACCCGTGATCGGGCCGTGCCCGGTCGGGGCCGGGGCGGGTCAGTCCTGGCGGATGTGGGCCGTGGCGAGCAGTTCGGCCAGGTGGCGGCCCTGGCGTCCGGTGCCGGCGGCGGCGATCTGGGTGCGGCAGGAGAAGCCGTCGGCGAGCAGCTCCTCCCCCGGGCCCGCCGACCGTACGGCCGGCCAGAGCCCCTGCTCGGCGCAGGCCTGCGCCACCTCGTGGTGCCCCCGCTCGAACCCGAAGTTGCCGGCCTGCCCGCAGCAGCCGGTGTCGAGCACGCTGGTCCGGATGCCGAAGCGGTCGAGCACGGCCCGGTCGGCGTCGAAGCCCATGATCGCGCTCTGGTGGCAGTGCACCTGCGCGATCGCCTGCCCGCCGGTCGTGGCCGGCCGCCAGTCGGCGGCGCGCGTCTCCAGCAGCTCGGCCAGCGTCAGGAACCGCTCCGCCAGCAGCCGCGTCTCGGCCGTGTTGAGCAGTTCGGGCCCGTCGGAGCGGAACACGGCGGCGCAGCTCGGCTCCAGGCCGACCACCGGCACCCCGGCCTCGGCCCAGGGGGCCAGCGCCCCCACCGTCCGGGCCAGCACCCGCCGCGCCACCCCGAGCTGCCCGGTGCTGATCCAGGTCAGCCCGCAGCACAGCGTCACCGGCGGCACCACGACCTCGAACCCGGCCGCCTCCAGCACGTCCACGGCGGCCCGCCCGATGTGCGGGTCGAAGTGGTCGGTGAACGTGTCGGCCCACAACACCACCCGCCCCCGCGTGCCCGGCCCGCCGCGCGGACGCCGCCTGAACCAGTCGGTGAACCGCTGCCGGGCGAACCTCGGCAGCTCGCGCTCCGGCGTGATCCCCGCGACGGCCTTGACCAGCCGCGACAGCCCGGGCGCCGAGTTGACCGCGTTGACCAGGCCGGGCGCGGCCGAGGCGAGCGCGGCCCACACCGGCAGCCAGCCCATCGAGTAGTGGGCGCGCGGCCGGACGCGGCGCCGGTAGTGGTGGGCGAGGAACTCGGCCTTGTAGGTGGCCATGTCCACGTTCACCGGGCATTCGGAGCGGCAGCCCTTGCACGACAGGCACAGGTCGAGCGCGTCCCGCACGGCGGCCGAACGCCAGCCGTCGGTGATGACGTCGCCGCGCACCATCTCCTCCAGCAGCCGGGCGCGCCCCCGCGTGGAGTGCTCCTCCTCGCGGGTCACCCGGTAGCTGGGGCACATGACGCCGCCCTCGAAGGTGTGCTTGCGGCAGGTGCCGGTGCCGACGCAACGGGTGGCGGCGTGCCCGAAACGCCCGTGGTCGTGGGGGTACTGGAAGAACGTCTGGCGCGGCTCGTGCGGGTAGAAGCGGTGCTGGGCCAGGTTCTGGTCGAGATGGCGTGGGTGGACGACCTTGCCGGGGTTCATCCGGTCGCGCGGGTCGAAGATGGCCTTGAAGCGGCCGAACACCTCCACGACCTCCTGGTCGAACATGACGGGCAGCAGCTCGGCCAGCGTCTGGCCGTCGCCGTGCTCGCCGGACAACGAACCGCCGTAGGAGGCGACCAGCTCGGCGGCCTCCCTGGCGAAGGCGCGGTAGCGGGCGATGCCGTCGTCGGTGTGCAGGTCGAGCGGCAGCCGGCCGTGCACGCAGCCCTGGCCGAAGTGGCCGTACAGGGCGGAGTCCTGGTAGTCGTGCGCGCGCAGCAGCCGCTCGTAGTCCCGCAGGTAGGCGCCCAGCCGCTCGGGCGGCACGGCCGCGTCCGACCAGCCCTCGTACGTCTGGCGGCCGGTCGGCGGGTACGCCTCCACGCCGAGCCCCGACTCCCGCCACCGCCACAGCCGGTCCTCCCTGGCCGGGTCGCCGAGGAAGGCGTGCGTGGGCGTGGGCGCCCCGGCCCGCTCCCCCACGTCGCGCATCATCGTCTCGGCCCGCTCGCGCGCCTGCTCGGGCGTGTCCCCGCCGAACTGCACCAGCAGCCAGCCGCCGCCCTCGGGCAGGTCCTGGAGCGCCGGGTCGCCGGGGTGCTCCCGCTTGGCCAGCCGGTACATGGTCTCGTCCATGGCCTCCAGCGCGATCGGCGCGTGCCGGGCCACGGCCGGGACGGCGTCGGCGGCGGTGAAGACGTCCTCGAAGCCGAGCACGGCCAGCGCCCTGGCGGGCGGGGACGGCACGACGCGCAACTCGGCGCGCAGCACGGTCACCAGCGTGCCTTCGCTGCCGGTCAGGGCGCGGGCCAGGTCGAAGCCGTTCTCGGGCAGGAGCTGGTCGAGGTTGTAGCCGGAGATGCGGCGTTCCAGCCTGGGGTAGCGGGTGCGGACCAGTTCCATGGTCTCGTCGCGCAGCTCGCGCACCTGGCGGTAGATCTCGGCCAGGCGGCCGCCCTGGGCCTGGATGCGGTCGTACTCGGCGTCGCCGGTCGGCCCGACCCAGGCGCGCACGCCGTCGTAGGTGAGGATCTCCAGCCGGAGCACCGACTGCGACATCTTCCCGTACGCCTGCGCCGAGGCCCCGCACGAGTTGTTGCCGATCATGCCGCCGATCGTGCAGGCCCGATGGCTGGACGGCCGCGGCCCCACCATCAGCCCGTACCGGGCCAGCTCGTGGTCCACCTGGTCGAGCACGGCCCCCGCCTGGACGACGACCCGGCGGCCCGCCGCGTCCACGGACTCGACCGCGCCGCAGTGCTTGGACCAGTCGATCACCACCGCCGCGTTGCAGCACTGCCCGGCCAGGCTGGTGCCGCCGCCGCGGGAGAGCACGGGCACGTCCCCGGATCGGCACACGGCCACCGCCGCCACCCCGGCGTCCAGGTCGTACGGCACGACGACGCCGATCGGGACCTGCCGGTAGTTGGAGGCGTCACGCGCGTAGGCGGCGCGGCTGCCCAGATCGAAGCGCACCTCGCCGTCCACGGCCGCGGCCAGGCGGCGGCTCAGCGTCTCGACGTCGATCTCGCGGGACGTCGGCGTGCGCGTGACGGGCGTGTTGACCAGGCTCTTCATGCCCGGCCCTTACCCGGGCCGGCTCACGGGCCGCCCAACGGCGGGCCAAGCCCGGTTCTAGACCCCGAGCAGGTCGGTGAGGTCGTCGGCGTGCTCCTCCTCCTCTTCCAGGATCGACTCCATGAGCCGGCGGGTGGTGGGGTCGCCGTCGCCGAGCCAGCGGATGATCTCCTGGTAGGTGGAGATGACGATGCGCTCGGCCCACAGGTTGGCCTCCAGCAGCGCCTTCAGGTCGGTGTCGGCGGGCACCTGGTAGTCGGTGTGCGAGCGCTGGACGAGCTTGGCCGGGTCGAAGTCCGGCTCGCCGCCGAGCTGGCTGACGCGTTCGGCGGCGCGCAGCGCGTGGTCGAGCTCCTCCTTGGCGTGCTCGGTGAACTCCGCCGCCACCTGCGCGCGGTCGATGCCCTTGGCCGAGATGGCGTGCCTGGTGTACCTGAGCCAGCACACCACCTCGGTGGCGATCACGTCGTTGAGGACCTCGATGACCTTCTCCGGATCGCGGCCGAAGGTCTGCGTGATCGGCCCCTCGTCCATCTTCTGCCGCACCTGCTCGCGGATCCTGGTGACGTCGAGCACGAATTCGTCCGTCTGCGTCATGATGTGTCCTTCCCCCGGCGATTTCCCCTGGTCAACGGTAACTTCGCCGGACCCTGCGCCGGGGTTGCGACACGGGGGGACCGCAGGCGGGGCGCCAGGGCGAGCGTGACGGCCGCCGACGCCGCGGCCAGCACGGCCATGGCCGCGCCGGGCGAGGTGTGCTCGGCCAGGGCGCCGGCGAGCGCGGCGGCCAGCCCCTGCATGGCGACCATGCCGGAGGAGTGCAGGCCGAGCGCGTGGCCGCTCAGCTCGGGGGGCGTCAGCGCCATGAGCCGTTCCTGCAGCAGCAGGGTGGCGGCGAACCCGGCCGAGGCGAGCGCGACCAGCACCGGCGACGGGCAGGCCACGAACACCAGGTACGGCAGCGCGAGCAGCAGGTACAGCGGCGTGACCAGCCGCGCCCGCCGGTGCGACGGCAGGTACCGGCCGACCAGCACGTCACCGGCGAGCATCCCGCCGGCGGCGCAGGCGAACAGCAGCCCGGCCCGGTCCGGCGCGAGCGGCACGAACAACGACTCGCAGCCGACGATCAGGCCGTTGGGCAGCCAGAGGGCGAGGTAGACGTGCCGGCGCGGCCGATCGGACCACAGGCGGGCGTTGTCGCGCCAGGTCTCGGCGGGTGAGGGCCGTCCGGACGCGCGCGGCCGCCGCCGTCCGAGCCCCAGCCCGGCCGTCGCGGCGGCCAGGTGGTACC
>NZ_JBFAOM010000025.1:0-149262 GCF_040675235.1 Nonomuraea sp. NPDC049637
CGCTCCCACTCTGCGTTGGTTAAGTCACCTCGACCCATAGGCCAATCGTGCCGATGCAGGCACGATCAGTCAGCAGATCTAAGAAACAGCTCCTAGATCAGCCACGAAGACAACCTAGGCAAGGGATACCGTGGCAAGCGAGATACGCCATGCCTGGTGAGCTATAGCATGGTGTAGTACGGTGGTCACCATGGGCGGCCAGGAGAGGCAAGCGCGTGAGGCATCTATACCTCGTCCGACCAAGCGGTCCCAACGCGCTGATCGGCTGGGGACGACAGGCCGCGTCGAACCACAGCATCTCCAAACCGAGTGGGACAAGCGCGACCCGAAGGAACTCGCATGGGAGGAACGGCGGCAGCGTGCCCGAGTGCGCTGGCAGCAGCTACTACGCAAGAATCCGCCCCCAGTGCGATCCACTTCGGATGACGTCGAGGCAAGCCTGAAATTCCTCTCTCAACACGACCCCAACGTAGAGGAGTGAATTATGGACGTAGAGAGAGCGCTGGCCGGAGAACCCCAACATCCGGAATTGGCCACCATGAAACTCGCTTACAGGCAAATCAAGGCGAGATTGCTGGCAGACCCGGATTGCGCCGAAGCCTTTCGCCTCGCAACGGAGCTCGCAGAGAGCCTGCGCGAAATGGCAGAGGAAGCTTCCTTGGCGCGCGCCAAGGCAGCGGCGCGTATAAGCGAGAGCGAAAGTCTTTCGCTGGCAGGGCTGGCGAATAAGTTGGGAATCTCAAAGGCGCGTGCCAGTCAATTGCTTCGTGTCGCTCGTGGCAGCGAAATGAATCCCAGTCGCTAGGAACATTGTTAGGCAGAGCGGGAGGGCAGAATGACTGGAGACCACAGGCTGAACCGGCCGGATCTAAGATGACGAGTGGGGACGAGTTAAGCCCGCGATACCTCCAAAGGCATCGAGTGCAGGGGAACAGTACATCGACCCTCGCGTTGTGATCAATGCATCTTCTACCAAGCGCAGACCGGGTGCATATGGCGCGATCTGCCGGCGACTTTCGGGGATAACCCGAGAGCCATCTATCAGCGGCATCGCCACTGGTCAATCGACGGAACATGGGAGAAAGTGATGTCAGCTCTAGAAAGTTGCGGAGCTGAGGATGCTCAATAGAACTCATAAGCCTTCGGCGGAAATGGGAAGCCCAATTTCTACCGGGGCGGGAACATTGCACCTGGGAGGGCCTGTACTGTTCCCGTGACACAGAGAGAGCCCCCGTATCTCCTCATCTAATTCGGCCAGAAGGGGGAGGGAGATGCGGGGGTTCCTCTTTTTGTGCCGCTAGAAGTCAGCTTTGATCATGATTGTTAGATCGGCGTAGTTGTCTGTGACTGAGGCTCGCAGCCCCTCTCCCCCATCGCTGTGCGTCTCGCTGGAGAGCATGGTTGCGTTCAACGCCTCTCGCCACGCCTCGAAGTCTCTACGCCGGGTCTCGGCGTTCCCCGCATCACAGGTGCCGATGAGCGCAGTCTCCCTAGGATCGCTCTGAATCGACCAGCTAATCACTGGCAGATCCTCGTTCACGATGCGCGCCAGCAGGTCCCTGAGCTCGTCTGCGGCGCGTTGCTGTACGTGCAGCTTGTCCAGCGATTCTTTGTCCGGCATAACTAGCGACCAGCCTTCCCTCATCCCCTGCGGGAAGAGTTATCGAGCATCTTGTCCCTTCGGAAGCGTGATTGGCTCTTGTCCGTGCTCGTGGTCGTACATACCTGCGAGGGCCGACTGGAAGACCGCTAGATGATCTGGCCACCGTCCACAAAGAGCCGATCTAGCTGCGGAATCTGTTTGTAGCAGGAATTGCAGATGCCTCAGGCCGTGCATAAGCACGTCTATGTATCGAGGGATAGGCGCTTCCGTCGCTTCCACCGGAATCGGCTTGCCTACGGCATCCGGGAGGGCCGGACTAATAGGCGCAGCGTTCCTCCATTTATCTCGCACGAACGCGTTGCAAGCGATGACGGCGACGTAGGTGAGGACGACTGCCGTATCCTCTGCGCGCCATGACGTGGAGTGCAGCAGCTTGACCCCGTCTGAAGCATCGTTCGCAGCTAGAAGGTCCGTGACAGAGGTATGAGGGTCGCTGCTCTGTCGAACGGCCTCTGAACGCCATGCGTCCTTTCCACTTATCAGCCAGAGCCCGATGTCATCAGCCGATACGGGCCAGACTTCGACGATTACCTCTGTCCGCTCACTCACCCTCGTTTCCCTCTTTCCTCGCCTCGGAGCCGGCATCTTGTTCCTGTTGCCGTGCCAGATGCTTCGCGCGCGCTGAGGAGATAGCCACCTTGGAGAGGCCGAGTGTGATCCGCTCATCGCGTTCGCTTCGGGCTCGGGTGTCCTTGGCCGTCTTGATTAGCTGGGCCGCGCGTGCTTTCGATACGCCGATGCGGTCGGCAAGGCTTGCCAACGACATCTCCTCTTGCTCGAAAATGCGGGCCGCCGAGAGTGCTCTTTGATTTCCGGAGGTCTCAAAGAGCCGTCTCAAAGTTTCGACCAGTTCCGTTGCGCCGTAGTACGCGCGGTTGTGGTCAGTCTCCGCATCTATCGCCATAAGTGCTGCATCGAAAGCGCGTTCGAGGTCAGCTAGCGCGGACAGGACCGCCTCGCTCACGCCTTCATTCGCCATACGGGCAGCGTAACGCCCTCGGACAGGGGGGACTAGACACGCGCCGTACAGGCCCCCCTTGACGACCGTGTAGGGGGGACTGTACGGTTCTTCGTGTAGGGCCCCCTACACGGCCAGATGGCCAGGGAAACGGCCAGCGTCGGGCCACACAGGTTCGGAGGGAGGTGATCTTCGGTGACTGGCGTCGAGAGCGCACACCACGACCGGCTGATCACCGTCATCCGCACCGTGGCCGAACTGCTGGACAACTGCACGGATGGCCTGGTCTCCGATGTTCTCGCCGCCACGGTGCTGCTCCTGGCGGTCATCGCGCTGCACGCGGCGGCCGATGCGCTGGAGACCTGTCCGGACGTGCTCACTCTCTGCACCGCGCGACTCGGAAGGAGTTGGTCTGAATGGCGTACAACATGACCCCCGAAGCCCGTCGGGGCCAACTCATCGCCGACCTTCACGGCTTGGCGGACTACCTGGACCGGCACCCCGAGGTGCCCATTCCTCGGTACGGGCCCGTGCGGGTTTCCGTCCACCCCATCTACGACACCGAGGCCACAACCGAAGCTGAGGCGATCGCCGAAGTCGAGCGGATCGCCGGCCTGCTGGGCGTCCCGCTCAGGGTCGAGAACGGCCACCACATCGCCTGCGCGAACTTCGGTGCCGTCTCATACGAGGCCGTGCTGATCACGCAGGCAGCGATGGATCGACGTGCAGCGCAGGACTCGTACTGCAACAACATCTCGCCAGATCCGCCCAAGGAGTGACGGGTGGACATCCCACTCCTAATCATCACGCTCGCTGTGATCGCCGGGCTGATCGTGCTGGCGCTGTTCATGTTCGCGGTCATCGGCATCCGCGCCGATGACCGGCACCGTCGCCCCTTCAGCCTTCCCCGTTCGGAAGTCGAGCACATGACACGCAGCGTGCTCATGTACGCCCGCCGCAAGGACCGTCCCGAGAACACAAAGCCCGCCCCTGATCCCAACAGAGTCAGAAGGAGTTGATCAACGCTGCACACTATCCCGCTCACTCGTGGGTGCCCCTGCGGTGCCGTTCTGGAGCCCGGCAACAAGCGTTGCCACAAGTGTCGCGCCCGCACTCGCTGGCGCCGCCGCAAGGCCCGTCACGACGGCATCTGACCCACGTTCCCCAGTCCACATGCGTCCTGTGGAAGGGAGGTGATGCCCTTGATGAACGTGTCGATTCCCCTGGTTCTCGTGCTGGCGATCGTCGTTGTGGTCGCCGTGCGGTTCCTCAAGCTGCGGTTGTGGATGGCGCTGGTCTGCACCGTGTTCGGTTTCCTGCTCGCCGCCACCGCGCTCGCCCCCGACGTCGACCGCGGGCTCAGGGCCCTGTGGTCCTGGCTCACCGGCTCCTGACCTGCCCGCCGACCCGAAAGAGGTGATGCCTCAGTGCCCTACCGCCACCCATACCCCGGATCCGCTCTACAGGAGGTCACCAACCGCCACCGCACCGCCCGCCAGCTCATCGCGACCTTCACCCGCTCCACGCCGGCACTGAACGACCTGGGGCAGCACGTCACCGCCGCCCTGCGCGACATCCCCATCCTCGTACAGGAGATCCGTCGCCTCCGGCACGAGGTCCGCACGCTTCGGCTCAGCCGAGCCAACTACCTCGCCGCCATCAACGCCGCCCTGAGCGCGCACATCGACGGCGAGCCCGACCCGCTGGCCTACCTGCGCGATGAACTCGACGACCAGGCCGCCCGCACACGTCCGAAAGGGGGTTCCTGATGCGGCCACCGCTGAACGGGTTCACCTGGCAGGACGAGCCAGAAGACGCCGGAACCTCTGATCAGGAGGGCCAGAACGCCGCAGCGGAAACGTTCTTCGATCAAGAATCCGTAGCCGAGGACCGACCGGTGACCGGGCCACCGGTCGATCCACCCGACGACCTGGAAGCGCTCCCCCACCGGTCCCAGACCGGTCGGGGGCGCTCCCCCATCCTCCCGCCCTGGACACGCACGCGCGCCGGCCGGCGCGCGATGCTCGCCTGGTGGATCAGGGATGCCGGGTACGTGCTCGGCTACCACGCAGTCCGCATACCCAAGTACGCGGCCAAAGCGCTGCTCTACACGCCGATCGGGTTCTTCGCCGGCATCGCCCGCGTACTGCGCTGGGCCAGCGCCGAGGAGGGCAACTGGGCGCTGCGGCAGGCCGCCGCCGACCGCAACGACCCGATGACCTGGCTCAAGCTGGACAAGCAACGCGAACGGCAAGCGCGCTGGCGCTGGTCGATGCTGCTCACGGTGACCGTACTCATAGGCGCCGCCGTGACTCTCGCCCTGGTGCTGGACGTGCACGTACCGGTCTGGGCGCGCCTGGTCCTGGTCGCCGTGCTGGTGCCGATGCTGGCGCGTGTCGGTCGCCCGGAGGACAAGCCGATCACCGACCGCGTCAGCCAAGGGCCGCGTTACCGCAAGCTCACGGCCGAGTTGGTACGGCGAGCCCTGCTCAGCACCGGGATTCAGGCGATCAACCAGGCTGTGGCCAGGGATCAGCATGCGATCAGTTTCCCGGAGGAGATCCACCGCGACGGACCCGGTCACCTGGCCATCGTGGACCTGCCCTTCGGGGTGGAGGCCGCCGACGTGGTCGCGCGGCGCGGCAAACTGGCCTCCGGCCTGCGGCTCCCGCTCGACCAGGTGTGGCCGGACGTCGCCACAGGCCACCCCGGACGGCTGGCGCTGTGGGTCGGCTACCAACCGGCCAGCACCATGGAAGCACCGCCGTGGCCGCTGCTGAAGAGCGGCACCGTGGATGTGTTCCAGCCGTTCCCGGTCTTCGTCACCCCCCGCATGGAGATCGTGAACGCCATGCTGAGCTTCCGGAACTGGCTGATCGGCGGACAACCGGGTTCCGGTAAGACGTTCCTGCTGCGCCTGCTGGTGCTCGCCGCCAGCCTCGATCCTCGCGCCGAGATCAGAGGGTACGAGTTCAAGGGCGTCGGAGACTTCAAGGCCGCCGAACCCGTCTGCGCCGAGTACGGCAATGGGCAGGATGACGAGACCATTGCCCGTGCCGCCGCCCTGATCAAGTGGCTGTACCACACCGAATGCCAGCAGCGAGCTGCGAAGATCAGCCACTACCACGAACTGGGCCTGGCCCCGGAGAACAAGGTCACGCCCGAGCTGGCCTCACGCAAGGGATCCGGCCTGCATCCGCTCGTGGTGTTCCTCAACGAAGTACAGGAGCTGTTCCAGCACAAGGACTACGGCACGGAAGCCGGAGAACTGTGCGAAAAGGTGATCAAGCTCGGGCGTGCGCTGGGCGTGATCCTGCTGCTCGACACCCAGATCCCTGACAAGGACAGCCTGCCGACCGGCATCACCCGCAACGTCAACACACGCGTGTGCCTGTCGGTACGCGATCAGGTCGCCAACGACATGATCCTCGGTACCGGCATGTACAAGGTGGGATACCGCGCCACCGTGTTCCAGCCCGGAGACGATGCCGGCTGGGGCATGGTCGTAGGCGTGGGCAAGCCCGGCGCCCGCCGTGGCTTCGAGGTCAACGGCGACCAGGCCAGGAGGGTCATAGACCGGGCGATCAAGGCGCGTACCGAGGCAGGCACCATGCCCGCCCCCGAAACGCGGCCCCGACCCGAACCGCCAGCCTATGACCTGCTGGCTGATGTCGTCACCGTCTGGCCGAACGGGGAAGACGCCGCATGGAACGCACAACTGTGCGAGCGGTTGACCACCCTGCGGCCAGAGGTCTACGGCGGCTGGCAATCAGAACAACTGACCAGCGCCTTGAAACCACTCGGCGTCAAGGTCGGCCCCATCGGCCGCCGCATCGACGGCAAGAAGCACACCCGACGCGGCATTTACCGCGCTGATCTCGCCCACGCCGTCGCGGAACGTAACCAGAACCGCCCTGCCGACTAGGCATGAAGCGCGCTTCCGGAAGCGGCTGCGCCTGCTTCCGGAAGCACCCCCGCTAGCACCCTGAGACATGACCTGAACAGGTCTGTAGCAGGTAGCGCCCTGCCCGTCCGCCATCCCGCAAACCAGCTCAGGAGGTGGTCCTGAACCTAGACACACTCGCTGCTGCCGCAGCAACCGCCGTACCCATCCTGCTCACACTCAGCTACATCTACATCTGTTACGCGCGCCCGTTCCGCGAGCACCGCCGCTGCAACGGCACCGGTCGCATCCCTTACCTGTTCGGCCGTGGCTGGCGCTTCTGCCCCCGATGCCAGGGCACCGGCCTACGCCTCAGACTCGGCCGCCGCATCTGGAACCACCTCCGCCGACTCCAGCGCGAGGCCGCCCTGCCCGACGACCAATCAACAACCGGAAGGAAGGTGACGCCCAACGAGCAGACAGAAGCCGGCGAAGGGAGGTGACACACCTGAAGGCGTACAAAGTCGAGGAGGTAGCCGAACTACTCGGTGTAGGACGAGACAAGATCTACGAACTGATCAGAACCCGCCAACTCCGCAGCATAAAGATCGGACGGTCGAGAAGGATCACCGATCAGCATCTAGCGGACTTCATCGCATCCCTCGAACAAGTCGATCAAGACTGATTCCCGCAACCGCATTGCGCTGCAATGCACCCTGGTTCACACTCTCGGCTAGAACCCAGCGTCAAGCCCGAGACCTGAGGAACCGCCTTGCCCACAGAGAACTACACCTTGCGACTCGACGGTGACCGCCGCAGGCAGCTTCAAGAGATCGCAGACACACAGGATCGAGACATGGCCTACATCGTCCGCAAGGCCATCGATGAATACATAGACCGCCACACAAAGAGTCCCGGTCCCCGTGAAGCCGGCGGTACGCCTCGAAAGCAGACCGGGACGCGCCCCGCCAAAACCGAGTGAAGGGAGAGCGGATGGCAACAATTCACATCGGCAAGTACCAGGCCAGCATCTACCAAGAGGGGAAGGGCTACACGGGAGCTCTTTCTCTCGGATTCGACGCGCAGGGTAAGCGTCAACGGCCCAAGCGGAAGGGAAGGACCAAGGCCGAAGTCAAGGAAAAGCTCATCGCGCTGGTCGAAGAGCTAGAGGCAGGTGTGACGACGGAGGAGGGCTACACCGTCGAAGACTGCATCAACGACTGGCTGGCGAGAGGGCTGAAGGCTCGCAGCCAGGGCACGGTAGCCAGCTACCGATCCATGGCCATCCATCACATCATCCCCCAGGTCGGTCAGATCAAGCTCAAGAAGCTGACTGCTGACGATCTTGACGACTGGCTGGACGAACGGGCGGAAGTACTCGCGACGCGGTCACTTCGCCTCATCCATCAAATCCTTCAGCGCGCCATACGCCACGCC
Source organism: Nonomuraea sp. NPDC049637 (assembly GCF_040675235.1). Classification (NCBI taxonomy): domain Bacteria; kingdom Bacillati; phylum Actinomycetota; class Actinomycetes; order Streptosporangiales; family Streptosporangiaceae; genus Nonomuraea; species Nonomuraea sp. NPDC049637. The sequence continues at coordinate 7,942 of NZ_JBFAOM010000025.1, forward strand.
CAGAAGCGAGACAAGGTCAAACGGAACGTCGCCGACCTCGTTGATATCCCAGAAGGGCAGGCGGGGCGCCCATCCAAAGCGCTGAACTTCGATCAGGCGGAGGCGGTTATCCGCGGTGCCCGGTCTTCTCCGCTCATGGCGTATGTCATCATATGCCTGCTCTGCGGGATCAGGACAGAAGAGGCTCGCGCCCTCCGATGGACGGAGGTGGATCTCAAAGAACAAACGGTAGCGGTTTATCGCTCCGAGCGAGTGAAGGGAGACACCAAGACCAAGAAATCACGGAGAGTTCTCAAGGTCGCCCGGTGGGGCGTCCAAATCCTCAATGAGCTTCACAAGGCCAGAGCAGTCGAACGCCTAGCATCCGGCGAAAGAGGCGCGGATACTGCGCTGGTATTCCGCCGGGAAGACGGACGTCCCTACGATCGCTGGTACGTCCGGCGTGAGTTCAAGAAGATAACAACAGCCGCAGGCATCGGAGAGGATTGGTGCCCGCGCGAACTGCGGCACAGCTTCGTGTCGCTGCTGTCCGCTCACAGAGTGGCGAGTGAAGAGATCGCCCGCCTCGTTGGTCACTCGTCAACGCACGTGACCGAGACCGTGTACCGGCAGGAGATCCGACCAGCGCTGACAGACGGCGCCGTGGTCATGGACAAGATCTTCAAGTCGCGAGCCGGGTAGAGCAGTGGCTCCCCGTTTGGCTCCCTAAGATCCGAAAAGGGGCACCAGAGAAACTCTGATACCCCTTCCGACCAGCTAAAATCTGGTCGGGACGACAGGATTTGAACCTGCGACCCCTTGACCCCCAGTCAAGTGCGCTACCAAGCTGCGCTACGTCCCGGTTGTGTCGGCCGCCCCCTGCGGGGCGGGACGTCATAACCTTAGCGCACATCGGAGGTAGGCGCGTACACGGAAAGCGGGAGCGGAGGGCGTGGTGGGGCGGAGGCCGAGCGTTGATCGGGCGGAGCTGGCGCGGCTGGTAGCCGACGGGATGAGCGTGCAGGAGCTGGCCGCTCATTTCGGGGTGTCCGAGTCGGGGGTGCTCCAGGCCAAGCGGGCCGCCGGGCTGGCCAAGCCGATGCTCGACCACAGTGCCGCCGTACCGTGGAAGCTGGCACGCGTGCACGCGCAGTCCGGGCCGGCCACCAACCTGCGGAACCTGTCGGCGGCGGCGCAGGGGAAGCCGCCGGCGGCGGAGCGGTTGAACACGGCGCTGCGGTGGGCGCAGCGGCTCGTGGACGCGGGACTAGACGTCCGGTACGACGCGGCTGAGGGGTTCAGTGAGGTTCCGGCGTCACCGGCGGGCTCGCACGTCGCGACGGTGCTGGAGGCCGCCAGGAAAGGGCTTGCAGCTCACTGAGCACGCGAGTTTCGACGGCCTTGATCGTGGGCAGTCGCAGGTCTCATTACAGAGACCGGAGGCGAACATCAATGACCACCTTGATCTGGGTGGCCGTCGTCGTGGTCGCGGTGGTGGCGCTCGCCGCAGTGGGCTATGTCGTGCTACAGCAGCAACGCCGCAGCCGTCTCCGCGAACGTTTCGGCCCTGAGTACGAGCGTACGGTGGCCGAGAGTGAAAACCGGCGTGAGGCCGAGCGGGAGCTCATCGCCCGCGAGCAGCGCCATTCCGAGCTCGACATCCGGCCGCTGCCGGAGGAGACGCGCGACGCGTACGCCAACCGGTGGACCGAGGTCCAGGAGCGTTTCGTCGACGCCCCCGGGTTCGCGGTGACCGAGGCGGACCAGCTCGTCACCTCGGTGATGGCGGACCGCGGCTACCCCACCGACGACTTCGAGCAGCGGCTGTCCGATCTGTCGGTCGGGCACGCGGCCACTCTCGACCACTACCGGAAGGCCCACGAGATCAGCGGGCGGGCGGCCAGGAAGGAAGCCTCGACCGAGGAGCTCCGGCAGGCCATGGTTCATTACCGCGCGTTGTTCGAGGAACTGCTGCACGAGACCACGCGAGGGCGGTGAACGTAGATGAGCAGCAGCAGGAGAAGTGAGGACGAGCTCAAGGTCCCGTCGCAGCGGTCGGACGAGGCCGCCAGGGACGACGAGCACCGGGACCTCGCCGACGGGACCGGCGACCGTTATGACGACACCACCGGGCGGCACGACGGCGGCTACCCGGACGACGCCGGTCGCACCCCGGCGAGCCACGGGTACGACCCCACGGCCCCCCACCGGGACCATGACGACGAACAGCCCTACAAGGACCCCTACGCGAGCACCGGCGGCCCCGGCGACCTGCCGACCGAGCCGCACCGCGAGGGCCCTCTGGGACACGGTCCCGGCCACCACTCCCCCGACCCCGACCACCGCTCCCCCGACCCCGCGCACGCCGACGTCCTCACCGACGAGACGCCCGGCCACGAGACCTCTCGGGACGCACTGTCCGGACCCGGGGCACGCCACGACGACCGGTCCGACGACGTGTTGGTCCACGGCGACTGGCCGGACGACGTGCTGGTCCACGGCGACCGGTCCGACGACAGGTCGGCGCGCGGCGACCGTCCCCACGACGAGACGGCCCATGACGGGCGAGCCCAGGACGACGTCCTGGTTCACGGCGGGCGGGACGACGACGACCTGGCGCGCGACGACGTAACCCCTGCTGGAACGGCCCGCGACGGGCTGACGACCGACGGCGGTCTCACCGGCAGCCGTCGCGCCGACAACGATCTCACCGACAGTGAGCTCGGCGAGGGCAGGCGGCCGGTCGAGGGGGCTCCTCTTGACGGGGCGCCCGTCCAGGGAGCGCCCGTCGAAGGTGCTCCGGTCGAGGGTGCTCCGATCGATGACGTTCCCTCGCACGCGGCCCCTCGGGAGGTCGCCCTGTTCGACCAGGACCCTGCCGAGGTGCAGGCCCGCTGGCGCGACGTCCAGGCGTCCTTCGTGGACGACCCCGCCGAGGCGATCCAGCGGGCCGACGGCCTGGTCGGCGAGGTGGTGGAGTCGCTGACCAACTCCCTCACCAGCCGTACCGGCGCGTTGCGCGAACGCTGGAAGGACGTCGACTCCCCCGACACCGAGGACCTGCGTCAGGCCTTCCGCGACTACCGCAACGTCCTGGAGCAGTTGCTCGCGCTGTCCACGCACAACCTGACCCCCGAAACGAGGAGGTGATCGACATGCTCGCAGTCGTCGCGGCGATCATCTTCGGGTTGGGCTTTCTGCTCGACCTCGTGGGCGTGAAGATCGGCGGGATCTCCGGCATGACGTTCGTCCTGCTGGGGCTGACCTTGCTGGCCCTGCACCAGGCAGGCGTCGGCACGGCGGGCATCCGCGGCGGGACCGGCCACTGGCGCGGCCGCAGCCGCCGCTGAGCAGGCTACGGACCAGCAGCTGAGCAGTAGCTGAGCACGCTGTCCGGGTGGGAGGCCAACCGGCCTCCCACCCGAAACACCTTAGAGAACTAAATAGCGCTAATTTCCAGAAAAATCCGGGTCAGCCCGGGGCGCGGACGGGGTGAAAAAGAGTCGACGTCGAGATCGACGAAGACAGGCCCACCACACCGGGCCAGGCGCCGAAGCAGGCTTTCCCGAAGCGGCTTTCCCGAGGGTCACCCCTTACCGGGAAACCTCATGATCACCGTGCTCCCCCCGCTGCCCACCCTCAACGTGAAATCAGAGGACAGCAGCCGCGCCACCCACAACCCCATCCCCCCCACCGCCCCCGGCAGCGGCCCCGGCTTCCAGAAGCCCTCGTCGTGCACCTCGACCACCAGGTCTCCGCTGATCACCCAGGTCCGCATGGCGGCCCGGTCGGCCCCGTGCGTGACCGCGTTGGTCGCCACCTCGTTGACCGCGATGACGAAGTCGCCGACCGCCTCCTCGGGCATCCCCACGGCGCGGGCCTCGTCCTCGGCGAACTGCCGGACCTCCGGCAGGTCCGGCAGGCGGAAGCGCAGCTCCTTCACGGGCACGCCGGGTGGCGGGCTCGTGTAGCCCGACTGAGGCTCGACGTCCTCGTTCACCCGGCGACTCGCCTTTCTCTCAGCAGCCGGCCAGCGGCTAACCGACCAGCAGCTCACTGCGGAGCTGGTCGAGTACCTTACGGAGAATCCGTGAGACGTGCATCTGCGAGATGCCGAACTCGGCGGCGATCTCGGCCTGCGTCATGTTGCCGAAGAAGCGCAGCAGCAGGATGTGCTTCTCGCGGCTGGGCAGCGCGTCGATGAGCGGCTTGACGGCCTCGCGGTCGACCATGGTGCTCAGCGTGTCGTCGTCCTCGGGGATGACGTCGCCGAGCGAGGCCGCGTCGTCGTCGGTGCCGAGCGGCGCGTCGAGCGACAGCGTGCTGTACGCGGCCGAGGCGTCGAGGGTGAGCAGGACGTCCTCCTCCGAGATGTTCATCTTCGCGGCCAGCTCGGCCACGGTCGGGGACCTGCCGAGGTCCTGGCTGAGGTCGGCGACGAGCCGGTTGAGCTCGGACCGTCGCTCCTGGTAGAGACGCGGCACCCGGATGGCCCAGGTGCGGTCGCGGAAGTGCCGCTTGACCTCACCGGTCATCGTGACGACCGCGTAGCCCCTGAAGGCGTGGCCGAGGGTCGGGTCGAAGCCGTTGACGGCCTTCATCAGGCCGACGTACGCGGCCTGGAGGAGGTCCTCCAGAGGTTCGCCCCGGTAACGGTAACGCCTGGCGATTTCCATGGCCAGCGGCCGGTGCATCTCCACGATGCGCTCGCGCAGCCGTTCCCTGTGGCTGTCGGGTGTGTCTTCCCTGACCATCTCAGCCAGGAGTTCTTCCGCGGTCATCTCCTCGAGGACGTACTCCTGCACAGCCATCGCTGCTCCTCATATGGGTCGCAGGGCGGCCTCCGCCAGCAGAAAAGCCCAGGCAGAGGCACGCCTCGCTCTACTCTCGAGACGGAAGCCCTCTGCTGGACTTCGGTCCCAGTCTCCCCCCTGCCGCGGGAAGTATTCCTCGGTCGCGTGGTGACAGTAGGGTTGCTTCGTGACAATGCCCGAAAACGGCGAGGGGCCCGTGGCCGCCCTGAGCCTGACGTCATCGCCCGTCGGCGAGATCACCGTCGTCAAGGTCGACGGTGTGCTCGACGCCACGACGCGTGAGCAGTTCGCCGACTACCTGTCGCTGGCCGGAGCCGACCTGATACTCGATCTGGCCGGGGTGACGTTCATGGACTCGCGAGCGCTCGGGCTGATCGTCCATCACTGGCAGACCAGCCTGTCGTCGGGTGCGCGGTTCGCCCTGGTGGGCGTGGAGTACTCCAAGTCGAAGGTGATGTGGATCACCGGGCTGGCCCAGCGCCTGCCGCTGTACGACACGCTCGACGACGCCCTGGCCGCCATCGGCTGAGGCCCTATGAGCGACGCGTCGACTTGCGCTGGTGCTCCTCCACCAGAAGCCTGGCCAGATCGGCCACCTTGACCTGATGGTGCTGCGAGATCCTGCGCAGCTCCTCGAAGGCGGCCTCGGCCGTGCATCCGCTGGTCTGCATGATGATGCCCTTGGCCTGGTCGATGACCGACCGGCCGGCCAGGGCCTCCTGCAGCTGGGCGGCGTCGGTGCGCACCTCCTCGAACTCCCACATGTTCGCCATGGCCACTCCGACCTGCTCGGTCAGCATGTCGGCCAGCGAGTGGGCGGCCTGCGGGGAGAAGGCACCCGGGCGCACGGAGTAGAGTCCGACGATGAGCTGCGCCGGCGCCACCTCGATGGGCACGATCAGTACCGAACGCACCCCCCAGCGGGTCGCCAGTGCGTTGTAGCGGGGCCACCGGCTGTCGCTCAGTACGTCGCTCACGCTCGCGCGGGCGCCGCTCTGGCGGGCCTCCAGGGACGGTCCTTCACCGAGTTCGCGTTCGCCCTCGACCAGCATGATCAGCTCGCTGTGCGAGCCGGAGACCAGCACCCGCTGGTCGCGCCAGTGTTCGGCCGAGCCGCCCGAGCACCCGGGCACTCCGGCCGCCAGCGCCGTGGTCAGGCCGCGCAACACGCTCTCCGTGGAGGTGTCCTCACCCAGCCGCCCCAGCGCCGCCAGGTCTCGGGCGAGCCCGGGAGTGATCATCGCCGTCGATTCCATAGCAAGAAGCCCCTACCCCTTATGGCTACCGTTATCCCCGGTGGCGTAGCGTCAAAGGATGACCATGCCGGACCTCGAACACGCTCTGGACGCACTGGCGGGACGCGTGTCGTCCTTGCGTGAGGCGAGGACCGCCTACCCTACCGACCTCGCGCCCACGCTCGACGCCGCCCTCGCCGAACTGGACACCGCCGCCGAGTTGCTCGCCGAGGCGCGCGAGGCGCTGCGCAAGGCGCCCAAGCGCGCCGCGAGCAAGAAGGACGGCACCCAGCGGGAGCTGAAGCTGCTGCGCCAGGTGTTCCGGGCCTTCCCGGTGCCGGTGATCGTGCTCGACGGCGGCGGGGTGGTCCGGCGGATCAACCCGGAGACCTCGCGGGTGCTCGGCAGCCCCGACGGCTACCTGGTCGGGCGGTCGTTCCCGCTGCTGGTCGACGTCTCCAGGCGGGCGGCGTTCCGCTCGCACCTGAACTCGGTGCTGCAGACCGGGCAGCCGTCGGCGTTCGAGACGCGGCTGGCGCACCAGGGGCGGACGCACACCGTGCAGCTGGCGCTGACGCGGGTGACGATGCCGGGCGAGCCGCAGCAGATGGTGGCGGCCGTGGCGCTGCCCACCGAGGTGCAGCTCCCCGAGCCGGGGGCGCGGCGGCCCGAGCAGTCCGACGGGGCGCTGCTGCTGGCCGCATCCAAACGGCAGGACCTGCTGGCCAGGGTCGGCGGGCTGCTGCTGGACGAGGAGGCGCTGCTGCGCCCGGTGGCGATGCCGCGCACCACCCGCCTGCTGGCGGCCGAGTGGGCCGACTGGGTGATCGCCGACCTGGTGCGCGACGGGCTGCCGCGGCGTTCTGTGGTGGTGGCGCCGAAGAACCATCCGCTGGGCGACCTGGTGCGGCAGGTGGAGTCGGCCGACCCGGCCGGCAGCCAGGTGGTGATGCAGGTGCTGGAGCGCGGCTCGGGCGTGGTGCACGAGATGGTCGACGACGAGTCGCTGCTCGGCTTCACCGCCGAGGGGCCGCTGCTGACCGCGATGGGCGCCGGCTCGCTGCTGTCGGTGCCGATCGGGCAGTCCGACGGGGTGCTGACGCTGGTGCGCACGCACGACCGGCCGCCGTTCTCGCTGGCCGACCTCGGTGTGCTGCAGGACGTGGGGATGCAGCTCGGCCTGGCCGTACGCGCCCAGTCGAGCTTCCAGAGCCGTTCGCGGGCCGCCGACGCGCTGTCGGCCAGCGTGGCCCCGCGCAACCTGCCCGACGTGCCGGGCTACGAGGCGTCGGCGGTCTACCATCCGGGCGCGTCGGTGGGCGCGGAGTTCTACGACGTGTTCCCGGTCGCGGGCGGCTGGGGGTTCGCCCTGGGCGGCGCGGCGGGCAAGGGCGAGGAGGCGGCCTCGGTCAGCGCCATGGTGCGCGGCGGGCTGCGGGTGCTCAGCACCTGGGAGTCCCATCCCGACCTGGTGATGCGCAAGGTCAACGAGGCTCTGGTGGCGCAGGGCACGGGCATGTTCGTGATGGCCGTGGTGGGGTTCGTCAAGGGCCGGACGATCCAGCTCTCCTCGGCCGGTCACCATCCGGCGGCGCTGCTGCAGCCCGACGGCAACGTGCGCTTCGCGGCGGGCGGCGGCGTGCCGATGGGCATCTCCCCCGAGGCCGAGACGGGCGTGCAGGAGCTGACCGTCTCCGTCGGGGAGACGCTGGTGCTCTACTCCGAGGGCCTGATCTCCTCCAGGAACGACGCCGGCGAGCCGTACGGCGAGGAGCGGCTGGCCGACGTGCTGGGCCGTTGCGCGGGCCAGTCACCGGCCACCGTGGTCAAGGCGGTGGAGGCCGACCGGCACGCCTTCTCGGGCGGCCAGGTGTGGGACGAGATCGTCGTCCTGGCGCTCAAGGGTGTCTGATGTGCGGGGGTTTGCGATCCGGCTAAACATGGGTATTGTCTTTCCGTAGAACAACGTGCCTAAGACGCAGGCACACCTTGAAGGCTTTTTCACGCTGAGGTGTGCCATGAATATTGCGATCGTCGCGTCCGCCAAGGGAAACCAGCGCCACCGTATCCTCTCCGTAGCGCGCGAGCTGGGCCGCGAACACCACGTCACCATCTACTCCCGCCGTGACGACGCCGAGGGCAAGCCCAAGACGCGGGTGGCCCCGGGAGTCACTCTGGAGCAGATCGACGTGGGCCCGGCCAAGAACCTGTCGCCCGACGACGTCGTGCCGTACCTGAACGACGTGGGCGAGCACCTGATGAAGCGGTGGAACCAGGAGCGCCCGGACGTGATCCACGCCCACTCCTGGACCGGAGGGCTCGCCGCCGTGGCGGGCGCCAAGGGCTTGGACGTGCCGGTCATGCAGACCTTCCACACCGTGGACGCCGCGCACCAGAAACTGGAGCGGGCGCTCGGACGCCGGGCCAAGGCGGTCATCGCCGGCTCGGGCGACGAGGAGTCGGCGTTGATCAGGCTGGGCGTGCCGCGCGGGAACATCGCGATCGTGCCGCACGGCGTGGACACCGAGCGTTTCCAGCGGCGCGGGGCGATCGCCACCAAGGGCGCCCGCAAGCGGCTGCTGCACGTCGGCCCGCTGTCCCCCGAGCGCGGGGCGTACACGGCGGTGCGGGCGCTGCAGGGGCTGACGGACGTCGAGCTGGTCATCGCCGGCGGCCCCGAGCCCGAGGACCTGGACGACGACAGGGACGCGCGCCGGTTGCGCGCCCTGGCCGAGCAGCTCGGCGTCGCGGACCGGGTGACGCTGCTGGGGCAGGTCAAGCGGGCCTCGGTGCCGAAGCTGATGCGCAGCGCGGACGCCGTGGTGTCGGTGCCGCGCGAGGCCGCGACGGGCGTCGTCGCGCTGGAGGCCATGGCCTGCGGCGTGCCGGTGATCGCCTCGGCCGTGGGCGCCCACCTCGACTCCGTGATCGACGGCGTGACCGGCCTGCTGGTCCCGCCGGACCGGCCGGCGCGCACCGCGCGGCTGGCCCGCGAGATCCTGTGCGACCCGACGCTGCGCACCGCGCTCGGGTATGCCGGCGCCGACCGGGCGCGCTCGCGCTACTCCTGGGAGCGCGTGAGCCAGGAACTGGTCCGCGTCTACGAGTCGGCCTGCGCCTGACGGAGACCGCGCGGGACCGTGCGGGACCGCGAGACCGTGGGAGACCGTGCGAGAGGCGGGCGGCGGAAGCCGTCCGCCTCTCGTCGTTCCCAGGCGTGGCCCGGTGTGCCAGGGTGGCGCCCATGGAGATCAGTGAGGCACGTTCGCTGGCACATGCGCTGCGGCGGCTCCTGCAGGACGCCCACACCCTGATCGACGAGTCCCAGCCCCCGCCGAGCTGACGGGATGACCGCCTCGTTCTTCAAGGAACTGCTGCGCAGGGCCGTGCTGGAGGCGCTGCGCTCCGGCGGCCGGGCCGAGGCGCTGAGCCAGGAGCACCTGTCGGCGGCGCTGGCGGAGATGACGCGCGACCGCGAGGAGCTGACCAGGGCGATGCTGGGCGGCGCCCAGCCTGTCCGGAAGGGGCCCTTGTTACCAGAGTGAGATCTTTGCTTCGATGGTCCGCATGCTTACTCGCGGTTCGAAGCGGGCGGCGGCGGCGCTGATCACGGCCCTCGCCCTGCTCCCCCAGAGCGCACAGGCGGAGACGTCGAGGTGGGGCGCGCCCGTCCTCGTCGAGAACTTCGACGGCTCCTCGGTCGACACGAGCAGGTGGATGGTCTACCACTCGCCGGACGCCGCCCGTAACCCCCGTACCGGCCGGGCCGCCACGGTCGCGGACGGCATGCTGCGCCTCAAGGGCGGCCGGTACGGCGGCAAGGACCTGTCCGGCGGCGTGGCCACCCGGCTCACCCAGCGCTACGGCAGGTGGGAGGTGCGGTTCCGGGCCGAGGCGGGCAGCGGCTACACGCCGGTCGCGCTGCTGTGGCCCACCGCCCAGAACGAGGGCGACGGCTACGCCGAGGTCGACTTCGCCGAGATCGTGGACCCGCGCCGGCAGGGCGGCGGCATCTTCGTGCACGGCGGGCACGGGCGGGCGCAACGGCAGCTGCGGGCCGACTTCACCCGCTGGCACACCGCCGCCGTGGACTGGCTGCCCGGCCGGCTGACGTTCTGGCTGGACGGCAGGAAGGTGTGGGACTACCGCGGCCCGTACGTGCCGAGCGGCGACCGCATGGGCCTGGCGCTGCAGAACGACGTGGTCTGCGAGCCGCGCTGCCGCGACTCCGCCACCCCCGCGACGGTGTCGATGTACGTGGACTGGGTGAAGGTCTACCGGCCGTCCTGAGGCAGCAGCCTGGCCGCCTTCAGCCCGAGGTGCACGGTCAGCCGGTCGTCGCCGTCGGACAGGTCCCGGTGCAGGAGGCGTTCGGCCTTGCCCAGGCGGTAGTAGAGGGTCTGGCGGTGGACGCCCAGCTCGGCGGCCGTCTTCTGGGCGTGGCCGCCGAGGTCGAGGTAGACCTCCAGCGTCTGGGCCAGCTCGGCGTCGAGGGCGGCGGTCTCGGCGGCCAGCTCGCGCAGGTCGGCGCGGCCGAGCCGGGCCAGCAGGCGGTGCACGCCCAGGTCCTGCCAGCGGGCGATGGGGGCGTGCCGGGGGAAGTGCTCGGCGATGCGCAGCGCCTGGCGGGCCTCGCGCCAGCTCTGCCACGCCTCGGCCGGGTCGTTCCTGGGGGCGCCGATGCCGGCGGCGGTGCCGTACGCGCTCTGCAGGGTCTGGGCGACCTCTCCGGCCAGGTGGGCGGGGGCCAGCAGGGCGACGGGCGAGCCGGTGCGGGCCAGCACGCCGCGCGGGAGCGTCCAGAGGGCGGCCACGCGCTCGCTGGACTCGCGCACGGCGACCGCGGTGACCGGGCCGGGGACCTCGATGGAGGCCGCGGCGCGTTCCTCGGGGTCGGCCGAGAGCAGCGCGAGCAGGCCGCGGCCGAGGTCCTGGCGGCTCCTGGCCTCCTGGGCGAGCGCCGCGGCGGCCCTGGCGACCAGCGGCGCGACGCGGCGCAGCGCCTCGTCGGCGAGGCTGCCGGAGTCCAGCAGCCACAGGTAGCCGTAGGTGACCTCGCCGTGCCGCAGCGGCCAGCAGACCCGGGCCAGCACCTTGAGCTCGGCGTCGGCGGGGATCCTGACCGGGCCGCCGGCCCTGGCGATGCCGTAGCGTTCGAAGTAGTCGCGCACCTCGCCGGTGGCGCGCCGGCGCAGGATCGACTCCTGGCGGACCGTGTCGATGTCGCCGTGCTGGGCGCCGTAGGCGAGCAGCCGGAACGAGCGGTCCTCCAGCGTCGCGGACGCCCCGAGCGTGGCGGCGATCTCGTCGACGATTTCCTGAAGGTCGGACGTGTTGTGCATTTGTATGACAGCCTGCCACATCGATCGTTACGCGCGTTCATGGCCCCCTCTGACCTGGGGTTTCTAGACTTGAGGCATGTTGGGTCAACTGCTCCTTGCCGCCTCCGGGAGCGGCGTCGTACGCCGCTCCGTGTCAGGCTTTCCGCTCACCCGCAAGGTGGTGGACCGGTTCGTCGCGGGCGAGAGCGTCCAGGAGGCCCGGAACGCCATCGAACGGCTGCGTGACGCCAACCTGGCCGTGACCGTCGACCACCTCGGCGAGGAGACGCGCGACGCGCGCGCCGCCGAGACCGTGGCGCAGGCGTACGTGACGCTGCTGGAGGCGCTGAAGCCGCTGCAGCTCGGCGCCCGGGGCGAGGTGTCGGTCAAGTTGTCGGCGGTCGGTCAGCGGCTCGACGACGGCATGGCCCTGGAGCACGCCCGCGAGATCTGCGCCACCGCCGCGGCGAACGGCTCGACCGTGACGCTCGACATGGAGGACCACACCACCGTCGACTCGACGCTGGGCATCCTGCGCAAGCTGCGCGAGGACTACCCGTCGACCGGCGTGGCGATCCAGGCCTACCTGTTCCGCAGCGAGGACGACTGCCGCGACCTGGCCCACGAGGGCTCGCGCGTCCGGCTGGTCAAGGGCGCCTACCGCGAGCCCGCCTCGGTCGCGCACCAGGACAAGCAGGCCGTGGACAAGGCGTACGTGCGATGCCTGCGCATCCTCATGGCGGGGAAGGGTTACCCCATGGTGGCCACGCACGACGACCGGCTGATCTCCATCACCGAGCTGCTCGCCGACCGCTTCGGCCGCACGCTCGGCGACCACGAGTTCCAGATGCTCTACGGGATCCGGACCGACCGGCAGGAGGCCCTGGCCGGAGCCGGTCACACGGTCCGCGTGTACGTCCCCTACGGCGACGACTGGTACGGCTACTTCATGCGCCGGCTGGCCGAGCGCCCCGCCAACGTCGCCTTCTTCCTTCGTGCCCTTGGGGGTAAGTAAATGGATGCCATCAGCAACGTCCCCGTCCCCGTGAACGAGCCCGTGCTCGGCTACGCGCCGGGCAGCGCCGAGCGTTCGGCACTGGAGGACCGCATCAAGGAGCTGGCCGGCTCCCCCGTCGACCTGACCATGACCATCGACGGCGAGCAGCGGCTCGGCGGCGGCGCGCCCATCGACGTGGTGCAGCCGCACAACCATGCCTCCGTCCTGGGCCGTACCAACGACGCTACGGCTCAGGACGTGCAGGACGCCATCGACAGCGCCCTGCGGGCGGCGCCCGCCTGGCGGGCGCTGTCCTTCGACGAGCGGGCCGCGGTCTTCCTCAAGGCCGCCGACCTGCTGGCCGGTCCGTGGCGCCAGACGCTGAACGCGGCCACCGTGCTGGGCCAGTCGAAGTCGGCGCAGCAGGCGGAGATCGACTCGGCCTGCGAGCTGATCGACTTCCTGCGCTTCAACGTGGCCTACGCCCGTCAGCTCTATTCCGACCAGCCGATCTCGTCGCCCGGCGTGTGGAACCGGATGGAGTACCGGCCCCTTGAGGGGTTCGTGCTGGCGATCACGCCGTTCAACTTCACCGCCATCGCCGGAAATTTGCCGACTTCTGCCGCTTTGATGGGGAATGTCGTCGTCTGGAAGCCGTCGCCGACGCAGCAGCTCGCCGCGCACCACACGATGCGCCTGCTGGAGGCGGCCGGGCTGCCGCCGGGCGTGATCAACATGGTCACCGGCAACGGGCAGGCCGTCTCCGAGGTCGCGATGACGCACCCGGCGCTGGCCGGCGTGCACTTCACCGGCTCGACCCCCACCTTCCAGCACCTGTGGGGCACGATCGGCGCCAACATCGGCTCCTACCACGGCTACCCGCGCCTGGTGGGCGAGACCGGCGGCAAGGACTTCGTGCTGGCCCACCCCTCGGCCGACCCCGCGGTGCTCTCGACCGCGCTGGTCAGGGGCGCCTTCGAGTACCAGGGCCAGAAGTGCTCGGCGGCCTCGCGGGCGTACGTGCCGCGTTCGGTGTGGAACCGCATGCGTGACGACTTCGTGGGCGTGGCCGAGTCGCTGACCGTGGGCGACGTGGCGGCCGACCTGTCGACGTTCATGGGCGCGGTCATCGACGAGCGGGCCTTCGCCAAGCACAAGGACGCCATCGACCGGGCGCGGGCCGCCTCGAACATCGACGTGCTCACCGGCTCCTACGACTCCGGCGTCGGCTACTTCGTCAAGCCGACCATCCTGGAGTGCGCCGACCCGACGGACGAGATCTTCGTCAAGGAGTACTTCGGGCCGATCCTCGGCGTGCACGTCTACGAGGACCGCGACTTCGACACGGTGCTCGACCAGATGGAGGGCATCGCCCCGTACGCGCTGACCGGCTCGATCATCGCCCAGGACCGGTACGCCATCGCCGCGGCCTCGGAGCGGCTGCGCTTCGCGGCGGGCAACTTCTACGTCAACGACAAGCCGACGGGCGCGGTCGTGGGCCAGCAGCCGTTCGGCGGCGCGCGGGCCTCGGGCACCAACGACAAGGCCGGCTCGATCTTCAACCTGATCCGCTGGGTGAACGCCCGCACGATCAAGGAGACGTTCGTCCCGCCGACCGACCACCGCTACCCGCACATGGGCTGACGCCCCCAAGAGCCACGGCCGGCACCCCTGCAGGGGTGCCGGCCGTCTCCAATTCCGTCACGAACCGCCCTCTACGATCGTCAGCAGACTCCTCGCGCCTCTGGCGAAGCTGGGAACCCCGGCCCTGTCCAGCGCGGCGAGGACGTCATGTGTGGTCATGGGCGGACGGCGTTTCCCCGCCGCCATCCGGGCCAGCACGCTCAGCACCTCACGCGGACTGCGGCTCAGCAGCGAGCACAGGTACGCATCGGGAGCGCTGACGCTCACCCTGTGGCGGCCGAGGAACGCCGCCGGGAAGTCCGCGACGTTCCAGGTGACCAGGGTCCGGGCGTGACCCGCTATCGCGGCAGCCATGTGATGGCGGTCGTCGAGGTCAGGGCCCTCCATCTGATCGATCAGATGCTTGTAGTCGTCCTCGGAGACCCGGCTGTCGGCGAAGAACTCACGGATCACCGCCCCGATACGCGCTGCCGAACGGGCGGAGCGGTGCTGCTCGCGCACGATGACCCGTTCCCATTCCGACAGCAGGTGATCGCTCCAGACCCACGTGTGCACGGCGTCCTCGGTCAGCGCGAGCACGAGGTCCATCAGCGAGAACGGGAACAGCTCGTTGGTGTCGACGAAGACCCGCGCCATCAGCCAATATCCCTCGGGAGATCAGTAGGGCAGTTCCGCCTCTTCGGCGACCTCCATGATCCTGCGACGGGCTTCGGCGCGACGCTCCCGGCGATCCTGGAACACCAGGACATCTTCCAGGCGAACGACACGATGGCGACTGCCTGGGAGACGTTGTGCGGGGATCTCGCCCTCATCCAGCAGCCGCACGACGAAGGGACGCGACAGGCCGAGCAACTCCGCGACCTCGTTGGGGCTCAACAGGACTTCGGCAGGCAGGGCCCAGACGGCGCGCCCCTTGCCGAGGTCGTGCGCCGCGGCGACCAGGAGCGTGACCAACGGGCGCGGCAACACGAGGTCGGTGCCGTCCGGGCCGCGCAGCACCAGCGACGCGTTCCCCGCGGCAGCCGTCGCCTCCAGATGTTCGAGCAGCTTGCGGTCACCGCTGTCGGCTTCGACGCGCGTCGCGCCGGCCAGGACGCCGCTGCGGGGCATGACCACCTCCGACACTCGATATCTGCAATAAGTGTAACCCGCCTGCACCTGGAGGCGAGAGCGGGTGGCGTAATGTGCAAGGTTTGTGTCATTGACGCCAATGCAGGGCCGCGACCAGCATGAAGGCATGCAGCGACGGATCGTGATCGTCGTCTTCCCGGGCTTCCAGTTGCTGGACATGGCCGGGCCGGCGGACGTGTTCGCGACCGCCGACCTGATCGCCCGGGGGCGGGGTTACCGGGTCGAGGTGGCCGCCGTGGAGGCGGGGGCGGTGAGCGCGTCGAACGGCGTCACCGTCATGGCGGTGGCGCTCGGCAAGGTGGCGGGGCCGATCGACACGCTCATGGTCGCCGGCGGACTGGCGGTCCCCCGGCAGTTGGAGGACCGCGCGCTGGTCGGGGCAGTCGCCGCCCTGGCCGCGCGGGCCGGGAGGGTGGCGTCGGTCTGCAACGGGGCCTTCCTGCTGGCCGAGGCCGGGCTGCTCGACCGCCGCCGGGCCACCACCCACTGGCTGGCCGCCGACGACCTGCGCCACCGCTACGCCGACGTCGAGGTGGACCCCGATCCCCTCTACATCGAGGACGGCAATGTGTGGACCTCGGCGGGCGTGCTGTCCGGCGTGGACCTGGCGCTCGCGCTGGTGGCCAGGGACCACGGCCACGAGCTGGCCCGTGACGTCGCCCGCGGGCTCGTCGTCTACCTGCACCGGCCGGGCGGGCAGAGCCAGTTCAGCGCGCCGATGCGGGCCATGACGCCGCGCAGCCTCCCCCTGCGGGAGCTGCAGGGCTACATCGACGCCAACCCGGCCGCCGACCTGAGCGTGCCCGCGCTCGCCCGGCGCGTCGGGATGAGCGAACGGCACTTCTCCCGGGTCTTCACCGAGCAGACCGGCCTGCCACCCGGCCGGTACGTCGAACGCAGCCGCGCCGACGCCGCCAGACGCCTCCTGGAGGTCACCGGGCACCCCCTGGAGACCGTGGCCAGGGAGGCGGGCCTGGGCACGCCGGAGACCCTCTACCGCGTCTTCCGCCGCCACTGGCGGGTGTCGCCGGGCGAGCACCGCCGCAGATTCCAGTCGAAGGAGAAATGACACCATGCATGTGGCAATCCCGCTTTATCACCGTTTCACCGCTCTCGACGCGGTCGGCCCCTACACGGTGCTGGCGTTCGCGCCCGGCGTCACGGTGACGTTCGTGGCCGGGGAGGTGGGCCCGGTGACCGACGACCAGGGCACCCTGTCGATCGCCGCCACCGCCTCCTACGCCGACCTGCCGCGTCCCGACGTGGTGATCGTGCCCGGCGGGCCCGGCACCCGGGAGGCGATGTCGGACGAGGCGCTGCTCGGCTGGCTGCGCGAGGCCCACGAGCACACGCGGTGGACGACGTCGGTGTGCAGCGGCTCGTACGTGCTGGGCGCGGCGGGGCTGCTCCAGGGCGTGCGCGCGACCACCCACTGGGCGGTGCTGGACGGCCTGACGGGCGTCGGCGCCGAGCCGGTGAGCGAGCGCGTCGTCACCGAGGGCAAGATCGTGACCGCCGCCGGGGTGTCGGCCGGGATCGACATGGCCCTCACCCTGCTGGCCCGGACCGACGACGTCGAGACGGCCCAGGCGGTGCAGCTCGCGATCGAGTACGACCCCTGCCCGCCGTTCGACGCGGGCTCGCCCGCCAAGGCGCCCGAGGGCACCGTCGAGCGGGCCATGAGCCTGATCCCCTGACCGTCCGGCCGCGGCGCCCCCGTCCCTCCCGGGACGGGGGCGCCGCGCGTTGCGGGGGTCAGGGCCGGTCGGCCGCGGGCGGCTCGCCCGTGGCCCCGAGCGGCAGGACGTCGAAGTGCACGACGACGTGGCCGCCGCCGGCGGGGCTGTCCCTGCCGTCGGACAGGCGGCGGAAACGGTCCAGCACCTCCAGCACCCGGTCGCGCAGGTCGGCCGTCTCCTCGGGGGTGAGCCGCAGCGAGCGGCGGGCGAACACGCTGGCCTGCGTCCATTCCTCGGGGGCCCGCGCCGAGCCCTCGCGCCAGCGGGTCAGCTCCGCGCCGCGCTGCCGGACCATGTCGTCCAGCAGGAACTCCAGGGCGTCGGCCTCCTCCGGATGGTCCCCGGCCGGCCCGAAGCTGAAGCCGCCCGGCGTGATCCGCCAGTACTTCTCCTTGCCCCGGCCCAGCTCGGGCGCGATCTCGATCATGCCGTGGCGGGCCAGCTCGCGCAGGTGGTAGCTGGTGGCCCCGGTGTTCTGCCCGAGCAGGCCGGCCAGGCCGGTGGCCGTGGCGGGGCCGTGCTCGTCGAGCAGCTCGTAGATGCGCAGCCGCAGCGGGTGCGCGAACGACTTCAGCGCCTTCGCGTCGAGGGTGCGGGCGGAAAAGCTCTTGCCTGCTGTCACTGTGCAAGCCTATCTTTGCAAAGGAATCTATGCACACTTTTCTTTACACACTATCGGAGTGAGCCGTGAATCGTCTCGGCCGAGCCTTCTGGTTCCTTTGGTCGTCCACCGCGCTGTCGAACCTGGCCGACGGTGTGCTGCGGGTCGGCGCGCCGCTGCTGGCCGTGTCCATGACCCGCTCCCCCACGCTGGTGTCGCTGGCCGGGGCCGCCGCGACCGCGCCCTGGCTGCTGCTCGCGCTGCACGCGGGGGCGGTCGCCGACCGGGTCGACCGCCGCCGGGTCATGACGCTGGCCAACGCCGCGCGTACGGCGGTGCTGGCGGTGGCGGCGCTGCTGGCCGCGGCGGGCCTGCTGAACCTGTGGACGTTGCTCGCGGTGATCTTCGCGGCCGGGGTGAGCGAGGTCTTCGCCGACACCTCGGCGCAGTCCGTCCTGCCCATGACCGTCTCCAAGGACGATCTCACCAGGGCCAACGCCCGGATCGTCGGCGTCCAGACCGTCGGCAACGACTTCGTCGGCGCACCCCTGGCCGGGCTGCTCGCCGGCCTGCTGCCGGCCGCCCTCTTCGGCGCCCCCGCCCTCCTGTACGCCGCCGCCGCCCTGCTGCTGACCGGCATGGCCGGCTCCTTCCGTGCCGCTCCCGCCGCGTCCGGGCCGCGCCGCCCGCTGCGCACCGACATCGCCGAGGCGCTGCGCTACCTGTGGGCCCACCGGCTGCTGCGCAGGCTGGCGATCTCCGCGGGCATGATGAACATGGCCAACGCCGGATACTTCGCCGTCTTCGTCCTGTGGGCCGTCGGCGACGGGTCGCATATCGGCCTCGACCCGAGCGGCTACGGCCTCATGATGACGGCGTTCGCGGCCGGCGCGGTGCTCGGCTCGCCGCTGACCGGGCCGGTCACGCGGCTGGCCGGCGAGGCCGGCACGCTGGCCGGGGCGTGGCTGATCAGCAGCCTGCTGCTGCTCGTCCCCGTGCTGGCGCCGTCGCCGTGGGCGCTGTACCCGGTCGCGGTGGTGTGGGGCGTGACGGGGGCGGCGGCCAACGTGCTGGTCGTCTCGGTCCGCCAGCGGCTGATCCCCGGCGAGCTGCTGGGACGGGTGAACTCCGCCTACCGGCTGGTCGGCATGGGCGGCATGCCGGTGGGCGCGGCGCTCGGCGGCCTGGCGGGCGACCTGTTCGGGCTGGCCGCCGTCCTGGCCGGGGCCGCGGGGCTGTGCCTGGTGGCGGTGGCGCTCGTGTGGCGCGCCCTGCCTGGGCGAATTTCTGCGGCGCTGACCAGCGAACCTACACTTCCCGACATATCCAGATCACGTTAGGCACCCTATGCCGTGTGCGGAGATGACATGATTATCCCCGAGCTTGAGGGGATGGTATGCGGGAGATCGGCGGACGGTACCTCCTGAACGAGGAGGCCGGTCGTGGGGGTATGGGAGTCGTCTGGCGGGCGTTCGATCGGCTCCTCCACCGAGAGGTGGCGTTGAAGGAGCTGACTCTGGCCGGTGAGGCCGAGATGGTTCGCCGCCGGGTGCTGCGTGAGGCCCGGATGGCGGCCGGCCTGACGCACCCCAACATCGTCACGGTCCACGACCTGATGGAAGTGGGCGGCAAGCTCTGGATCGTGATGGAGTACCTGCACGGGCTCTCACTCCACCAGCTGCTCTCCCAGGTGGGGACGTTGCCCGCGCAGTCGGTGGCGGCGATCGGGCAGCACCTGCTCGCCGCGCTGCGCACCGCGCACAAGGCCGGCGTGCTCCATCGCGACGTCAAGCCGGCCAACGTGATGCTGACCGGCGACCGCGTGGTGCTGACCGACTTCGGCATCGCCACCGCGGAGGGCGACATCCGCATGACGACCTCGCGGCGGCTGCGCGGCACGCCCGCGTTCATGGCCCCGGAGCGGCTGCACGGCGGGCCGGCCAGCAAGGAGGCCGACATGTGGTCCTTCGGCGCGACGCTCTACAGCGCGGTCGAGGGCCAGCCGCCCTACCCCGGGCAGGACGCGGCGACGGTGCTCGGCATGGCCCGCAGCGGCCCGTACCCGCCGCCGCGGCGGGCCGGGGTGATGCGCCCGCTCATCGAGGGGCTGCTGCACCACGACCCGGTGCGCCGCTACACGCCGGAGCAGACGGCGGGCCTGCTGGCGGGCATGCGCGCCAGCGCCTACCAGGCCGCCATCTGACCGGCTCTGACCGGCCCTGACCTGCTCTGACCGGCCCTGACCGGCTCTGCCGGGCTCAGTCCTTCTGGGCGCGGGCCTCGGCCTCGGCGGCGTCCATGGCGGCCGCCTCCTCGGGGGTGGGCGCGGTGCCGCCCAGGTGCGCGGGCTGCCACCACACGCCCGGCGGCACCTCGGGGTAGGTGCGCTGCGCCCGGTCGACCAGCTCCGACAGGCGGGTGTGCAGGTCGACGGTGTGCTGGTTGACGTCTTCCCCGCGCTTGGGGTGGAACGGCTCGCCCACCAGGATGGTGATGGGCACGTGCCGCTGGGTGAGCTGCTTGGGCCGGCCCTTGGTCCACAGCCGCTGGCTGCCCCACAGGGCGACCGGGATGACCGGCACGTTGGTGGCCTGGGCCATGCGGATCGCGCCGTTCTTGATCTCCTTGACGGTGAAGGAGCGGCTGATCGTGGCCTCGGCGAAGACGCCCACCACCTCGCCGGCCTTGAGCTTGCGCAGCGCGGTGGCGTACGAGCCGGCCCCGGCCCCGCGGTCGACCGGGATGTGGTGCATGCCGCGCATCAGCGGCCCGGAGACACGGTGGTCGAAGACGTCCTGCTTGGCCATGAAGCGCACCAGCCGCTTGGACGGCAGCGCGGCGAACCCCGCGAAGATGAAGTCGAGATAGCTGATGTGATTGCTCACCAGCACCGCTCCCCCGGTCCGCGGCACGTGCTCGGTGCCCTCCATGTGGAAGCGGTAGTCGAGCACGCGAAAGAGGGTCCGCGCGGCGGCGATCACCGGCGGGTACACAATCTCAGCCATGAGCAGAAGGTAGCCTACTCACGCCGGTCGGCAGGCCACTCAGGAGACCCGTTCTCGCCCGGAAAAGATCGGCTCGGGTCACGAGTTCGTAGGACATCGCCCCTGTTCACGCGGCGGCGCTTGCCCTCCCGTGAGAACGGGCAGATGTTTTGACCATGAAGAAGCTCATCAACACCGCCGACTCCGTGGTGGAGGACGCGCTGAACGGCATGGCGGCGGCCCATCCCGGGCTGAGGGTCCAGGACCGCGTGGTCTACCGGGCCGCGGGGCCGCGCCCCGGCAAGGTGGGGCTGGTGTCGGGCGGCGGCTCGGGCCACGAGCCCCTGCACGCCGGTTTCGTCGGCCACGGCATGCTGGACGCCGCCTGTCCCGGCGAGATCTTCACCTCGCCCGTGCCCGACCAGATCATCGAGGCCACCAAGGCGGTCGACGGCGGCGCGGGGGTGCTGCACATCGTCAAGAACTACACCGGCGACGTGCTCAACTTCGAGATGGCCGCCGAGCTGGCCGAGGACAACGACGTGGCCTCCGTGCTGGTCGACGACGACGTGGCCGTCCAGAACTCGCTCTACACGGCCGGGCGGCGCGGCACGGGCGCGACGCTGTTCGTGGAGAAGATCGCGGGCGCGCTGGCCGAGGAGGGCGCGCCGCTGGCCGAGGTGGCCCGGGTGGCCGCCGAGGTGAACGAGCGCAGCCGGTCGTTCGGCATCGCGCTGACCTCGTGCACGACGCCGTCGGCCGGCAAGCCGACGTTCGACCTGCCCGAGACGGACGTGGAGCTGGGCATCGGCATCCACGGCGAGCCCGGCCGCACGCGGGTGCCGATGGCCTCGGCCCGCGAGCTGGCCGCCGTCGCGATGGAGGCCCTGCACAGCGACCTGCCGCTCCGCGGCGACCTGCTGGTCATGGTCAACGGCATGGGCGGCACCCCGCTCATGGAGCTGTACGTGCTGTTCGCCGAGGTCGCGGCGTTCGTGAAGGGCAAGGACGCGCGGGTGGCCCGCTCGCTCGTCGGCAACTACGTGACGAGCCTGGACATGCAGGGCTTCTCGGTCACCGTGTGCCGGGTCGACGACACGCTCACCCGGCTCTGGGACGCGCCCGTCGAGACGCCGGCGCTGCGCTGGGGGCGTTGATGGACACCCGCTTCTTCGCGGACTGGCTCGACGAGGCGGCCCGGCTGGTCCGCCGCGACCGCGAGCGGCTGACGGAGCTCGACGCGGCCATCGGCGACGCCGACCACGGCGCGAACCTGGACCGCGGCTTCACCGAGGTCGCCAAGGCGCTGGCCGACCGGCCGCCGGGCTCCCCCGGGCAGGTGCTGACTGACGCGGGCACGGCCCTCATCCGCCGCGTCGGCGGCGCCTCCGGCCCGCTGTACGGGTCGATGTTCCGCCAGATGGGCCGCACGCTGGAGTCCCCGGTGACGCTGGCCCGCTTCGAGGCGGCGTTCGAGGAGGGGGTGGTCGCGCTGGAACGGCTGGGCAAGGCGGCCGTGGGCGACAAGACCATGGTGGACGCGCTGGTCCCGGCCTCCCGGTCGCTGGCCCTGGCCGTACGGGACGGCATCGGGGCGCTGGAGGCGTTCGAACGGGCGGCGGACGCGGCGGCCGAGGGCGCACGCGAGACGATCCCCCTCCAGGCCCGCAAGGGCCGGGCCAGCTACCTGGGCGAACGCAGCGTGGGACACGAGGACCCGGGCGCCGCCTCCGCGGCCCTGATCATGCGCGCCCTGGCCACGACGGCCCGCAACCGCGCAGAGGGCCAGGGGCGGGCGGAGGGCTGATGGTCGGCGTGGTGCTGGTCTCGCACAGTGCCGGACTGGCGGCCGAGACGGCGGCGCTGGCCCTGGGGATCGCCGCGGAGCCCGTGCCGGTGGCGGCGGCCGGCGGCACCGCGGACGGCGGCCTGGGCACCAGCTTCGACCTCGTCGAGCAGGCGGTGCGCGGCGTGGACCAAGGCGACGGCGTGCTGATCATCCCCGACCTCGGCAGCTCGGTGCTGACCGCCCGGCTGCTGGAGGAGGACGGCCGGGTGGTGGTCGCGGACGTGCCGTTCGTGGAGGGGGCGGTGGCGGCGTGCGTGGCGGCGTGCACGGGCGGGTCGCTGGCGGAGGTGCTGGCCGCCGCCGAAGAGGCCCGCACCTACCGCAAACTCTGACCACCCCGGACCCCGAACCCGGACTTCGAACCCGAACCCGGACCCTGAACCCGAACCCGGACCCGAATTCGGACCCCTAATCCGGACCCCGGACCCGGACCCGGACCCGGACCCGGACCCGGCGGATGGCACCGGTCGTTCGGCGGCCTTCCGTGCCGCACGGCCGTTCGGCGGGCCTTCGCCGTGCTCCTCAGTGGCCCTTGAAGGCCTCTTCCAGCCACCAGGAGCCGCGTTCGCCGGTGATCTTGGCGTGCACCAGCAGCGGGCGGTCCCTGGGCCCCTTGAGCCATTCGGCCACGCCCGCCAGCCCGGCGGCGTCCGTGACGGTCACCGCCGCGAACCCGTGGCCCCGGGCGATCGCGGCCAGGTCGGCGGGCGGGAAGCGGACCGTGCCGAGCGCATGCCCGTGCGGCCCGAAGTGGTGCACCTCCGCCCCGTACGCCTCGTCGTCGTAGACCACGACCACCATGGGCAGCCCCAGCCGGACGACGGTCTCCAGCTCGGCGATGCCCATGAGCGCGCCGCCGTCGCCCAGGGCGGCCACGGGGAGCCGGTCCGGACGGGCCAGGGCGGCCCCGATCGCGGTCGCCAGGCCGAGCCCGACCGACTGGAACGCCTGGGTGAAGCAGAACCCGCCCGCGTCCGGCACGTCCAGGAACATCGAGGGGTATCCCATGAAGTTGCCGGAGTCGACGGACACGACGCGCTCGCTCGGGAGCAGGTCGTCCAGGGCGATGGTGAGCGTTCTCGGGTCGATGCGGCCCGCGCCGCTCTCGTCCCGGTACGGCACCGCGCGCCAGCGCCCCTCGTCCCTGATCCGCCGGGCCAGCTCGGCCGACCGGTAGCCCGGCGCGGCGCCGCCCGGCCCGGTCAGGGCCGCCGCCACGGCTCGGACGTCCCCGACCACGCCCAGGTCGGCCCGGACGTGCGCGCCGACGGCCGCCGGATCGAGGTCGACCTGGACCACCTCGGCCTCCGGCGCGATCAGCGTGCCGTGGCGGGTCGTCCACATGTTCAGGGCGCAGCCCCAGCCGACGATCAGGTCCGCGCCGCGGATCAGCTCGGCCGCCAGCGGGGTGGCGAAGCCGCCGCTCACGTCGAGGTCCCAGGGGCTGCCGCGGAACAGGCCCTTGGCGACGGCGGAGGTGGCCAGCAGGGCGCCGGTGCGGTCGGCCAGCGCCTCCAGCTCGCGGCGGGCGTGCCGGGCGCCGCGGCCCGCGACGAACACCGGCCGCCGCGCCCCGGCCAGCAGCCGCCGCAGCTCGGCCGTCGCGTCGTCCGGGGCTGCCCGGTCGGACTCCGCCGTCGCGTCGTCTGCGGCTGCCAGGCCGGACCCTGCCGTCGTGTCCCGCGCGGTTGCCAGGCCGGACTGTGCCGTCGTGTCCCGCGCGGCTGACCGGACGGGCCCGGCCGCGCCCGTCACGGCCGGTGCGGGCCCGAGGGGGCGCGAGGGGGCGGACTGCACGTCGAGCGGCAGGTTCAGCAGGACCGTGCGGCGTTCCCGCGAGGCCACGCGGAAGGCTTCGAGCGCCTGCTCCTCGGCCCGCGCGGCGTCCGTGAGGCGCATGGGGACCGCGCCCACCGCCGCGGCCAGGGCGTCCTGGTCGACGTGGAAGTTGGAGCGCGCGTCCGTCGCCTCACCGGCCAGGACGATCATCGGCGTACGGCTCTTGGCCGCCTCGGCGATCCCCGTCATCGCGTTGGTCAGCCCCGGCCCCTGGTGGACCGTGACGACGCCGACCTCGCCGCTCATCCGGGCGTAGGCGTCGGCCATGGTCGCCGCCCCGCCCTCGTGCCGCGCGGCGACGAACCGCACGCCGTGCTCGACCAGCGCGTTGGTGACGTGGAAGTTGCCGCTGCCGACCACCCCGAACGCCGTGCGGACGCCGCCGGCGGCCAGCGCCCGGCCGACCGCCGCGGCCGCCGTCTCCGGGACGGTCAACGTTCCACCAGGGCCAGGACGCGGACGGGGCTGCCGGAGCCGCCCACGATGGGCAGCGGCGGGGCGACCACGGCGGCCCCGGTCACCGGCAGGCGGTCGAGGTTGCGGAGCTGGGTCAGGCCGTACTTGCCCGCGCCGAGCAGGAAGGAGTGGCAGGGGAAGGGCGGGTCGAAGGAGTGGGCGGCCCCTGCGTCGGTGCCGACGGTCTCCACGCCGAGCCCGAGGATCGGGGTCTCGGCGGCCAGCCAGGACGCGCACTCCACCGAGATGCCCGGCGAGTGCGGGCCGGTCTCGTCGGCGTTGAGGAAGGCGGCCTGGTCGGCGGAGCGGGCGTCCCAGCCGGTGCGGTAGAGCAGCCAGCCGCCGTCGGGCAGCGGGCCGTTGGCGCGTTCCCATTCTTTGACGTGGTCGATCTGGAGGAGAAAGTCGGGGTCCTTGGCCGCCTCGGCGGCGAAGTCGAGCACGACCGCGGGCGCGATCAGGCTGCGTACGGGCACCTGGGAGACGTCCTGGCCGTCGCGGGCGGTCACCCAGTGGACGGGGGCGTCGAAGTGGGTGCCGGAGTGCTCGCCGGTGTGGATGTCGTTCCAGTACCAGGCGGGGCCGCGGTCGTCGTAACGGCTGATCTCCTCCAGCCGGAACGGGATGGTGTTGCCGAACGGCTCGGGCAACTGGAGGATCGGCGTCTCGGAGGACAGGGGCGCGGTGAGGTCGACCACCTCGATCGCACCGCCGCGCACGCTGTCCAGGAAGCTCTGCAACACCGACATGTCATCCTCCTTGTTGGGCTGAGCGCATCCTCCTCCAGCGGGACTCACCCGCGCAACGACGTGGGACGGCGGTCTTCACAGGTCGTCCCAGGCGGGTTGGGCGGCGGTGCCGCCGGCCGCGCGGGTGGACAACGACCCGCAGGCCACGGCCACGTCGAGGCATTCGCGCGGGCTCATGCCGCGCAGCCTGGCGGCGAGGTAGCCGGCGTCGAAGCTGTCGCCCGCGCCGACGGTGTCCACCGGTTCGACGAGCCTGGCCGGGGCCCGCGTCACCAGGCCGGACTCCCAGGCCAGCGCGCCGTCCGCGCCGTCCTTGACGACGACGGCCGGCCCGAGGGCGCCCAGCCGCGCCGCGACGGCCTCCAGCGGCCCGTCACGGACGCCGGACAGGCGGGCCGCGATCGCCCTGGCCTCGCCGGCGTTGGGCAGGAACACGTCGGTCGCGGCGAGCACGTCCGCCAGGCCGTCCCAGCGGCCGGCCGGGTCGTCGTTGGTGTCCAGCGAGGTCGTGGCGCCCGCCGCGCGCAGCTCCGCCAGCAGCGCGGGCAGCCCGTCCGCGAGTCCGGGCTGCAGGAAGTACGACGACACGTGCACGTGCCGGGCCAGCCCGCGCGGCACGTCCGCGGCGGTCAGGTACGGCAGGCAGCCGGGTGAGGTGAGGATGGCGCGGTCGGTCCCGTCGGCGAGCACGACGGTCATGGCCGTGGGGCGGGGGTCGGTGACGCAGTGGGAGACGTCCACCCCGCGTTCGGCCAGCGCGCCGAGCACGAAACGTCCCGCCGCGTCGTCGCCCACGCGGCCGGCGAAGGCGGTGCGCAGGCCGAGCCTGGCGGCCCCGCACGCGGTGATCGCCCCGGACCCGCCGAGGACCAGGTCGCCGCCCGCGACGAGCTGTTCGCGCTGGCCGTACGCCGGCTGGCGCGGCGCGCCCGCCAGCACGACGTCGGGGTTGGCGTCGCCGACGACCAGGAGGTCGAACTCGGCGGCCACGGCCGTCACGCCTTTGTCCACTGTGCGCAGCCGGCGGTCTGGAACGCCTTGTCGCCCGGCTCGATGGTGACGCTCGCCGGGCCGGTCGGCGCGCCCGCGTTGATCACCGAGCCGAGGTCGGGGGACGTGCTGTTCAGCCGGGCCCAGAAGCAGTTCGTGGAGCCCGCGACGGGACCGGTCGTGCGGTACGTGCCGGGCTGCATGTCCACGCCCACGACGAACGTGCGCATCCCGGCCGTCGATCCGGTCTGCGCGGGTCCGGGCTGCGTGGGGCCGGTCTGGGCAGGGCCGGTCTGGGCGGGACCGGTTTGCGCGGGACCGGTTTGCGCGGGACCGGTCTGCGCGGGGCCGATTTGAGCGGGACCGGTTTGGGCGGGACCGGTTTGGGCGGGACCGGTTTGCGCGGGACCGGTTTGGAGGGGGTCCGGCTGGAGGGGGCCGGTCTGCGGGGCGTCCGTCTGGGCGGGCTGGGTGGCGGGGCCGGAGGCCGAGGGCGGGCCGGTGCCCTCGACCGTCACCGTGACCCTGGGGGCCGGCGAGGCCGACGAGCCCTCCGCGCCGTACCCGACGAAGACGCCCAGGATGAAGGCCACCACGGCGGCCAGCCCGGACACGAGCAGGATGATCGGCGGACTGCTCGTCGCCCGAGGGGGCTCAGGGGGGCCGTACGTCACGGACCAAGGGTGCCATCCCCATCGACGCCCCTGTCAACGCCCCGGTCAGCGGTGGAGGTAGTCGACGAGCGACGCCTTCTCCGTCTCCAGCTCCTCGATCGCGCTCTTGACCACGTCGCCGATGCTGACGATGCCCACCAGGCGGCCGTTCTCGACCACGGGCATGTGGCGATGCCGGTGGGTGGTCATCGTGCGGCGCAGCTCGTCGACGTTGTCGCCGGGCCCGGCCGTGCGGACCTCGGTCGTCATGATCGAGGAGACCGGCGCGTCGAGGATCTCGGGGCCCCGGTCGTGCAGCCGCCGCACCACGTCGCGCTCGGAGACGATCCCCTGGATCGTCGTGCCGTCGGTGGAGACGACGACCGCGCCGATGTTGTGGTCGGCGAGCTTGCCGAGCAGTTCCCGAACCGTCGCCGCCGGCGCCACCGTGGTGACAGCGTTTCCCTTGTTACGCAGGATCGTCCCGATGAGCATGTGCACCACCTCTGCTCCCGTTGTCCCCGGCCGAGGGCCGGCTTATGCCCGGTCCTCACAGGCAAACAACCGAGTGGGGACCCCGTCAAGCGGTCACGTAGGCTGACTTGCCGCATCTCCGACGACGTGGAAGGCATCGATGACCGAGCAGCTCAACACCGGAAGCCACGACCTGCCCATCACCCCGGAGCTGGCCGCGTTCATGCGCACCGGCTGGGCCGACACCCGGCGCACCGGCGTGACCGCGCTGCCGATCGCCCCCTGGGCGGCCCGGCGCAGGGCGGCGCTGGCCGCGCGCTTCCCCGGTGAGCGGCTGGTCGTCCCGTCGGGCACGCTCAAGGTGCGCAGCAACGACAGCGACTACCGGTTCCGTCCGCACAGCGCGTACTCCTACCTGACGGGCGCGGGCGAGCCCGGCGACGTGCTGGTCATCGAGCCGTCCGGGCAGGCCGTGCTGTACGTGCGCCCGCGCTCGCCGCGCGAGGAGGGCGAGGAGTTCTACCGCGACCGCCGCTACGGCGAGTTCTGGGTGGGCCGCAGGCCCGACCTGGCTGAGGCGTCGGAGTTGTACCAGATCGAGTGCGCGCACATCCGCGACCTGCGGCCGCAGGGCCCGGCCCGGGTGCTGCGCGGCGTCGACGCCTCCGTCGACGCGCTGGTGCCGGCGGGCGGCGGCGACGCCGAGCTGGAGGTGTTCCTGTCGGAGATGCGGCTGGTCAAGGACGAGTGGGAGGTCGGCGAGCTGCAGTCGGCCGTGGACGCCACCGTGCGCGGCTTCGAGGACGTCGTGCGCGCCCTGCCCGCGGCCCTCGGCCACCCGCGCGGCGAGCGTTACCTGGAGGGCGTCTTCGGGCTGCGCTCGCGCCTGGAGGGGAACGCGGTCGGCTACGACAGCATCGTGGCCTCCGGCGCCCACGCCTGCGTGCTCCACTGGATCCGCAACGACGGCGCGCTGGCCGAGGGCGACCTGCTGCTGCTGGACGCCGGCGTCGAGACCGACACCCTCTACACCGCCGACGTCACCCGGACGTTCCCGCTGTCGGGCCGGTTCACCGCTGCGCAGCGGCAGGCGTACGAGCTGGTGCTGGCCGCCCAGGACGCCGGCATCGCGGCGCTGAAGCCCGGCGCGAGCTTCCGCGACTTCCACCTGGCGGCCATGCGCGTCGTCTGCGAGGGCCTGCACGACTGGGGCCTGCTGAAGGACTCCCCCGACGCCCTCATGGAGTCGGGCCTGTACCGGCGCTACACGCTGTGCAGCAGCGGCCACATGCTCGGCCTCGACGTGCACGACTGCGCCAGGTCGCGGGCCGAGGTCTACCTCGACGGCGTGCTGGAGGAGGGCAACGTGCTGACGGTCGAGCCCGGCCTGTACTTCCAGCCCGACGACCTGACGCTCCCCGCCGAGCTGCGCGGCATGGGCATCCGCATCGAGGACGACCTGGTGGTCACCGCCGAGGGCGCCACCCTGATGTCCAAGGCGCTCCCCCGCCACCCCGACGAGATCGAGTCCTGGATGAACGTCGTCCGTTCGTGACGGCCCGGTCACTTTTCGTAGGTGGCTGACAAGGTGTGACCCGGGTCTCATAGCTTTTGCGCAAATTCCCGACAAGGCATCGACTACTAGACAACCCGTCAGTAAGGTGACTGATCCGTAGCCGGAGGTGGTCATGGCGGGTACACGCGTGCGGACGGGCGCCTGATGGCCCCGACCGGGTACGTCGGGCGCGCGGCCGGGTCGCTCCTGGGCCAGGTGGGCGAGCTGTTCGTCATCGTCCTGGAGGGCTTGCGCCGCACCTGGGACGTGCGGAACTGGTGGTGGGAGTTCGTCGACCAGTGCTGGTTCCTCGCCAAGGTCACCAGCGTCCCGGTGCTGCTCGTCTCCCTGCCGCTGGGCGCGACCGTGGCGCTGCAGGTGGGCGAGCTGGCCTGGCAGCTCGGCGCCGGCTCGGCCACCGGCAGCGCGGTGTTCGTCGGCCTCATCCGCGAGGTGGCGCCGCTGGCCAGCGCGCTGCTGATCGCCGGGGCCGGCGGCAGCGCGATGACCTCCGACATCGGCGCGCGGCACATCCGCGACGAGCTGAGCGCCATGGAGGTCATGTCGGTCAACCCCGTCCACCGCCTGGTCACGCCGCGCATGTGGGCCGCCTCCACGGTCGCGGTCTGCCTGTGCCCGCTGGTCATCCTGGCCGGCGCGAGCGGCGGCTACTTCTTCAACGTGGTGGTGCAGGGCGTCACGCCGGGCGCGTACTTCGACGGCGCGCTGTCCCTGGTCGTCGCCTCCGACCTGTACGTCACCCTGTTCAAGGCGTGGATCTTCGGCTTCGTCGCCGCCGCCGTGGCCTGCTACAAGGGCATGACGTGCGCGACCAGCCCGGTGGGCGTGGGACGGGCGGTCAACCAGGCGACCGTGCTGACGTTCATGCTGGTGTTCACGTTCAACTACGTGATCTCGGCCGTCTACTTCCTGGCCTACCCGCCGAGGTCGATGTGACGGCGGCGCCGGCGGCCGGGCCGGGGCTCGCCCGCCGCGGGCGGCGCCTGGCCGAGCGGCTCGCGACGCCGGCCGACTGGCCGCTGTTCGTGGGGAAGGTGCTCTTCTACTCCGTCCGCGACGTCGTCCTGCGGCTGCGTTACCGCAAGGTCGTGATCAGGCAGGTCAGCGACGTCGTGGTGGGGGTGGGCGCGACCGTCGTCGGCGGCGGCATGATCTTCGTGGTGTTCACGATGGCGTTCGTCGTGGGCGCGACCGTGGGCCTGCAGGGCTACCAGGGGCTGCAGGCCATCGGCGCGGAGTCGTTCGTGGGGCTGATCGGCAGCTTCGCCAACGTCCGCGAGATCACCCCGATCATCGCCGCGACCGCGCTGGCCGCGCAGGTGGGCTCGGCGTTCACGGCCGAGCTCGGGGCGATGCGCATCTCGGAGGAGATCGACGCGCTGGAGGTGATGGGCATCAACGCCTTCACCTACCTGATCTGCACCCGCGTGGTGGCGGCGCTGCTGGCACTGCTGCCGATCTACCTGATCGCGCTGTTCGCCAGCTTCTTCGCCACCCGCCTGATGTGCACGGCGCTGTTCGGCCTGGCGCCCGGCGCCTACGACTACTACTTCTACCTGTACCTGCCGGTCAGCGACATCGTCTACAGCCTGGTCAAGGTCGGGATCTTCGCCTTCGCCGTCATCGTGATCCACTGCTACCACGGCTTCCACGCCACCGGCGGGCCGGTGGGCGTGGGCGTGGCGGCCGGGCGCGCCATCCGCCAGTCGATCGTCACGATCGTGCTGCTGAACCTGCTGCTGTCGTTCCTGTTCTGGGGCGGCGGCGGCAACATTCCGCTGACGGGGTGAGCCGGTGTCCCGATCCGAACTTCCGCTCGCCGTCCGCCTCGGCATCGCCCTGGGCGTCGTCCTGACGCTGGCCGCGGCGACGTTCCTGGTCGTGCGCGGCGCCACCGAGGCGCGCGGCACCCGGATCGAGGCGGTGTTCGGCCGGGCCGGGCAGGGCATGGACACCAACTCCAAGGTCAAGATCCGTGGCATCACCGTCGGCGACGTGACGGACGTGACCCTGGACGCCAGGGGCCGGGCCGTGGTCACGATGCATCTCCAGCCCGGCGTGAAGGTGCCGCGGACCACCGTCGCGGCCGTCGAGCCGCTGTCGGTGTTCGGCCCGAAGATGATCGACCTGCGGCCGGGCCCCGGCGAGGCCACCGGGCCCTACCTGGGCAGCGGCGCGGTCATCACCCGCACCGAGGAGCCGCTCGACCTGTCCGGCACGCTCGGCGACGCCTACCGGGGCCTGGACGCCGTCGATCCCCGCGAGGTCACGGTCATCGTGCACACCCTGGCCAAGGGCCTGGACGGCGAGGGCCGCAACCTGCGCGAGCTGATCGGCGACGCCGGCACGGTCGTCGGCGTCGCCCACCGGCAGCGGGAGCGGGCCCGGCGGTTCCTGCACGACGCCGCCGCGCTCGGCACGGCCCTGTCCGACAAGGGCGACGAGCTGGTCTCGATCGCCTCCGACGCCGACGTCATCACCCCCGACCTGCTGCGGCGGGCCGACAAGGTGCGCGCCCTGCTCCAGGAGATCACCTCCGTCTCCGCGCTGGCCGCGCACGGCCTGCGCGCGCACCGCCAGGATCTGCGCGCGGCCGTGCACTCCGGCGAGCGCGTGGCCGCCCTCGTCTACGCCCAGCTCGGCCTGGCCGGTGACGGCGTACGCGGGCTGGGCAGGCTGGTGGACCTGCTCAACGAGCTGATCGAGACACCGGGGCCGGACGGCAGCGGCATGCTCCAGGTCGAGGCGTTCGTCGCCACCGACGTCTGCGAGCTGGTCGTCGGCGTCTGCGGCCGCACCGACGGGAGGCGCTGAGGTGGCGGTCTCCAGGACGCGGGTCGTGCGCAGGTGGACGTTCGTCCGGTTCGCCCTGTTCGTCGGCCTGACGATGTCGCTCATCGTGCTGATCGCCGTCCAGGTCGCCCGGGTCGGCACCGGCGGCGGCTACCGGCTGGTGGCCGCGTTCGACGACGTGTCGGGGCTGACCGAGGGCGACGAGGTCAAGATCGCCGGAGCGCCGGTCGGCCGGGTGCGGTCGATCGAGGTGGTGGCCGGCCGGGCGGAGGTCACCCTGGAGGTGCGGGACGAGGTCCGGGTGCCCACCGACACCGAGGCGGCCGTACGCTGGCGCAACGCCATCGGCCAGCGCGTGGTCTACCTGCTGCCGGGCACCGCGCCGGGCCGGCTGGCGCCGGGGTCGCGCATCGTGCGCACCTCGTCCGTGGTGGACGTCGGCGAGCTGGTCGGCGACCTCGGCCCGCTGACCCGCAGCCTGGACCCCGAGCAGATCAACCGGCTCCTCACCGCCGCGGCCAGGTCACTGAAGGGCAACGACCGGAACATCCCGCGGCTGCTGGACAACGTCGACGCCGTCACCGGCACGCTCAGCGAGCGCAGGGCGACCATCGAGAAGCTGCTGAAGGACTACGCGACGGTCACCGGCGTGGTGGCCCGGCGCGACCGGCAGATCGAACGGCTGGTGGACGACCTGGTGACGCTCTCGGAGGCGTTCGCCGGCAACCGCGAGCTGGTGGACGACGCCCTCGTCGAGCTGTCGGCCACCTTCCGCACCTCCGACGAGGTGATCGGGAAGAACGCCGGCGAGCTGGGCCGGGTGGTGGAGAACCTGTCCGGGCTGACCGGCGGCATCCGGCGGCACGTCCGCGAGATCGACCGGACGGTCAGCACGTTCCAGCCGCTGTTCGCCCGCGCGTACTCGACCGTGGACCGCGGGCACTACTTCATCACCGCCGTGCCCTGCCTGGCGCTGGGCCCCTCGCCGTGCCCGTACCCCATGCGGTCGCCGCCGCCGTTGCGCAACACCCGGGTCCAGAACGAGAAGGACCTGCGCAGGCTGCTGGTGGGCCGGTGATGGCGGTCAGGTCGTTCCGGGACCGGAACAAGGTCGTGGTGGGCCTTGTGTCGGTGGCCGTGCTGGGCGCGCTGCTGGTGGCCACGTTCCTGGTCGGCAACCTGGGGCTGCTGGAAGGCGGCTACTACGTGTCGGGCGTCTTCGTGGACTCGGGCGGCCTGCGCACCGGCAACGACGTGCGGGTGGCCGGGGTGCGGGTCGGCAAGGTCACCGAGGTGCGCGCCGACTACGCCCGGGGCAACGTGGTCGTCACCTGGAAGGTGGACGACGGCGTGCGGCTCGGCCGGTCCACCCGCGCCGACATCGCCCTGTCGAACCTGCTCGGCGGCCGCTACGTCAAGCTCACCGGCCCGGTCGCCGCCCCGTACCTCGACCAGCTCCCCGAGGCGCGGCGACGCATCCCCGTGGACCGGACCGGGGTGCCGACGCTCGTCAACGACGCGGTCAACGACGCCACCCGGCTGGTCCGGCGGCTCGACACCGACGCCGTGGACGACCTGCTCACCGAGCTGGGCAGGATCGACACCTCCCGGCGCGGCCGGGTGAGCAGGCTGCTGAAGAACATCGGCGACCTGTCGGACACCGTGAGCAGGAGCGAGCCGCAACTCCAGCGGCTGCTCGACAACGGCACGAAGATCATGGACGTGCTGGAGCGGAAGGACCGCCAGCTCGGCCGGCTCATCGACGCCGTCCAGATCATGCTGAACGAGCTGCGCGCCCGCAGGAAGGAGCTGCGCACCCTGCTCGGCGACGGCAGCGGCCTGGTGCGCAGCACCACCCGCCTGATCGACGAGCACGAGCGGGCCCTGATCCGGATCCTGGACGACACCTCGGCCGTCACCAGCCGCCTCAGCGGCAGCGGCGAGCGGCTCAACTCGCTGCTGGCCTGGGCGGGCCCGACGTTCTCCGGCCTGGCCACCATGGGCGGTCAGGGGCCGTGGCTGGAGGCCGTGGCCACCGGACTCGGCCCGATCGACCCCGAGGTGCTGGCCGCCGTGGCCAAGGACAGGAAGGGCGACCGATGAGACGACTCCTGCCGGTCCTGCTGGCCGGGACGCTGCTGGCGGCGAACGGCGGCTGCTCGGTGCTGGGCGAGCAGCCGTACCGGCTGGTGGCGGTCTTCCGCAAGACGCCCTCCCTGTACGAGCAGGCCCGGGTCAAGGTCATGGGGCTGGACGCCGGGCGCGTGGAGAAGATCCGCATCGACGGCGACAAGGTACGGGTCGAGCTGCTGGTCGACCGCGAGGTGCCGCTGCCGGCCGGGGTCAAGGCCGTGGTCGCGCCGCAGAACACGCTGGGCGAGCGCAACGTCGTGCTGTACCCGCCGTGGAAGCCGGGCGACCGGCGGATCGCGCCCGGCGCCGTCATCCCGCCGGAGCGCACCGAACTGCCCGTGGAGATCGACGACGCCCTGGCCGCCTTCACCAGGCTCACCGACGCCCTCGACGGCGAGAAGCTGGGCGACGTGGCCGGCAACCTGGCCGACGGCCTACGGGGGCGCGGCCGGACGATCAACGCCGCGATCGACGGCACCGCCCGCCTCACCGACACCCTGGCCCGCCAGGACGAGCAGCTCGTCGCCCTGGCCAAGGGCCTGAACCGGCTCGCCACCGGCCTCAACAGGCGGCAGGACCAGGTGACCGGCGCGA
Source organism: Nonomuraea sp. NPDC049637 (assembly GCF_040675235.1). Lineage (NCBI taxonomy): Bacteria > Bacillati > Actinomycetota > Actinomycetes > Streptosporangiales > Streptosporangiaceae > Nonomuraea > Nonomuraea sp. NPDC049637. Next base: position 42,493 of record NZ_JBFAOM010000025.1, read on the forward strand.
TCGACTCCTTCGCCGAGGCCGGCGCGATCCTGGCCGAGGAACGGCAGCGCCTGCGCGGCTTCGTCGCGGACATGGCGGGCTTCGTCCGGCGCGGCGACCTGATCATCGAGGCCTACTCCGCACGCCTGCCGCGGGCCGCGAGCACGCTGGCCGAGCTGGTGCTGACGGTCCGGGCCAACAGCGAGTCCATGGCGCGGGCGGTCAAGGGCGCGGCCGACCTGGCCGACGTGCTGATCGACTCCTGGGACCGGGACCAGCACGTGCTGAAGATCCGCGTCGTGCTCAACGCGATGACCAGGACCTGGCTGACGCCGCTGTTCCAGGCGCTGAACCTGGGCGAGGTGCCGTGCCTGCCGGCCGGGCTGAGCAACTGTCCCTTCGAGCGGAAGAGGGCCGCCCGATGAGGGCCCGCCCGCTGCTCGCGCTGGTGCTCACCGCGCTGGTGCTCACCGCGTCCTGCTCGTTGCGCACGCTCGGCGCGACCACCGGCGACCTGACGCTGAACGCCACCTTCGACGACGTCCAGAGCCTGGTGGCCGGGCACAGCGTGCAGATCGCCGACGTCCGGGTGGGCACGGTGACCGGCATCCGGCTGGAGGGATACCGGGCCAGGGTGACGATGTCGATCCAGTCCGCGCACCGGGTGCCCGTGGGCAGCACCGCGACCGTGGCCAAGACGTCCGTGCTGGGCGAGAACTACGTCCTGCTCAGCCCGCCCGCGGGCCGGGACCTGGCCACGGGCCCGTACCTGGCGGACGGGGCCACGATCGCCGACACCTCGGTCGAACCGGACATCGAGCAGGTCACCGCCAAGGCCGGCCCGCTCGTCGAGGCGCTCGGCGCCCAGGACGTCAACGCGATCCTGGACGCCGCCTCCACCGCGTTCGCCGGCAAGGGCGCCGACGTCAACCAGCTGATCCGGCGCACCGCCGAGGTCACCGACGCCTACGCCGCGGCCCGGCGGGACCTGGCGACCGGCATCGACGCGCTGGCCAGGCTCGGCGACGACCTCGCCGAGGGCAGCGACGAGCTGGACCGGCTGCCCGGCGTCCTGGCTGCCGCCACCAGCCGCGTCGCGCACGGCCGCAAGCACGTCAAGCGGGCCGTCGTGGCGCTGACCGAGCTGGCCAGGGAGGCCAACCTCACCGTGTACCCGCGGCACGCCGCCCGGCTGCGCACGCTGCTGCGCGAGCTGGAGGCCGTCTCCTCGGCCATGCAGCGGGGCAAGGACGACCTCAAGGGGCTGGTGGCGCGGATCCAGGCGTTCATCGACGCGCCGCCGATCACGGTCAACGGCCAGGTGCTGATCTACGTCTGGCTGAAGGGCCTGCTGCTGCCCCGGAACAAGGGGGCCGAGGCCGCGAGGAAGGCCGCCGACCGGCTGAGCGACTTCCGCCTGCTGTGGGAGCCGCCGCGATGAGGCACCGGGTGCACCTGAACGTCGGCTTCTTCGTGCTGCTCGGCGTGGTCATGACGATCTGGGCGTTCAGCACGATCATCCGGCTCGACGTGATCGAGCGGCCGTACCGGGTGTCGGCCGAGTTCGCCTCCTCCCCCGGGCTCGTACGCGGCTTCGACGTGGCGTACCTGGGGGTGCGGGTCGGCAGGATCGGCGACGTGCGGCTGGCGCCGGGGAAGATCGTCGTCGGGCTGGACATCGACAAGGAGATCAGGCTGCCCAAGGACAGCACGGCCGAGGTGCGCCGCAAGTCCGCGGTCGGGGAGCCGTACGTGGAGCTGTCGCCGCCCGCCCGCGGCGTGGGCGGGGCCTCCCTCGCGCCCGGCGACACCATCCCGCTGTCGCGGACCGCCGTGCCGCTGGACTACCGCAAGCTGTTCGAGGGCGTGGGCAGGCTGCTCGACGCGGTGCCCGCCGGCGACGCCGAGACGATCACCCACGAGCTGGCCACCGCCCTGGACGGGCGCGCGCCCGCGATCAGGGCCGTCATCGAGAACGCCCACGACCTGACCGCCACCCTGGCCGACGACTCCCGGACCCTCGACGACCTGTCGGTGCAGCTCACCCGGCTCACCCACACGCTGGCCGGCCGGAAGGACCGGCTGGCCGCCGGCATCACGGACCTGAGCGCGGTCACGGGCTCGCTGCGGGCCTCACGTACGGACCTGAACGCCTTCCTCGACCAGGGCCCCGGCGTGTTCGCCCGGCTCGACGCGGCGATCAGGAGGTCCAGGCCCGGGTTCTCCTGCCTGCTGACCGCCGCCGGGCTGCCGCACCGACCGGCCTTCTCCGCCGCGACCGAGAAGGACGTGCACCACCTGCTGAGCGTCATGCCGACCGCGCTGAGCCTGGCCGACGACATCAGCGAACGGCAGGGGGACACTGTGTACGGCAAGGCGTCGTTCATCTTCAGCGTGCCCGGCGGGCCGACCCCGGCCGAGGAGTACGCGGGCCCCGTCGGCCCGCCCCACGTCCCCCGGCTCGCCACCTGCCCCTCCCCCACCCCCGCCGGCACCTCGCACGAAACCTCCAGGGCCACCCAGCACACCCCCGCCAGCCCGGACCCCGGCGCGTCGAGGACGGACCGGGACACCGGCGGGCCCGACGCCGAGGGCCCGAAGGCCGTCAAGAAGAAGTCCGGCGCGCCCGAGCCGCCGTCCCCGGCGTCGTCGAGCAGCGTGGCCGCCGCCGGCGACGCGTCCCGTACCCCACCGAGCCCCACGCCGCTGATTGTCGCGATCTTCCTCGCCGTCGTGGTGAGTGGTGGCATCGTGGGCTGGATCGCGGCGGGCCGGGCAGCCCGCCGCCGTGAGGAGTCACCATGACCACCGACCACCACCTCACCGCCCCGGACACCGTTCCCGACACCGAGGCCCCCGCTGAGGCTCCCGCTGAGGCCCCCACGGAGATCCCCACCGAGGCCGCGGGGGACGGGCCGGTGTCGGGGACGGCCGCGGGTGGGCGGTTCACGCGGACGCGGGTGTTCGGCGCGCTGGCGGCGATGCTGGCGGCGGCCGTCGCGGCCACGGCCGTGCTGCAGTGGATCGACGCCTCCCGGGCCCGGGACGCGCTGGCCCGCCTGGAGAGCGAACGCGCCCTGCGCCTGGAGGTCTCCGGCGCCGCGAGCGCCTTCAGCCAGGCCCTGCTCAGCTACGACTACAAGGACCTCCAGAGCACCCGCTCGACCCTGTCCGCCCAGGCCACGGGCGACTTCCAGGCCACCTACGACGCGGCGTTCGGCGGCGCGATGTCCCAGGTGATCGTCAAGCTCAAGGCCGTCTCCCAGGCCAAGGTCCGCGAGGTCTACCTGGCCGACGCCGACGAGGCCACCGCGCACGCCATCGTCGTCGTGGACCAGCAGGTGAACACCGCCCAGGCGATTCGCTCGGTGAAGGATTCGCACCTTAAGATCACGCTTGTGAAGCAGAAGGGCGCCTGGAAGGTCCAGGACGTGACCGTGCTCGGCGCGGCCTCGGAGGACCAGTACAAGCTCGACGACCCCGCGGCGAAGAAGGACTGACGATCGTCCCCCTGGCGATGGGCGGCCGACCCGAAGAGGTGCGCGCCCCCGAGACGTGGCTGACCGAGGCCGAGCGCGAACGCGCCGACCGGTTCGTCTTCCCCGCCGACCGCGCCTGTTTCGTCGCGGCCCACCTGCTCGTACGCCTGTGCGCCGCGGCCGTGCTCGACCTCCCGCCGGAGGGGCTGACCCTGTTGCAGCACTGCGAGGTGCACGGCCCCGGCCACGGCAGGCCGTACCTGCGCGAGGCCCCCGGCCTGGGCGTGAGCTTCAGCCACACCCGCGGCTACGTGTGCGCCGCGGCCGGCCCCGGCCGGGTCGGCGTGGACGCCGAGCACGTGCCGCCGGGCCCGCTGAACGAGGGCCTGGCCGACCACGCGCTCACCCCCGCCGAACGCGCCCTGGTGACCGGCAACGACGACCTGATCCGCCACTGGACCCGTAAGGAAGCCCTGGTCAAACGCGGCGAGCTCACCCTGGACGAGCTGCGCACGACCGGCGTCGACCCGCTCCCGGTCGGTCACCTGCTGGAATGGCGGGCCGCCCCGGACATCAGGGTCGCCGTCGTCACCGACACGCCGGCCGAGCGCGTTCCCGTCCCGTCGTTCCGAGGGCCCGGCTAGGGACCGTTTCTCGGATCAGGTTCGGAGCCGGACGAGCAGGGCGGCCAGGCGGTGGGGCCGTCCTCCGGCAGGCACGCTGTCAGGCCGGGTGCGTGGGCATCCCGCCGGGACGAAGGGCGGCCGCCGCGGGACCGGCCGGGACGGCGGGGGTTCGCGGCCACGTCCAGGCGGAGCGCAGGACGAAGGCCAGGAGCAGCACCTCGATTCCGATGGAGAGGCCGTAGAAGGGGGCCCACTCCCAGGACTCCCCCACCGCGTTGAACACCGAGTAGGGGATGTAGAGCGATGCGACGACGAGGTTCGCAGCGCGGTTCACCCGGGCGGGCAGCGTCATGGAGAGCATCACCATCAGGGCCGGGATCGCCACGGACGCGAGCATCATGGTCAACAACGTCGGGCTGACGTCGAACTCGAAGACGACGCCGGCACGGAGGTTGTCGATGACGCCGGGCTTGTGGAGGTGGAAGTAGTCGACGTAGATGTAGAGGAACATGAAGCTGGTCCATGCGGCGGCGAGCTTGGCGTGCACGGGGACCGACCGGTTGTCGAGCAGGTTCGGGGTTTTCGCTCGGATGGTCATCGGTTCTTCTTTCGGGAGAAGCGGTCCCGCAGCCGGACTGGCGGCAGGGATGTACCGAGGCCGCGCCCACCTGGACGAGCACATCGCCTCGACCGGGCAGCGGTAGCCCGGGCCTCGGCCGACTCGAGCACTGGGGGCAGGCCGTAACGGTGCCGGCCGGCGGCCCGCATCGTCGTCGCCGCGGCCGGACTCGTCCCCGGCATCAGGCGTGCTCCGGCACTCGATCGCTGTTCGGTTCCCACAGCAGCCTCCTCACGTCCGAGCTACGACTCCGGCTGGTTCGTACATCGTACGTCGTACGCTGTACTACAGGTAGTACGCTGTACCATGACCGTGCGCCGGACGATTGTCAAGCCGCTCGAGCGCGCGAGAGGAGACCCGTGTCCGCGAGGGAACAACGCCAGGGGACGTCGGACGCGGCGCTGAGCAGGCAACGGGTGGTGGCCGAGGCGGTCCGGCTCGCCGACCGCGAGGGGGTCCACGGGCTGAGCATGCGCCGGCTGGCCGGCGCGCTCGGCGCGGGCGCGATGTCGCTCTACTACTACGTGGCGAGCAAGGAAGAGTTGCTGGACGCCATGATCGACCTCGTGTTCGAGGAGATCGAGCTCCCGCCCGAAGAGACCGACTGGCAGTCGGCGATGCGACGCCGGGCGGCATCCGCCCGGCAGGTTCTCGCACGCCACCCGTGGGCGATCGGCCTGATGGAGTCGCGGACATCGCCGGGGCCCGCGAACCTCCGCCACCGCGAAGCGGTCACCGCCTGCCTGCGGCGGGCCGGCTTCCCGGTCCTGATGGCGACGCACGCCAACTGGCTGCTCGACAGCTATGTCTACGGTTTCGCCCTGCAGGAAGCCAGCCTGCCGTTCGACACCCCCGACGAGTTCGCGGACATGACCGAGGACGTCTTCCTGCCCCAGCTTCCTGCTGACGAGTTCCCCTACCTCAACGAGTCCGCAGCGGTGCTCGCCGCTGCCGGCTACGACCCGGCGGAGGAGTTCACCTTCGGCCTCGACCTCGTCCTGGCCGCCCTCGAGCGCCTGAGAATGCCTGCGTGAGCCTCCGTCCGGTGACGTCGCTAGCGGCGGCGGGTGGGGGTGGGGTCCAGGAAGACGAGGGTGACGCCGGAGAAGCGGTCGCGCAGCCGCCGGTCGATCTCGTCGCAGGCGATCTCCACGCCCGCCGCGCTCGCCTCGTCCCGGAAGTCGATTTTCGCGGCGACCATGATGGAACCCGGCCCGATCATCATCGTCAGCAGCTCGACCACGTCGTCCACCTCGGGCTGGGCCAGCAGCACCGCGCGGATGCCGACCTCGATCTGCCTGGGGGCGGCCTGGCCGATCAGCAGCGACAGGTTCGACTGGATCAGGATGAGCGCGACCACCAGCAGGAGCAGGCCGATGGCGACCGAGGCCGCGCCGTCCCACAGGGCCGAGCCGGACCACTGCGAGCCGAGCAGCCCGAGCGCCGCGATCACCAGGCCGACCAGCGCGGCGGCGTCCTCGAACAGCACGGCCTTGAGCGCGGTGTCGGACGTGATGCGCACCAGCCGCGTCGGACGCACCTTGTACCTGCCGGCCTCGGCGCGCAACTGCGAGTACGCCTTGGTGAACGAGATGCCCTCGATCACGAACGAGACGGCCAGCACGACGTAGGACGGCGTGAGGTTGCCCAGCTCCTCGCCGTGGCTGATCTCGTGCAGCCCGTGGGTGACGGAGAACCCCGCCCCGCCGACCAGCGTCGCGACCGCCGCCATCATCGCCCAGAAGAACCCCGCCTTGCCGTAGCCGAACGGGTGGCGCTCGTCCGGCGGCTTGCCCGCCCGGCGTACGGAGACCAGCAGCAGCAGCTCGGTCATCGTGTCGGCGGCCGAGTGGGCCGCCTCGGACAACATCGCGGCCGAACCGCCGATCAGCCCCGCGACGAGCTTGGCCAGGGCGATGGTCAGGTTCGCGGCGCCCGCGACCAGCACGGTCGCCAGGCTCTCCCCCGACTTCTCCTCCATCAGATCACTGTACGGCGGCCCTGCGCGGCGGCCCCCCGCAGGTAGCCGCATCGTCGGGGGCGTGCGATAGATTGGGGATCATGAGCGCGCCCCGCTGGCTTTCCCCCGCCGAACAGCGTGCCTGGCGTACGCATCTCGCGCTGCACAAGCTGCTCATGCACCGCCTCGACCGGGAGCTGCAGGAGCACCAGCTCTCGCTGAACGACTACGAGATCCTGGTCAACCTCTCCGAGAGCCCCGAGCGGCGCATGCGGATGAGCGACCTGGCCGACGCCACGATCCAGTCGCGCAGCAGGCTGTCGCACCAGATCTCCCGCATGGAGGCCAAAGGGCTGGTCACCAGGGAAGACTGCCGCGACGACCGGCGCGGCACGTTCGCCGTCCTGACCGACGAGGGCTGGGCCACGATCCAGCGGGTGGCGCCCGACCACGTCGCGAGCGTGCGGGAGCATTTCGTCGACCGGCTCACCGACGACCAGTTGGAGGCGCTGGAGCAGGCGTTCGGGCCCATCGTCGACCATCTGAAGAAGCTGCGCTGAGGCCCAACCGATATCGGCGACGGCTCACCGGCGTTCCCGGGCGCTCGCTACGATCCGCTCATGCTCCGAAAGCTGCTGATCGTTGTCGTGCTCGCGCTGATGCCGGCCTGCTCCGCGGGTGGCGGCGGGGGTGACGAGCTCCCCGCCGGGCCCGACCTGATGAAGAAGTCGTCGGAGGCCATGAAGGCCGTCAGGTCGGCCGGTTTCTCGATCGCCACGGAGGGCAAGCCCCAGGTGCCGCTCAAGAAGGCCGACGGCAGGCTCACCTCGGCGGGCGACGCCGACGGCACGATCACGCTGGAGGTGCTGGGCACCCTGCAGGAGATCACCTTCGCCGTGATCGGCGACACCGTGCACTTCAAGGGGCCGACCGGCGGCTTCCAGACGATGACCAGGCAGCAGCTCGCCCAGTTCTACGACCCGTCGGTGATCCTCAACCCGGCCAAGGGCATCGCGCAGCTGCTCGCCTCGGCGACCGACCCCAGGGTGGAGGCGGTCGAGGACGGCTCGTACCGGGTGGCCACGACGTTCTCCGGGCAGGTCGTCGGGCAGATCGTCCCGGGCGTCACGCAGGGCGTCAACGGCAAGGTCTGGATCGACAAGGCCACCAACCGGCTCACCAAGGCGAGCCTGCCGCTGCAGAACGGCACGGTGACGGTGACGTTCAGCGACTACGACGCGCCGGTCACGATCACGCCGCCCCCGTCCGGATGAGCCGGGTGAGCCGGGTGAGCCGGAACGTCCCGGCGGACCGCGCCCGCCGGGTCGCGCTCGGCGCGGGCGGCGCGGTGGTGCTGCTGGCCGCGCTCGACGCCTACGTGGTCGTGACGGTCCTGATGGACATCGCCCACGACGTCGGCGTGCCGCAGAACCACCTGGAGCGGGTCACGCCGGTCGTCACCGGGTTCCTGCTCGGCTACGTCGCCGCGATGCCGCTGCTCGGCCAGCTCTCCGACCGTCACGGCCGGCGGCCGCTGATCCACGCCTGCCTGGCGGCGTTCGCGCTCGGCTCGGTGCTGACCGCGCTGGCGGCCGGTGAGGCGATGGTGGTGTCGGGCCGTACGATCCAGGGCGTGGCGGGCGGGGCGCTGCTGCCGATCACGATGGCGCTGATCGGCGACCTGTGGGAGGCGCGCGACCGGCCGCTCGCGCTGGGCGCGGTGGGCGCGGCGCAGGAGCTGGGCAGCGCCCTCGGCCCCCTGTACGGCGGCGTGCTGGCGCTGGTCCCGCCGGTCGCCGTCGCGGGCGTGGAGCTGGGCGGCTGGCACGCCATCTTCTGGGTCAACGTGCCCCTCGCCGCCCTGGCCGCCGTCGCCGTACAGCGTACGGTCCCGGCCGGGCCGCCGTCCGGCACGGCCCGCGTCGACGTCGTCGGGGGTGCGCTGCTGGCGCTGGCGCTGGCCCTCCTGGTCGTCGGCCTGTACAACCCCGACCCGGCCACGACCGTGCTGCCGCCGTGGGGGCCGCCGGTGATCGCGGCCGGCGCGGTGGCGGGCGGCGTGTTCGTCTGGTGGGAGATCCGCTCCCCCGTCCGGCTGCTCGACCTGTCGGCCGCCCGCAAGTCACCGCTGCTGGCGACGCTGGGCGTGAGCTTCCTAGCGGGCGCGGCCCTGCTGGTGACGATGGTGTTCGTGCAGTTCGCCGCCCAGACGCTGCTGGACAAGGACGCCCTGGGCGCGGCGCTGGTCCTGGCCCGGTTCCTCGGCGCGCTGGCCGTGGGCGCGCTGCTCGGCGGCGTGCTGGCCCGGCGGGCCGGCGAACGCGCGGTGGCGGTGCCCGGCCTGCTGCTCGCCGCGGCCGGATACTGGCTGATGAGCCGCTGGCCGCTCGACCTGGCCGCAGCGGGCCTGGCCGTGGACGCCGACCTGGTCGTGGCGGGGCTCGGCCTCGGGCTGGTGATCGCGCCGGTCTCGTCGGCGGTCCTGCGGGTGAGCCCGGCCGTCCAGCACGGCGTCGCCTCGGCGGCGGTCGTGGTGGCCAGGATGATGGGCATGCTCGTCGGCGTGGCGGGCGTGTCGGCGTGGGGCTTCCACCGGTTCCAGTCGCTGACCGCCGACCTGGACACGCCGCTGCCGTTCGGCGTGGACGCGCAGACCTACCAGCGGCGGCTGGCCGACTACCTGGCCCAGGTCGATGCCGCCCTGCACGTCGAGTACACCGAGATGTTCCTGCTCACGGCGTTCGTCTGCCTGCTGGGGGCGGCGGTGGCGCTGCTCATGCCCCGCCGCGTTCTGCCGGAGGCGGCGCCCGCCCTCGCGGACGCCGCCCCCGACCCCGAATCCTGACCGCGGATCAGGCGGCGCCGCCGGTCAGGGCGACAGGCGGTGCAGGTCGCGGGGGAAGGCGGTGGTCTGCCGGATGTTGGCGGCGCCGGTCAGCCGGGCCGTCCAGCGTTCCAGGCCGAGCGCGAACCCGCCGTGCGGCGGCATCCCGTACCGGAACGCCTGGAGGTAGCCCTCGTACGGCTCCACGTCCCCGTCCAGGGCCTGGACGTAGTCGTCGTACCGGTGCAGGCGCTGGCCGCCGGTCACCAGCTCCAGGCCCCTGAACAGCAGGTCGAAGCCGTTGGAGTAGCCCGGTCTGGCGGGGTCGGGATGGGTGTAGAACGGCCGCTTGGACATCGGGTAGCCGGTGACGAACAGGAACTCCGACCCGTGCTCGCGCAGCGCCCAGTCCGACAACCACCGTTCCTGGGCCGGTGACAGGTCGGGCTCGTCCTCGCCGGTCAGCCGCTGGGCCTCGGTGAAGTGCACGGCCGGGATCTCGGCGGGCACGGCCGGCAGCACGGCCCCGGCCGCCTCGACGGCTGATCCGGCCCGGCGGCGCACCGACTCGACCATGCCGGCGACGACCTCCCGCAGCACCGCCATCACGTCCCGGTGGTCGGCCACGAACCCCAGCTCGGCGTCGAGGCTGGTGTACTGGGCCAGGTGGCGGACGGTGTCGTGCGGCTCGGCGCGGAAGACCGGCCCGACCTCGTAGACCCGCTCGAACACCCCGACCATCGTCTGCTTGTAGAACTGCGGCGACTGCGCGAGGTAGGCGCGGCGGCCGAAGTAGTCGATGCCGAAGACGTTCGCGCCGGACTCGGTGGCCGAGGCCACGATCTTGGGCGTGTGGATCTCGGTGAACCCGAGGCCGTCCAGCGTCTCGCGGAACCCGGCCACGCTCGCCGCCGAGATCTCCAGCGGCGCCCGCAGCAGCGGATGCCGCAGCGCGACGGGCGCGTGGTCGAGGACCGTCGGCAGCGTCGCGGCCACGACCGGCCGGTAGAGGTCGAACGGCGGCGCCTGCGCGGGCTCGGCCAGGACCTCGATCTCCGGCCCGGTCAGCTCGACCCCGCCGGGAGCCTGCCCGGCCGGGGTCACGGTGCCGGTGACCCGGACGACGCTCTCCTCCGGCGGCAGCTCCCCGTCCGCGCTGACCACCTGGGCCAGCCCGGCACGGTCGCGTACGACCAGGAAGGAGACGGATTTCAGGTGCCGGCGGCGATGGACCCAGCCGGCGATCGTCACTCGTCGGCCGGCGTGCTCAGCGAGCGACGCCGACAGGACACGAGAGATCATTACAGCTCCTCTGCAGGAAATGCATGACCCCTTGGGAGTGCGGGGGAGAAGGGAGCTCCCGGTGCCACCGCACTTTCGCCGCCCCGCGAGGGGCGGCCTCCACGACCCGGTGACGGGGGTCAGCCGGCGGGGCATTTCCTCCCCGCACTCAGGAGTGTCTTCACCAGCGGACACGGGACCGCCTTCACAGCTGCCGGCGGCTCTCTGGGCCCGTGCGGCCCGCTGGCTACTCGTCTCCGTCCACGTGTTGCCGTAGATGATACGGCAACGCCGTTACTTGTCCTTCTTGGGGCGCTTCTCGCGGATCTTCATCGTGACGTCGATCGGCGACCCGGCGAACCCGAACTCCTCACGGATGCGCCGCTCGATGAAGCGCCGGTAGGTGTCCTCCAGCCAGCCGGAGGTGAACAGCACGAACTTGGGCGGCTCGACGGACGCCTGCGTGGCGAACAGGATCTTCGGCTGCTTGCCACCCCGGACGGGCGGCGGCGTCGCGTGCACCAGCTCGGTGAGGAACGCGTTGAGCCGCGCCGTCGGGACCCGGGTGGACCAGGAGTCGAGCGCCTTCTCCAGCGCCGGCACCAGCCGGTCCATGTGGCGGCCGGTCTTGGCGGAGATGTTCACCCGCAGCGCCCACGGGGTGCGCACGAGCTGCCGGTCGATCTCCTTCTCCAGGTAGTAGCGGCGGTCTTCGTCGACGAGGTCCCACTTGTTGAAGGCCACCACCATGGCCCGCCCCGACTCGATCACCAGGCCGATGATCCGCAGGTCCTGCTCGGTGAGCGGCTCGCTGGCGTCGATCAGCACGATCGCCACCTCCGAGCGCTCCAGCGCGGCGCGGGTGCGCATGGCCGCGTAGAAGTCGGCGCCCTGCAGCTCGCGGTCGCGCCGCCGGATGCCGGCGGTGTCGACGAAGCGCCAGGTGCGCCCGCCCAGCTCGATCAGCTCGTCGACCGGGTCGCGGGTGGTGCCCGCCATCGGGTCGACCAGCACCCGCTCCTCCCCCGCCAGCTTGTTGAGCAGCGAGGACTTGCCCACGTTGGGCTTGCCGAGCAGCGCCACGCGGGCCGGGCCGCGCTCGCCGCCGAAGGTCAGCTGCGGCGTCTCGGGCAGCGCGTCGAGCACCACGTCGAGCAGGTCGCCGCTGGAGCGGCCGTGCAGTGCCGAGACCGGGTAGGGCTCGCCCAGCCCGAGCGACCACAGCGCGGCGGCCTCCAGCTCCAGCTGCTGGTTGTCGACCTTGTTGGCGGCCAGCAGCACCGGCTTGCCCGACTGGCGCAGCACCGCGCCCACGATCTCGTCGGCGTCGGTGGCGCCCACGGTGGCGTCGACCACGAACACGATCACGTCGGCCAGCTCGACGGCGACCTGGGCCTGCTCGGCGATGCGCAGGTTCATGCCGGTGGCGTCGGGGTCCCAGCCGCCGGTGTCGACGACGGTGAAGCGGCGGCCGCGCCAGTTGGCGTCGTAGGTGACGCGGTCGCGGGTGACGCCCGGCACGTCTTCCACGACCGCCTCGCGGCGGCCGATGATGCGGTTGACCAGCGTGGACTTGCCCACGTTGGGGCGGCCCACGATGGCCACGACCGGCAGAGGCGTGGTGTCGCCGTGCTCGGTGACTTCCAGCTCGTCGAGGTCAGCCTCGACCCAATCCCCCGTTGACATGGTTGTTCATCCTTAGGTGAGTACCGCACCTGGAGGTCAGGTGCGCTCCTTGACCAGCCTCAGCACCTCCGCGATGACCTCTTCGAGGTTCAGCGCGGTGGTGTCGAGCTCGACGGCGCCATCCGCCATCGAGAGTGGGTCCGTCTTACGTGTCGAGTCCAGGGTGTCACGCCGGGCCATGGCGGCCTGCTGCGCCTCCACCGTGGAGCCGGCCAGCTCGGCGCTCCTGCGGCGGGCGCGGGCCTCGGCGCTGGCCGTCAGGTAGACCTTGACGGGCGCGTCGGGGCAGACGACCTTGCCGATGTCGCGGCCCTCGACCACGATGTCACCGGCGGCGGCGATCTCCCGTTGCAGCGCGACCAGCCGCCTGCGCACCTCGGGGACGGCGGCCACGGCGGAGACCGCGCCGGTCACCTCGGCCTCCCGGATGGGCCCGCCCACGTCGACGCCGTCGACCAGGATCGCGGGGCCCTCGGGGTCGGTGCCGGAGACGATGGACGGCTCGCCGCAACGGGCCGCGATCGCCTCGGGATCGGCCAGGTCGACGCCCTGCCGGAGCATCCACCACGTCATCGCCCGGTACATGGCCCCGGTGTCGAGGTAACGCAGGCCCAGCGCACGGGCGACCCCGCGCGACACGCTCGACTTGCCCGACCCCGAAGGACCGTCCATGGCGACGACCAGACCGGACACGGCCTCTCCCTCTTCACGTGTGTTTCCCCAACCTGAAGAGGCTACCGCCTCCGGTCAGTCCGCGATCCAGCTCCCGTGGAAGCCGAGCGGGACCCTGGCGGGCAGGTGCACGACCGCGACCGGCTCGCCGGTGAAGTCCTGGGCCGACAGGATCACCAGGTCGGCCGCTCCCCTGGCCGGGTCGTTGACGTAGGTGAGCAGGTAGCCGTCGTCCTCGGCGGCGCCGGAGGGCACGAAGACCGGCTCCCCCACGTACGCGCCGCGCCCGAACCGCCGCGCCTCCTGCGTGCCGCGTTCCAGGTCGTGCTTGATGAGCGTGTTGTCGAACGCCTCGTCCGGCAGGTCCTCCAGCTCGGCGGCCGGGTAGATCACGTCGTGCAGGTCGGCGGCGGCAGCGGTGTAGCCGTAGCGGTACGGGCTGCCGGTGCGGCGCTCGTCGATGCGGGGGAACTCCTGGGGACGGTCGTCCAGGCGGGTGGTGGTGACCCGGCCCGCGACGGGGTCGATGCGCCACCGGTCGAGCGTGGGGGCGCCGCCGAGGTCGAGCCGGGCGTCCACGAACCGCTTGGGGTAGCGGACGACGTCCACCACGACCTGGTCGCCGTCGTCGTAGGCGTTGAGGGTGTGGAAGACCCAGCACGGGTCGATCTCCACCCACCGCACGTCGCCGGTCTCGCGGGAGAGCAGGCCGAGCCGGGCGGGCCGGGCGTCGTCCCACGCGTACGGCAGCGGCGCGCCGCGCTCGGCGTGGGCCATGCTGAGCGTGACCGGCAGGTCGTAGATCACGACGTGCCGGCGGGTCAGCGCGAAGTCGTGCAGCATCGGGCGGTCGGCGACCGGGATGTCCCTGACCTGGGCGACCACGCCCTTGGGGTCGATCACGATGTGCTGGTGGTGGTCCCAGCCGGCGAAGTAGGCCATCGCGTGCAGCTCGCCGGTGACCGGGTCGAGGTGGGTGTGGGCGGCGTACCCGCCGGGCAGGCCGCCGACGAAGTCGCACGCGCCGACCGTGTCGAGCTCGTAGCTCAGCTCGTACGGCAGCCCGCCCGCCTCGACGGTCGCGAACGTGCGCCCGGCGATGCCGATGACGTGCGTGTTGGCCGCGAAGTCCATGCCCGCGTGCACCGGGCCCGGCGCCGGCGGCTCGCCCAGCCGGCGGGCCACCTCGGCGTTGCGCACCCACCGGTTGCGGTACCACTCGGCCCGCCCGCCGCGCAGCCGCACGCCGTGGACCATGCCCTCCCCCATGAACAGGTGGGTGGCGGCCGGGTCGTCGAGGCTGAGCGGGTTGGGGCCGTTGCGCAGGTAGCGGCCGTCGAGCTCGGCGGGGATGCGGCCGGTGACCTCCAGGTCGAAGGCCGTGATCTCCTCCGTCGCGGGTGCGAAGCCGTTGCGGAAGGGGGTGCTGGTCATCGTGCGCTTCCTCTCAGGTCAGGAACGGCGTGAGCACGGAGGTGTAGAGCAGCCGGTAGCGCCGCTCCGCCTCGGCGCTGTCGAAGAAGCCGGAGATCTCCAGGCTCACCGCGCCGTGGATCGCCATCCACAGCACGTCGGCTATCTCGCCGGCGGCGGCCCCGCGCAGCCGTCCGGACTCCAGGCAGGCGGCCACGGCCTCGACCAGGATGTCGAAGGTGCGCCGGCCGGCCGCGACCGCGTCGGGGGCGGGCTGGAAGCCGTGCATCGCGTTCTGGAACATGACCCGGTAGTAGTCGGGTTCGTCCAGCGCGTACTCGCGGTAGGCCGCCAGGCCCGCGTGCAGCGCCGGGAGCGGGTCGTCCGGGGCGGGGACGGCCAGCAGGCGCGCCTCCAGCCGGGCGAAGCCCTCCAGCCACAGCGCCTCGCTGAGGCCGTCCTTGCCGCCGAAGAGGGTGTAGATCACCTTCGTGGAGCAGCCGACCTCGCCGGAGATGCGCCGGACGGTGAGCGCCGCCGGGCCCTCGGCGACGAGCAGGTGTTTGGCGGCGTCGAGGATGGCCGTCCTGACCACGCTCTGGCCTTCCTGCTGGGCTTGCCGGTACGCGGTGACCGCCATGTGAGTAACACCGTTTCTTCTCGGTAACGCTGTTACCGACTTTTGTACGCCTCCTGCGTCCCGCCGTCAATCCCGCCGGCGAGGAGTAAGAGCGTCGGCCCAGGTAAGGAGGTCCGGCGTGACGGAGACGAACCGAGCGCGGGTCACGGTCGTGGTGGCCACCAGGGACCGGGTCAGAACGCTGGCCCGGACGATCCCCCGCCACCCGAGGCCGGTGATCCTCGTCGACAACGGCTCGTCCGACGGGACCGCCGGGTTCGTCCGCAAGCACTTCCCCGACGTCCAGGTGGTCGAGGCGGGGGCCAACCTGGGCGCGCCGGGCCGCAACGTCGGCGTGCGCCTGGCCGAGACCCCCTACGTCGCCTTCGCCGACGACGACTCCTGGTGGGCGCCCGGCGCCCTGGAGCTGGCCGCCGACGTGCTGGACGCCCACCCCCGCCTGGCCGTGCTGGGCGCGCGCGTGCTGGTCGGGCCGCAGGAGCGGCTGGACGCGGTCTCACAGGCGATGCGCGACTCCCCGCTCGGCGTCGAGGACGACCTGCCGGGGCCGAGCGTCCTGGGCTTCCTGGCCTGCGGGGCCGTCGTGCGCAGGGAGGCGTTCCTGGAGGCGGGCGGCTTCGACGACGTGATCTTCTTCTTCGGCGAGGAGGAACGGCTGGCCGTTGACCTGGCCGCGCGCGGCTGGGGGCTGGCCTACGTGGACGACGTCGTCGCCCACCATCACCCCTCCCCCGCCCGCGACCCGCGCGGCAGGCAGGCGCTGGCGGCGCGCAACGCCGTGCTGACCGCCGTGCTGCGCCGTCCCTGGCCGGTGGTGGCGCGCCGGTCCCTGGAGGCGCTGCTGGCCGGTCCGGCGGGCCGGGAGGGGCTGCGCACCGCCGTACGGCGGCTGCCCAGGGCCCTGGCCGCCCGGCGCGGCCTGCCGGTCGCCGTGGAACGCGCCCGCCGCAGGCTGGAACGCACGGCCGGCTGACGCCGTGGGCGGCGCGCTCGGCGCCCGCCCGTCACGTCGTGCTCAATGCCCCCGGTCAGCGGACGTCAGGGGACCTGCCAGCCGCGTTCGCGCAGGGCGTCGGCGAGCGGGGCGGCCGCGTCCGGCTGGACCCACAGCTCGGCGATGCCCAGGGGCAGCCCGGGCGCGTGCTCCAGCCGCACGTCCTCGACGTTGACGCCGACCTCGTCGCACACCTGGAACAGCCGCGCGAGCTGCCCGGGACGGTCGCCGATGACCACCTGGACGACCACGTACGCGGGGGCGGGGCCGCCGTGCTTGCCCGGGATGCGCCCGTGCCCGGCGACGCCGCGCTTGAGGAGCTGGGTGAGGTCGCCGCTCGCGGTGCCGTCGCCCTCGGCCAGGGAGCGCAGCGCGGTCGCGGCCTCGGCCAGGTCGCGGGAGACCGCCTCCAGCACCTCGGCGACCGGGGTCGCGTTGCCCGACAGGATGCCGAGCCAGAGCCCGGGGTCGCCGCCCGCGATCCTGGTCACGTCGCGCACCCCCTGCCCGGCCAGGCCGAGCGCGACCTCGGTGGCGTCGGCCAGGCGGGCCGCCACGGCCGAGGCGGCGACGTGGGGGGCGTGCGAGACGACGGCGACCGCGCGGTCGTGCTCCTCCGCGCCCACCTCGACCGGATTGGCGCCGCACAGCTCGACCAGCCTGAGCACCGCCGCCCTGGCGTCGTCGGCGGCCTCGCCGGTCGGGCACAGCGCCCACGGCCGGCCGAGGAACAGGTCGGCCCTGGCCGCCCCCGGCCCGGACTTCTCCCGCCCGGCCAGCGGGTGGGAGGCGACGTAGGTCGTCAGGTCGCAGCCGAGCCGCGCGGCCATGCGGATGGGCTCGGCCTTGACGCTGGCGACGTCGGTGTAGAACCGGGCCACGCCGCGGCTCTGCAGCTTCAGCAGCTCGTCGGCCACGTGCGCCGGGGGCACCGCGATGACCGCCAGGTCGACCTGACCGGCGGGCAGCCGCTCCGGCTCCCACTCCTCGCCCGCGCCCAGTTCCCTGGCCAGCCGCACGGCGCCCGCGTCACGGTCGGCGAGCAGCACCCGCACGTCGTGCTTGCGCAGCGCCAGGGCCGCCGAGGTGCCGATGAGACCGGTGCCGACGACGAGCACGGTACGGAGTTCCGAGGCCATATCGATGTCCTGATTTATCGGGCTAGTGAGAGTGTTGCCTGCCGTGTCCGTCAGGCACGTGCCGCACGACGATCCGGCTCACGCCGGTCGCCTACTGGGCGATGTCCTGCCGCAGCGCCACCGCGCCCCGCAGATACACATGCTGCATCTCTGCCCGCGGACGGTCGGTCTCCACATGCGCCATCAGACGCACCACGCGCGGCAGCGCCCCCGGCACGTCGATCTCGGTGCAGCAGATCAGCGGCACGTCGTGGAAACCCAGCTTGCGCGCGGCGAGTGCGGGGAACTCGGACTTCAGGTCGGGGGTGGCGGTGAACAGCACGCTGATCACATCGTCGGTGGTCAGGCTGTTGCGCTCCATGATCGCCTGGACCAGCTCGGTCGTCCCTTGGATGATCGAGTCGCGGTCGTCGGCGTCCACCTGGATCGCCCCGCGGATCGCCCGCACCATGCGCCCTTATCCCCTTCCATAGCGGGAGAGCCCGTGCGGAGATGCGCACGGGCCCCTGCGTTCCGGCCAGATTACAGCTTCACGGCCGCGTAAAGGTCGCCGACCTCCTTCAGGCTCAGCGCGCGGACCGTGCCGGCCTTGGTGCGGCCCAGCTTCACCGGACCGAACTCGATCCGGGCCAGGTCGATCACCCGGTGACCGGCCTCCTCCAGCATGCGCCGCACGACGTGCTTGCGGCCCTCGTGCAGCACCACCTCGACCAGCGCCTGCTGGCCGTGCTCCTGCACGATGGCGAAGCTGTCGGCCTTGGCGATGCCGTCCTCCAGCTCGATGCCCTGCTTGAGCCTGCGGCCCAGGTCGCGCGGGATCGGCCCCGGCACCTTGGCCCAGTACTTCTTCTGCACCCCGTAGCTCGGGTGCGTCAGCCGGTTGGCCAGCTCGCCGTCGTTGGTGAGCAGCAGCAGGCCCTCGGTCTCGGTGTCGAGCCGGCCGACGTGGAACAGGCGGGGCGCCAGCTCCTCGACGTAGTCGGCCAGGCACGGACGGCCCTGCGGGTCGTCCATGGTGGACACGACGCCGATCGGCTTGTTGAGGGCGTAGTAGACGAGGTCGGGGGCGGTCGGGATGCGCTTGCCGTCGACGTGGATGACCTGGGTGGCGGGGTCGACCTTGGCGCCGAACCGGCGCACGACCTGGCCGTTGACCGTGACGCGGCCGTCGCCGATCATCTCCTCGCAGGCGCGCCTGCTGGCCACGCCCGCCTGGGCGAGCACCTTCTGCAGCCGCACGCCGTCGGGCACCTCGGTGGTGTCGCGCTCGTCGGTGTAGTCGTCGTCGTAGAAGGCACGGTCGCGCAGCGGCTGGCGGGCGGCCTTGACGCGCCTGGCCTGGGGGCTCTCGGAGCCGGCCGGACGCCGTCCGCCGCCGAGCGTCTGCACGTCGTCGCGCCTCGGGGTACGCGGCTGCTGCCCACGGGGGTTGTCCTCGCGCCTGCCGAAACGGGCGCGGGTGGTGCCGGCGGAGCCGGACCTGGGGGCGTCGTCCCTGCGTCCGCCGCGGTCGGCACGGAAGCCGCCGCGCTCCTGACGCTCGCCGTCGCCGCCACGCACGGGACGCCCGCCGCTGCGGGAACCGGCGTATCCGCCGCGCTCGCCACCGGCCTGACCGCCGCGCTCACCGCGCCGGTCGCCGCCGTAGCCGCCACGGCCCGCGGAGGACCCGCCACGGTCGCCGGAGTAGCCACCCCGCTCGCCGGAGTAGCCGCCGCGGTCACCCGAGAAGCCACCGCGCTCGCCGGAGTATCCGCCGCGCTCGCCACCGGCCTGACCGCCGCGCTCGCCGCGCCGGTCGGCGCCGTAGCCGCCGCGCCGGTCGTCGCCGAACCTGCCCCGGTCGCCGGACCGGGAAGCCCCGCCGAAGCCCTCGCCACGCGGCCGGTCCCCGCCCTCACGGCGCGGACGCTCGAACCCGCCCTCACGGCGGGGACGGTCGAACCCGCCCTCACGGCGCGGACGGTCGAAACGGTCGCCGCGCGGGCCGCGGTCACCGCGGTCGTCACGGGGACGGTCGTCACGGAAGCGGTCGCCACCGGCGGGCCGGTCGGCGCGCTGGTAACGGCCGTCGCGGTCGTCACGCGCCGGACGGTCCGCCCGGTCGCCGCGCGAGTAGCCGTCACGGTCGCCGCGCGGGTAGCCGTCGCGGTCGCCGCCGGAACGGCCGAAGCGGTCGCCACCGGACGCGGGACGCCCCGAACGGTCACCACCGAAGCCAGGGCGACCCGAACGGTCACCACCGAAGCCGGGACGACCCGAACGGTCGCCGCCGAAGTCAGGGCGGCCGGAGCGCTCGCCGCCGGAGCGCCCGAAGCGGTCGCCGCCGGAGGCGGGACGGCCGGAGCGCTCGCCGCCGCGAGAGCCGAAGTCCTGGCGGGGGCGGTCGTCGCGGTCGCCGAAGCGGGCGCGGGCGCCGCCGCGGTCGGCGCGAAGGGAGTCGCGGCGGGGGTCGGCCCCGCCGAAGCCGCCGCCGGAGCCGTCGCGGCGGTTGTCGTCGGAGCGGAAGGCGGGACGCCCGCCGCGGCCGGAGCCGCCGGTACGTCCACGACCGCGTCCATCACCGGACGGGGTGCTGCGCCTGTTGATCACTTTGTTGTCTCCTCGAGGTTCTCCACGTCGTCGGGGAGGAAGGGGGCGAGCTCGGGAAGCTCGCTCAGATCCCGTAGTCCCAGACGTTCCAGGAAGTATGAGCTTGTCCGGTAGAGCACTGCCTGGCTCTCCGGGTCGGTGCCGGCCTCCTCGACCAGCCCCCTGGCGACGAGCGTCCGCATGACGCCGTCGCTGTTGACGCCGCGCACGGCGGCGACACGGGCGCGGCTCACCGGTTGCCGGTAGGCCACGACCGCGAGGGTCTCCAGCGCGGCCTGGGTCAGCCGCGTCTGCTGGCCGTCGCGGACGAACCGCTCGACCAGCGCCGCGCAGTCGGCCCGCGTGTAGAAACGCCAGCCACCCGCGACTTCCCGCAGATCAAAACCCCGCCCGGCGGCCGTATATTCCGCCGCCAGCCTCCTGAGCGACGCCGCGACCTCGTGGGTGGGGCGCTCCAGCACCTGGGCCAGCGTGATCTCGGCGACGGGCTCGTCGACGACCATCAGGATGGCCTCCAGCGCCGCCTCAAGAGCGGGCCCCTCCGCCTGGACGTCGTCCTCCGGGGTGTCCTGCTGGTCTTCCTCCGGGTCGGCAGCGGTGTCCGAGGGCCACTCGGGGCCCGCGGAAGGCGACTCGGGAAACGAAGACCCGGCGGACGGCGACTCGGGCGACGGCGAGGGCTCCGGCGACGGCGAGGGCGAGGGCTCCGGCGGCGTGACCGGCAGGTCGGGGCCGGCGGGCAGGGCGGACGCCTCCTCCGGGGAGGCCGGCTGGACGAGGGAGCCCGGGAGGGTCATCCAGGCGGGCAGCGGCGACCCCGAGTCGGGGGCCTTGCGGGGGCCCGGCAGGGGGTTGGGGTTGTCAGTCATTCGATGGTTTCTCCGCGGATTCCTCGTAGTCGTCCCCCACCGCGACGTCGCCGTCGTCGGCGCCCGTCCAGGTCACATGGAGCTCTCCCAGCGCCTCGACCTGCTCGAACGTCACCGCGGACTCCCGGAACAGCTCCAGCACGGCCAGGAAGCGGGCGATGACCTCGAAGGTGCCCTCGCAGTCGGCCGTCAGCGCGCGGAAGGTGGCCCGGCGCAGCCTGCGCAGGTGCATGACCAGGATGGCCGCCTGCTCCTTGACGCTGGCCAGCGGCTGGTAGATGTGGCCGACGCTGACGGTGGGCGGCAGCTTCGGGGTGAACGCCTTGGCCGCGATGCGGGCGAGCTGCTCGGGCCCGATGCCGAGGATGAGCTCGGGCAGCAGGTTGGCGAACTGCGGCTCCAGCGACACCGTGCGGGGGAAACGCAGGCTCTCCTCGGCCATCCGCCCCGCGAAGACCTTCGCGACCTCCTTGTACGCCTTGTACTGCAGCAACCGGGCGAACAGCAGGTCTCTGGCCTCCAGGAGCGCGAGGTCCTCTTCGTCCTCCACCTCGCCGGACGGCAGCAGCCGGGCCGCCTTCAGGTCGAGCAGCGTGGCCGCGACCAGCAGGAAGTGGCTGGTCTGGTCGAGGTCCCACTCCGGGCCCCTGGACCGGATGTAGGCGATGAACTCGTCGGTGACCTTGGAGAGCGAGACCTCGGTGATGTCGAGCTTGTGCTTGGCGATCAGGCCGAGGAGCAGGTCGAAGGGGCCTTCGAAGACGTCCAGGTGTACCTGGAAGCCTTGGGGGGCCTCGGTCTGCTCTGCGGTCACCTGGCCATTGTCGCAGGAGCCGGCCAGCGCGAGAGCACCTCGCGGGCCAGTTCGCGGTAGGCGTTGGCGCCCAGGGACGACGGGTCGAAGGTGGTGATCGGCTCGCCGGCGACGGTGGCGTCGGGGAAGCGGACCGTACGGTTGATCACCGTGTGGAACACCTTGTCGCCGAACGCCTCCACCACGCGGGCCAGCACCTCGCGGCCGTGCAGGGTACGGGCGTCGTACATGGTGGCGAGCAGGCCCTCGATCTCGAGGTCTTCGTTGAGCCGCTCCTGGACCTTGGAGATGGTGTCCATGAGCAGCGCGACGCCGCGCAGCGCGAAGAACTCGCACTCCAGCGGCACCATGACGCCGTGGGCGCAGGTCAGCGCGTTGATGGTGAGCAGGCCGAGCGACGGCTGGCAGTCGATGAGGCAGACGTCGTAGTGCGGCAGCAGCGGCTTGATCACCCGGCCGAGCACCTGCTCGCGGGCGACCTCGGTGACGAGCTGCACTTCGGCGGCCGACAGGTCGATGTTGCTGGGCAGCAGGTCGAGGCCCTCGACGCCGGTCTCCAGCAGGACGTCCTCGGCGGTGACGCCGCGGTCCATCAGCAGGTTGTAGACGGTCAGGTCGAGCTGGAGCGGGTTGATGCCCAGGCCGACCGAGAGCGCGCCCTGCGGGTCGAAGTCGACCAGCAGCACCTTCAGCCCGCACTCGACCAGCGCCGCGCCCAGGTTGATGGTGGTGGTCGTCTTGCCGACGCCGCCCTTCTGGTTGACCATCGCGACCACTCGCGCCGGGCCGTGCACCTGCGGCGGGACCGGTTCAGGGAACACCGGCCGCGGGCGCTGGGTGGGGCCCAGGTTGACGCCGTTGGAAGGCGCGTTGGTCTTGGTGTCACCCCAGGGGTTGTCGGGGGTCCCCGGGGTCGAACCCTTGGTCGTCACAGTCACCAGCTCGAACCTCCCTGACGATCCCGAACCGGACCGTCCGGACGGACACTATGGCGTCACCACTAAACGCGGCAAGGCGGCACGCCGGGGCACCGCGCACGCGCAAAAGACTATAGATCACTGCCGGGCGCGCGGGTGCGCCGCGGCGTAGACCTCACGGAGTTTGTCGACCGTCACCAGGGTGTAGACCTGCGTGGTCGTGACGGAGGCGTGACCGAGCAGCTCCTGGACCACCCGGACGTCCGCGCCGCCGTCGAGCAGGTGGGTGGCGAAGGAGTGGCGCAGGACGTGCGGGCTGATGCCGGCCAGGCCGGCGCGTTCGGCCGCGGCCTGGAGCACTTCCCAGGCTCCCTGCCTGGTCAGCCGGCCACCGCGGGCGTTGAGGAAGACCGCGGGGGTACCGCGGCCGTGGGCCAGCAGGCCGGGCCTGGCGCGGACGAGGTAGGCGTCGAGCGCCGAGCGGGCGTAGCGGCCGAGCGGGACGACGCGGGTGCGGCCGCCCTTGCCGCGCAGCCGCACCTGGTCGGGTTCGAGGTCGTCCACGGCCAGGCCGACGGCTTCGGAGATGCGGGCGCCGGTGCCGTACAGGACCTCCAGCAGGGCGCGGTTGCGCAGGGTGAGCGGGGCGCCGTCGGGGCCGGAGGCGGCGATGAGGCGTTCGACCTCGTCGACGGCGATCGCCTTGGGCAGCCTGCGGAGCTGGCGCGGCGGGCGTACCTCGTGGGCGGGGTCGTGGGCCGTGACGCCTTCGCGCAGGGCGAACCGGTGGAGCCCCCGTACGGCCGAGACGGCCCGCGCGGCCGAGCTGGCCACGAGGGCGGGATGCTCCCGGTCGCCCTCGCGCAGCGCGGCGAGGAAGGCCTGGACGTCGGCCTCCCCCACCTCGTCGAGCTTCAGCCGCCCGCGCGCCTGCAGATGTTCGAAGTATCGCCGCAGGTCACGGCGGTAGGACGCGAGCGTGTTGGCAGCCAGGCCCCGCTCCACCGCCAGATGGGCGAGGTAGCTGGAGAGCACCGCCTCCACGACATGGTCCTTCCGTCACGCCTCCGGGGCGTCGGCGGGGCGCAACAGGGCGAATCCCTCAACCGAAGCCGCATATGCGGCGAGGATACCGGCCACGGCCGGGGAATTGTGGATCATTCCCATGAGCGCCTTCTCGACCGCGTCGGACAGCGGCACCCATTCGACCGGCATGCCGATCTCCTCGTGCCGGTGGACGAAGGTGTTCTCCTCGTCGGGGATCCTGCTCAGGCCGCGGGCGAGGAAGACCCTGATCCGCTCGTCGGTCATGCCGGGAGAGGAGCGCAGGTCGACCAGGGTGTGCCAGGTGTCGGCGCGGTAGCCGGCCTCCTCGGCGAGCTCGCGGGCCGCGGTGTCGGCGAGCGGTTCGCCCGCCACGTCGCGGATGCCGGCCGGCAGTTCCCACATGAGCTGCCGGGTGGGGTGGCGGTACTGCCTGATCATCAGGACGCGGTCGCGGTCGTCGAGCGCGAGCACGGCGACCGAGCCGGGGTGGACGACGTAGTCGCGGTCGGCGACCTCGTCCTGGGGCATCCTGACCGTGTCGGTGACGACCTTGATCACGTACCCCTGGAAGTGTTCCTTGGACGCGACGACGTCCCACGCCTCGGGCGTGTCTCTGATCATGGCCGCACTCGCTTCCGGTCCTCCGTGGTCACGCAGGCTACCGCCTCCGGGCCGAGGCTCGCCGCTGCGGTGACGTTCACTTGCCGACCTTGGTGGTCACGCGGCTGTCGGCGTAGGCCAGGGCGGCGCCGATGAGGCCCTTGAACATCGGGTTGGCCCGGGTGGGACGGGAGCGGAACTCGGGGTGCGCCTGCGTGCCGATGAAGAACGGGTGCACGTCGAGGGGCAGCTCGGTGTACTCCACCAGGCGGCCGTCGGGCGACAGGCCGGAGAAGACCAGGCCGACGTTCTCCAGGCGCTCGCGGTAGGCGTTGTTGACCTCGTACCTGTGACGGTGGCGCTCGTCGGCCTTGGCCTTGCCGCCGT
Source organism: Nonomuraea sp. NPDC049637 (assembly GCF_040675235.1). NCBI lineage: Bacteria > Bacillati > Actinomycetota > Actinomycetes > Streptosporangiales > Streptosporangiaceae > Nonomuraea > Nonomuraea sp. NPDC049637. The sequence continues at coordinate 67,031 of NZ_JBFAOM010000025.1, forward strand.
AGAGCTGCCTGGCCAGCGTGCCCTCGCCGAGCTTGGCGGTGTAGCTGCCGAGCCGCATGGTGCCGCCCATGTCGCGCTCGCCGGCGACGACGTCCTCCTGGTCGGCCATGGTGGAGATGACCGCGTGCTTGGTGTCGGGGTCGAACTCGGCGGAGTTGGCGTCCTCGATGCCGGCCATGTTGCGGGCGGCCTCGATGACCATGCCCTGCATGCCGAGGCAGATGCCGAGCAGCGGGATCCGGCCCTCGCGGGCGTGCCGGATGGCGCCGATCTTGCCCTCGATGCCGCGCACGCCGAAGCCGCCGGGGATCAGCACGCCGTCGACGCCGTCGAGCTCGCGCTCGGCGCCCTCGGGGGTCTCGCAGTCGTCGCTCTTGACCCAGCGGATGTTGACCCGCGCGTCGTTGGCGAAGCCGCCGGCGCGCAGCGCCTCGGTGACCGACAGGTACGCGTCGGGCAGGTCGATGTACTTGCCGACCAGCGCGATCGTGACCTCCTTGGCCGGCCGGTGCACGCGGCGCAGGAGCTGCTCCCACTCCTTCCAGTCGACGTCGCGGAAGGGCAGGCCGAGGCGGCGCACAACGTAGGCGTCGAGGCCCTCGGCGTGCAGCACCTTGGGGATGTCGTAGATGGAGGCGGCGTCGACGGCGGAGACGACGGCGTCCTCGTCGACGTCGCACATGAGGCTGATCTTGCGCTTGATCGCCGTCTGGACCGGACGGTCGGAGCGCAGCACGATCGCGTCGGGCTGGATGCCGATGCTGCGCAGCGCGGCCACGCTGTGCTGGGTGGGCTTGGTCTTCAGCTCGCCGGACGGGCCGATGTAGGGCAGCAGCGACACGTGCAGGAAGAAGACGTTGTCGCGGCCGACCTCGTGCCTGATCTGACGGACGGCCTCCAGGAACGGCAGCGACTCGATGTCGCCGACCGTGCCGCCGACCTCGGTGATGACGACGTCGACGTCGGGGCCGGCCATGCCCCGGATGCGGTCTTTGATCTCGTTGGTGATGTGCGGGATGACCTGGACGGTGTCACCCAGGTATTCGCCGCGCCGCTCCTTGGCGATGACGTTGGAGTAGACCTGGCCGGTGGTGACGTTGGCCGAGCCGTGCAGGTCGGTGTCGAGGAAACGCTCGTAGTGGCCGACGTCGAGGTCGGTCTCGGAGCCGTCGTCGGTGACGAAGACCTCGCCGTGCTGGAACGGGTTCATCGTGCCGGGGTCGACGTTGAGGTAGGGGTCGAGCTTCTGCATGGTGACCCGCAGACCGCGCCCCTTGAGCAACCGGCCGAGGCTGGAGGCCGTGAGCCCCTTGCCGAGACTGGAGGCGACACCGCCGGTGACGAACAGATGCTTGGTTTGCGATGCGCTGCGCAAAGGGGCTCCCGTGGCTCGAATGGTGGCCGAAGTGTCCACGGGCTCTCAGGATATCAAACAACGCCCCTCACATGCCCGAACGGCATGACCTAGCGGTAACTTTGGGCCCTATGTCACTAGTACGCCGGGCCATGGGCGCACTGATTCACCGTGCGTACGCGGCGATCCGCCACGCCGGGGCGATCTCCCCGGACTCCACGGCGGGTTATCGTTTCCGCCGGATCGGCGAGGGAGTCTGCATCGCCTTCCCGCCGGGGGCGATCTTCGGCGAGCGGTGGATCGAGATCGGCGAGCACACGCTGATCGGCGAGCGCGTGTCGATCTCCTGCGGCATGTGGCCGGACGTCGATCTCGGCCCCGACTCGATCCTGCGGATCGGCGGCTCGTGCTCGATCGGCCGGGGCTCGCACATCGTGGCCCACCAGTCGATCGACATCGGCGACCACGTCTTCACCGGCCCGTACGTCTACATCACCGATCAGAACCACGTCTACGACGACCCCGAGACGCCGATCGGACGGCAGTGGCCGCGCAACAGCCCGGTCTCGATCGGCGCCGGCTCCTGGCTCGGCACCGGCGCGATCATCCTGCCGGGCACGGTCCTCGGGCGGCAGTGCGTGGTGGCGGGAGGCGCGGTGGTGCGCGGCGAGTTCCCCGACCACAGCGTGGTCGCCGGGGTGCCCGCCAAGCGCGTCCGCGGGTACACGCCGGAGCTCGGCTGGCACGCCCCCGGCGCCGCCGAGGCCGCCGCCGCGATCGCCCTGGCGCTCGACGGGCAGATCGGACCGTCCTGACAGCAGGGACGTGCGGCCCCGAGAACGGGGATGGACCGAACAAGCTTCTGGAGGTTAGCGTCGGTGCATGCGGACCGCCATCTGTGAGCGCCTGGGCGTCGAGTTCCCGTTGTTCGCCTTCAGCCACTGCCGCGACGTGGTGGCCGCGGTCACGAACGCGGGCGGGTTCGGGGTGCTGGGGGCCGTCGCGTACTCGCCGGAGCGGCTGGACGCCGAGCTGACCTGGATCGACGAGCGGGTGGGCGGGCGGCCGTACGGGGTGGACGTGCTCGTCCCGGGCCGGATCGACGCCTCCGCGCTCGACCTGCGGGCCCACCTGCTGGACTTCGTGCCCGACCGCCACCGCGACTTCGTCGCCCACCTGCTGTCCAAGTACGGCGTGAACGCGCCGCCGCAGCCCCTGAGCGCGGTGGCCGACGAGTTCGGCCGGCGGGTGACGGCATCGGGGGCGACCGCGCTGATCGACGTGGCGCTCAAGCACCCGATCGGGCTCATCGCCAGCGCGCTCGGACCGCCGCCGCCGCAGATGGTGGCGAGCGCCAGGGCGGCGGGCGTGCCGGTGGCCGCGCTGGTCGGAACCGTGGAGCACGCCCGCAGGCAGGTGGCGGCCGGGGCCGACATCGTCGTGGCCCAGGGCACCGAGGCGGGCGGCCACACCGGCGAGATCTCCACGATGGTGCTCGTGCCGCAGGTCGTGGACGCGGTCGCGCCGGTCCCGGTGCTGGCCGCGGGCGGCATCGCCTCGGGACGCCAGATGGCCGCGGCCATGGCGCTCGGGGCCGAGGGGGTCTGGTGCGGCTCGGTGTGGCTGACCACCGAGGAGGCGGAGACGTCGCCCGCGCTGCGCCGCAAGCTGCTGGCCGCCTCGTCGCTGGACACCGTCCGGTCCCGGTCGCGTACGGGCAAGCCGGCGCGGCAGCTCAGGTCGGCCTGGACCGAGGAGTGGGACTCCGGGCAGGAGAGCCCCGGGCCGCTGGGCATGCCCCTGCAACTGCTGCTGGCCGAGGGGGCGATGGCCCGCATCGGCGCGGCGGCCGACCGCGGCGACCCCGGCGCCCAGGAGCTCGTCACGTACTACGTGGGCCAGGTGGTGGGCCAGCTCGATCGCGTGCGGCCGGCCCGGGACGTGGTGTACGACATGATCAGCGAGTTCACCGACGCCGTGGCCCGCCTCTCGTCGTCCTGAGTGGTTCCTCCCGGATGGCCCGGTAGCATGCGCGTGTGGTCGGGACACCGCCTGAGCTGGAGCGTGGCACCGGGGTTCCCGCGCACACGCAGATCGAGCAGTGGCTGCTGGCGGCGATCTCCTCCGGCGAGATGGCCCCGGGCGACCGGCTGCCCGGCGAGCGGGAGCTGGCCGCCCGCCTCGGCGTGAGCCGGATGACCCTGCGCCAGGCCCTGGCCACCCTCGAACGCGACGGCGTGCTGATCAGGCTGCCCGGCAGGTCGGGCGGCGCGTTCGTGGCCGAGCCGCGCATCGAGTGCGACCTGACGGGCCTGGCCGGGTTCACCGAGCAGATGCGCCGCGCCCACCTGCGGGCCGAGGCGCGGATCCTGACGGCCGCCACCGTGCCCGCGCCGGCGGCCGTGGCCGCCGCGCTCGGCGTCGCGCCGGGCGAGCCGGTGCACGAGGTGGCCCGGGTGCGGTCGGCGGGCCGTTCGCCGGTGGCGCTCGAACGGTCCTTCTTCCCGGCGCTGCCCGGCTTCCTCGACGAGGACCTCGGCGGCTCGCTCTACGCCCTGCTGGCCGGCCGCTACGGGCTGGAGCCGCGGACCGCGGTCGAGCATCTGGACCCGGTGATCGCCGGTCCGGCGGAGGCGGCCGAGCTGGGCATCGCGGCGGGCGCGCCGCTCATGCTGATCGAGCGCACGGCCTACGCCGCCGACGGCAGCCCCGTCGAGTACGCCCGCGACCTGTTCCGTCCCGACCGGGTGCGCCTGTCGGTGCGCAGCGGCGTCACCGCGCCCGCGACCCCGCCGGGTCGTGCAGCGGCTCCCTGACCACGACGCCGGGCACCCACTCCCCCTCGACCTCGACCTCCAGCTCGGCCCCCGGCCCGACCGGCAGGTACGCGTAGGCGATCGACCGCTCGACCGTGTACCCGTAGCCGCCGGAGGTGACCCGGGCCACGACCTGGCCGTCCACCCGTACGGGCTCGTTGCCCAGGGCGACCGCCCGCGGGTCGGACAGGGTGAGGCAGCGCAGGCGGCGGGCCGGGTGCGGGTCCAGGGCGTCGCGGCCGAGGAAGTCCTTGCCGGGCTTGACGCAGAAGCCGAGCCCGGCCTCGTACGGCGTCGTCTCGGGCCCGATGTCGGCGCCCCACACCCGGTACCCCTTCTCCAGCCGGAGGCTGTCGATGGCCCGGTAGCCGCCCGCGACCAGCCCGTACGGCTCGCCCGCCCGCCACAGCGTCTCCCACAGCGCGAGCCCGTACTCGCTGGAGCAGTACAGCTCCCAGCCGTGCTCCCCCACGAACGTCACCCGCAGCGCCAGCGCGGGCACGTCCCCCACGGTGAGCTCCCGGGCCGACATGAACGGCAGGTCCGGCGGGTCCGGGGTCAGCCCGGCCAGGATGTCGCGGGCCTTGGGGCCCCACAGGGCGAAACAGGCGTACTGGCCGGTGACGTCGGCGATCCTGGCCGTCGAGCCGGTGAGCGCGGCCTGCCGGCGCAGCCAGGCGAGGTCGCGGGAGCCCGACGCGGTGCCGGTGACGATCAGGAACTCCTGCTCGCCGCGCCGGGTGACGGTGAAGTCGCACTCGATGCCGCCGCGCCGGTTCAGCGCCTGGGTGTAGGTGACGGCGCCCACCTCGCGGGCCACGCGGTTGTCGCACACCCATTCCAGCAGGGCGGCGGCGTCCGGGCCGGTGACCTCGATCTTGGCGAAGGAGCTCTCGTCGAACAGCCCGGCCGCGGTGCGGGTGGCGCGGTGCTCGGCCCCGACGGCGGGCGACCACAGGCGTCCGGCCCAGCCGCGGGGGCGCTCGTCGGCGCCGCCGGGGGCGGCCGAGTAGTGGTTGACCCGCTCCCAGCCCGCCTTCTCGCCGAAGACCGCCCCGTGGGCGGCGTGCCAGGAGTAGGCGGGCGAGACCCGCAGCGGGCGCCCGGCCGCGCGCTCGTGGCCCGGGTAGCGGATGTCGTAGTACGTCTCGTAGTTCTCGACCGAGCGCTTGACCGTGTACGACGGCGACCGGTACTGGCGGCCGAAGCGGCGTACGTCCATGTGGTGGACGTCCATGCCGGGCTCGCCGTCGACGATCCAGTCGGCCATGACCCTGCCGATGCCGCCCGCGCCGGCGATGCCGTGGGCGCAGAACCCGGCCGCCACGAAGAACCCGCCCACCTCGGTCTCCCCCAGGCAGAACTCGTTGTCCGGGGTGAACGCCTCCGGCCCGTTGATCAGCTTGCGGATGCCGACGTCGGCCATCGCGGGCACCCGGATCCGGGAGTTGGCGGAGATCTCCTCCAGGCGCGGCCAGTCCTCGGGCAGCAGCCTGCCGTTGAAGTCGGCCGGCACGGCGTCGTAGGAGGTCTCGGAGGCGGTCCAGGGGGCGCAGGTGCGCTCGTAGCCGCCCATGACCAGGCCGCGCACCTCCTGCCGGTAGTAGACGAGCAGGTCGGGGTCGCGCAGCGTGGGCAGGACGGGATGGTCGTGGCAGGCGTCGGTGACGACGTACTGGTGGGACATCGGCACGATCGGGATGCGCACCCCGGCCATGCGGCCGATCTCGGCGGCGAACATGCCGCCGCAGTTGACCACGATCTCGCAGGCGATGTCCCCCTGGTCGGTGCGGACGCCGGTGACGCGCCCGCGCTCGACGCCGATGCCCAGCACCCGCGTACGGGTGCGCAGGCGGGCGCCGCCCTCGCGGGCGCGGGCGGCGAGGGCGTAACACAGCATCGAGGGGTCCACCTGGCCGTCGGTCGGCAGGTACGCCGCCCCCACCACCCCCGACGGATCCATCAGCGGGAACAGCTCCACCGCCGCGGCGACCGGGATCTCCTCCAGCGGCAGCCCGAACGTCCTGGCCCAGCCGATCTGGCGGCGGATCTCGGCCATCCGCTCGGGGGTGGAGGCCAGCTTGAGTCCGCCGCACTCGGTCCAGCCGGCGTCGAGGGTGCGGTAGAGCTCGACGGAGTACTGGTTCATCCGGGTCAGGGTGGGGTCGGAGCGGAGCTGGCCGACCAGGCCCGCCGAGTGGAAGGTGGAGCCGCTGGTGAGCTCGTCCCGCTCCAGCAGGACGACGTCGCGTTCGCCGCGCAGGGTGAGGTGGTAGGCGACGGACGCGCCGCCCACCCCGCCGCCGATGATCACGATGCGGGCCGAGTCGCTCATGGTCGCGAGGCTAACCCGCGTACCGTAAAAGGTCTAGACCGTTTAGGACGGCGGAGCTAGCATCGATCATGGCGATCGCCCGGGTCCTCGACCGCATCCCGCTGCTGTCCGGCCTGCCGCGCTCCGTCGAGGAGCTGCCCGGCGGGATGACCAACCGCAACTACAAGGTCACCACCCCGGCCGGGGTCTACGTCGTGCGCGTGGCCGCCAGCGACGGCTCCCTGCTGGGCATCGACAAGGACGCCGAGCACGCCGACTCGCTCGCCGCCGCACGGGCCGGGGTGGGGGCGCCCGTGCACGGCTACCTGCCGGAGGCGGGCGTGCTGGTGATCGGGTTCCTGCCGGGCCGGACGTTCACCGAGGCCGACCTGTGGGAGCCGGCGAACCTGGCGCGGGTGGCGCAGGTGTGCCGGCGGCTGCACGCGGGGCCGCGCTTCGTGCGCGATTTCGACATGTTCGAGGTGCAGCGGGGGTATCTGCGGATCGTCCAGGAGCGAGGTTTCCGACTTCCTCCGAAATATCTGGATTTCATGCCCGCCGTCGCAGAAATTAGGAAATGTCTGGCGGTACGCGCCGAGCCCACCGTCCCCTGCCACAACGATCTGCTCCCCGGCAACATCGTCGAGAGCGGCGACCGCCTCCACCTCATCGACTACGAGTACGCCGGCAACAACGACCCCTGCTTCGAGCTGGGCAACCTCTGGAGCGAGGCCGACCTGCCGCCCGGCCACCTGGAGGAGCTCGTCACCGCCTACTACGGCCGCCGCCTGCGCCACAGGATCGCCCGCGCCCGGCTGCTCGGCCTGATGTCCAAGTACGGCTGGACCCTGTGGGCCTCGATCCAGGACGGCGCCAACGACACGATCGACTTCGACTTCTGGTCCTGGGGCATGGAGAGGTACGAGCGTGCGGCGGCCGAGTTCACCCGGCCGGGCCTGGCCCGCGTGATGGAGGCCGCGGCGGGGGCAGACTAGGGGGATGTTCGCCGCGCTGACCGGTCTCGGCCTCTCCACCGCCGCCGGCCTGAACGCCTACATCCCGCTCCTGGTCGTGGGCGTGCTGGCCAACCTCACCGACCGGGTGAAGCTGCCCGACGGCTACGCCTGGCTGTCGAACTGGGGCGTGCTGGCGATCATCGCGGTGCTGCTGCTCGCCGAGATGGTCCTCGACAAGGTGCCGGCCGTCGACACCGTCAACGACGCCGTCCAGACCGTGGTGCGCCCGGCCGCGGGCGGCGTGGTCTTCTCCGCCACCAACGCCGCCGCCGAGCTCGACCATTCGACCTGGATGACCGAGAACCCGTGGGCCGGCTGGCTGCTGGGCATCGTGATGGCGCTGGCCGTCCACACGCTGAAGGCGACGGCCCGCCCGGTGATCAACGCGGGCACGGCGGGGGTGGGCGCGCCCGTGGTGAGCACCGCCGAGGACGCCGGCTCGCTCGGCATGAGCCTGATCGCGGTGTTCCTGCCGGTGCTGGTGATCGTCGCGCTGCTGCTGCTCGTCCTGCTCGCGTGGTGGACCTTCCGGCGGGTACGCCGGCTGCGCGCCCGGCGCCGGATCAGAAGAAATCCACCCCCAGGCTGAGTACGCCTCACCCTGCGGGTTGATCCGCCGCCCCGTCCAGCGCTTCTACGGTGTTCCCTCATGAAGCGAGTCATCATCACGGGGGGAGTCGCTGCTCTCGGCCTGGCCGCGTCGGTCGCGCCCGTCCCGGCGTCGGCGTCCGCGCAGGCGAGCGTCACCGTCGTCGCCGCCAAGCTCGACGGCCCGCGCGGCCTGACCTTCGGCCCCGACGGCGCCCTGTACGTCGCCGAGTCCGGCTCCGGCGGGAAGATCAAGTGCGCGACCGTGCCCGCCGAGCCGGGCGGCGAGGCGAGCAAGGTGTGCCTCGGCCTCACCGGGAAGATCTCCAAGCTGGCCGACGGCACGCTGACCACCGTGGTCAAGGACCTGCCCTCGGCCGGGTCCGACGGGCTCGGCACCGGCCCGCACGACGTCGCCTTCGCCGCGGACGGCTCCATGCTGGTGCCCGTCGGCCTGGGCGGCAACGGCAAGCTGCGGGCCGACCTCGGCCCCAAGGGCCGCACCCTCGGCACGCTGCTGAAGATCAAGGACGGGAAGTCGTCCGTCATGGGCGACCTGCTGGCGTTCGAGGCCAAGCACAACCCCGACAAGAAGGACAAGGGCAGCGCGATCGACTCGTACCCGTTCGCGGTCGTGCCGACCCCGCAGGGCGGCGCGCTGGTCACGGACGTGGGCGCCAACGACGTGCTCCAGGTCAGCGCGTCGGGCAAGGTGACGCTGCGGGCGGTGTTCCACGCGCGCAAGGTCGCGGCCCCGGCCATGCTCAAGCTCCCCAAGGGCAGCAAGGTCCCGATGCAGTCCGTGCCGATGGGCATCGCGGCCGCCCCCGACGGCTCCTACTACGTCGCCGAGCACGCCGGGTTCCCGCAGCCCGAGGGCGTGGCCAGGGTGTTCAGGCTGGCCGGCAGGAAGGCCGCGACCGCCGTCAAGGGCTTCACCACCGCCGTCGACGTCGCCTTCGACGCCTCGGGCCGGCTGCTCGTGCTCGGCTCGGTCGGCCCGGTGCCCGCCGACCACCAGCCCCGTACGTCGCTCTACCGGATCGAGGCCGACGGCACGCGCACCGAGCTGCTCAAGCCGGGCACGCTGACCGTGCCGCTGGGCATGGCGGTCGCCGCCGACGGTTCGGTCTACGTGTCGAACAAGGGCTTCACTCCCGGCAAGGGCGAGATCGTCCGGGTGGAACTGCCCGCATAGACGTGTGAGCGTCATGGCCCCCAAATCCCGTGGCGCGCTCACACGGAGGGCCCGGCAGCAGCGTCCGCGCTGCCGGGCCCTTCACCATGCCTCACCATGCCTCACCACGCCTCACCACGCCTCGCCCTGCCGGTCAACGCGCCCTGAGCCAGCCCTCCAGCACGCGCACGAACTCCGCCGGGCGCTCCTCGTGCAGCCGGTGACCCGAGCCCTCCCAGCACACGACCTTCGAGCCCGGGTTCTTGAGCAGCCCGGCCTCCCAGGCCGCGCGTCCGGGGTCGGCCCAGATCGACAACACCGGGCAGCTCCGGCGGGCCAGGTACTCGTCGCTGGCCGGCCGCACGCCGATGGCCCCTGGGCCGGTGAACATGGCCTCGAACGCCTCGGCCAGCACGTGCGGGGGCATGCCGTACAGGCGGCGCTTGTGCCAGCGCCGGATGACGGCGGGGGTCGCGGAGGTGGTGCACCACCGGTCGATCTCCTCGGCGACGGCGTGCGGGTGCTCGCCGCGCAGGCCCGCGATCATGCCGGGGAAGCCCGCGGCGAGGTCCTGGCCCATGCCGTAGCCGGGGTCGAGGGTGACCAGCGCCCGTACGCGCCCCGGATGCTCGACCGCGAGGATCGAGGCGACCTGGCCGCCCATGGAGTGGCCGACCGCGACCACCTCGGGGACCTCCAGGCGGGCGAGCAGCGTGTTCAGGTCCTCGGCCATCGCCTGTGGGGTGTTGCCGGTCTCCGGGACCGAGGAGTAGCCGTGGCCGCGCAGGTCCACGGCGAGGACGCGGTGGCGGGCGGCCAGCGCGTCGATGTGCCAGGACCACTGGTGGGAGTCGGCGCCCCAGCCGTGCACGAGCAGCAGCGGCGGGTCGCCGGCGCCGTCGTCGGTGTAGAAGAGGCTGATGGTTGCCGAAATTTCGGCGTACGGCATGAAATATCCCCTTATTTGAGGGCGCGGATGGCGGCGCACACCCGGTCCATGGCGTCGGCGGCGGCGGGCAGGATCGGGCCCGTGCCGAAGAAGCCGTGGAACAGGCCCTCGTACCGGACGCACTCCGCCTCGACCCCGGAGTGGCGCAGGTGGCGGGCGTACGCCTCGCCCTCGTCGCGCAGCGGGTCGTGCCCTGCCGTGATCACCAGGGCCGGCGGCAGGCCGCTCACGTCCGCGCCCAGGGGCGAGCTGTACGGCTCCCCGCGCCGCCCATGGTCGGGCTGGTAGCAGTCCCAGAACCACCGCATGTGCGCCGTCGTCAGGAAATATCCCTCGCCGTTCTGGTCGTACGAGGGCCAGTGGCGGACGGCGTCCGTCGCGGGATAGACCAGCACCTGCAGCACGATCGGCGGCCCGCCCTCCTCGCGCGCCCGCAGGCAGGTGACGGTGGCGAGGTTGCCGCCCGCGCTGTCGCCCGCCACCGCCAGCGCCCCCGGGTCGGCGCCGAGCCCGGCCGCGTGCTCGTGGGCCCACCGGGTGACGGCGAAGGCGTCCTCGACGGCGGCCGGATAGGGGTGCTCGGGCGCGAGCCGGTAGTCGGCGGCGACCACGACCGCCCCGGACCCGGCGCAGATCTGGCGGCAGACGCCGTCATGGCTGTCCAGCGACCCCAGGGTGAACCCGCCGCCGTGGAAGTACACGACCAGCGGCCGCCCCTCGGCGCCCTCCGGCGGCCAGTAGACCCGCACGGGGACGCCCGCCGCGTCGCGGTCCTCCACCCGGCCCACGGGCAGCGGCTCGGGGCTCGGGACCGAGGCCAGCACGCGGCGCGCCGCCACCGGGTCCCAGGGCCCCTCCCCCTTGGGGAAGAACTCGCTCATCAGGTCGATGACCGCGCGGGTCGGCTCGTCAACGGCCATCTCCGGCCTCCTCCTCCGCGGCGGCGGCCGCGCGCGGGACGGAGCCGAGCAGGGCCGTCTCCCCCGCCGTCCAGCCGCCGTCGATCGCCAGCTCCGCGCCCGTGACGTAGGAGGCCGCGTCGGACAGCAGGAACGCGATGGCCTCGGCGACCTCCTCGGGCTCACCCCATCGCCCGGCGGCGGCCAGCGGGAACGTGCCCTCGCCCGAGACCGCGCCCAGCGAGGCGGTCATCGGGGTGACGATCATCCCGGGATGCACCGAGTTCACCCTGATGCGGTCCCGCCCGAACTCCAGCGCCGCGATCTTGGTCAGCCCGCGTACGCCCCACTTCGACGCTCCGTACCCGCCCGTGCCGGGCAGCGCGGTCAGCCCTGCGACCGACGAGAGGTTCACCACGGCCCCACCGCCGGCCGCCCGCATGGCCCCGGCCACGGCCTTCAGCCCGAGGAACACGCCGACCAGGTTCACCTGGAGCACCCGCTCGAACTCCGCCAGGGACTGCTGCTCGATGGTCCGCACGGTGACGATCCCGGCGTTGTTCACCAGCCCGTCGAGCCGCCCGTGCGCCTCGACGGTCGCGGCCACGACCGCCGCCCACTGCTCCGGGTCCGTGACGTCGTGCGGGACGAACGTGCCCCCGACGTCCTTGGCGGTGGCCGTCCCCTCCTCGGTGAGCACGTCGGTGAGCACGACCCGCGCCCCGGCCGCCGCGCACCGGCGCGCCGTGGCCGCGCCCATGCCCCGGGCGCCGCCCGTGATGATCACTACCTTGCCGTCGAGCACGCGCACCCCTCATCGGAGACGACCGAACATGTGCACTGAAACACGCGCCCACGTCCCCGATCAAGGGCTTGCTCGGCCCGGTCGCCGGAACCCCGGATCCCCGTCGCGCGTTGAACTCCTTGGGGGTCGAACTATCCTTCTAGGCAACAACCCACGGGAGGTGGCGGAGATCAGCGAGTTCCTTGTCATCGTGCTGGCCATCCTGGCGTTCCTCCTGCTGCTGACCGGCGTGGGCGTCTATCTGCTGGTCAAGGTGGGCAAGAAGGCGGCCAGGAAGGCCCGGCAGGCCACCACCCGGCTGACCACGCACGTCAACGCCATGGGCACCGGCGACGCGGCCGAGGTCGAACGCCTCCGCCTCGACCTGCGCCGCGAGGTGGCCCTCACCCGCCAGGCCGTCGAACAGGCCCAGCAGCGCGGCTGGGGCCTCGGCGACCTGCCCCGGCTGCTGGCCGACCTGTCGGCCCAGGCCGACGTGCACGACGGCCAGCTCGGCATGTACGCCCAGCAGCGCCGCGTCTCGCCGTACGTCGACCACGCCGCCCTCGACCGGCTGCGCGAGCACCAGGCCAAGCTGACCGCCATGTGCGCCCGCATCCGCGCCGACCTGCTGGGCGACCAGATGCACCACGCGTCCTCCGGCATCGACGAGCTGTACTCGCGCACGGAGCTGGAGATCGAGGCCCGCCGCCGTCCCCCGGACCCGCTGGACCAGATCGACGAGCTCTACCGCCGCTCGATGGAGCAGCGCAAAGACCACTCCTGAGCTCCGCCTGACGTGGCACCATGAGCGCGCCGCGCGCTCGCCTGGAAGGTGCCCGTCCGATGTCCCCAGCCCTGCCCGCCTGGTCGCGCCGCTTCACCACGACCGGCCCGCTCGACGCGCTCCCGCCGGACGCACCCCGGCGCGCCGAGCTGATCGACGGCGTCCTCACGACGCGGCCACCCCGGAGCGCCTTCCACATGTTCGCGGCCCGGCTGTTCGAGCGGTCGCTCAGGCCGCCCGCGCACCTGGCGGTGATCCGGTCGATGACCGTGGCCCTCGGGCCGCGCCTGCTGCTCTCGCCGGACGTCCTGGTGGCCGGCAGACCGGCGATCGGCCCGGCCACTACGTCCTTCCGTCCTGATCAGGTGCACCTCGTGTGCGAGGTGGTCCCGGCGGGGGCCCGGGAGCGGGATCGCCGCAGCCGGTACGCCGAGGCGGGCATCGAGCACTACTGGCGGGTGGCCTGCGAGGACGACCAGCCGGTGGTGCACGCCTTCCGCCTCGGCCGCGACGCCGGGGCGTACGTGTCCGCCGGCGTCCATCGCGGGCGGCTGCGCCTCGACGCCGGGTTCGACGTGGACATCGACCTCGGCCTGGAATGGCCGCTCGCCTAGCCGCGGCTCCGGCCCCGGCGGGGGTCAGCGGTGCCGGCGGTACTGCAGCTCCATGATGCCGCCGCCGGAGGCGAAGCTGGAGACCAGGTCGAGCCGGTAGGACTTGGGGAAGCCGTCGAACAGCCTGGTGCCCTCGCCCGCGACGTAGGGGAACACGCTCAGCCGGAACTCGTCGATCAGGTCGAGCCGCATGAGCGACCGCCAGAGGCCGACACCGCCCCAGACCAGGAGGTGGCCGTCGCCGTCCAGCCGGAGTTTGTCGATCTCTGCCGCCGTGTCGCCGTCGGCGATGGTGGTGTTGGCCCAGTCGGCCGTCTTCAGGGTCCGGGAGAAGACGACCTTGCGCCCGGCGGTCAGGATGTCGGCGAACGGGTGGTCGGTGGCGGTCGTCATGCCCTTGGCGATGCCCTCGTAGGCGTTGCGGCCCATGACGTGCGCGTGCGCGCCGCGCAGGAAGTCGAGGTAGGCCGGGGAGTCGGGCCGGCTGTTCTCAGGCAGGTCGAAGCAGAATTTCCAGAAGTCGGTGCCCTCATCGGCGAGCAGGCCGTCGAGGGAGTAGTTGAACACTGTCGCTATCAGCGTCCGCATGAGCGCATCTCCGTGGTCGCGGGTCGTCCGGCGACAGGTACGACACCGGAGCCGCCTGGAAATCATCGGTGTCCGGCCGGTCGCCGCTCAGTACTTTTCGACGCAGATGGTCAGCGCGGGGACGGGCCACGTCCAGGAATGTCTGGTCACGCCGTCGCAGGCGGTGGCGTCCTTGTCGGCGTTGCCGCGCAGGACGCGCCGCACGGTGAACGTCTTCGGCGCTCGGCATTTCCGGGCGAAGTCCACGAACGCCTCGTTGTGCGACCACTTGTAGCAGTAGTTCCGCCCGAACTGGTAGGCCAGGCAGTACAGCACGTCGTCGTGGATGAGATAGCGGTGGTTGGTCGTGCCGTCGCAGAGCCCGGAGGGAGTGGTGACGGCGGCCACCCGGTAGGGCGCGCCCTGCTCGCACCTGTCGACCACAGGTGTGTCCGGCAGGCCGGACAGGCAGTCGCCGACTTTGAAGGCGGCCACCGGCTCGCTCGGGGCCGAGGTCGGGGCCACGGTTGGCGCAACGGTCGGGGCCGAGGTGGGTGCCGCCTGGGTGGGAGAGTCGGCAGGCGCGGGGGACGACGATGTCTCGGCGGGCTCGGTCACGACCGTCGAAGGGCCGGTCAGTGCCTCGCGTACGTTGTTCTTGATCACATTCTTCGCGACCACCGCGAGCAGCACCAGCACGACGGCCCCCACCGCGGCCCCGATGCCGAGCAGTTTCGACCGCCCGGAACCCGGAGCCGCCGCGGCCTGCCGGGCAGGCGGCGAGACCGGCTCCGGCTGCGCCGCCTCGCGTAATCGCGCGGCCCACTGCGCGGGCATGGGACGGCCGAACGGGGGCTGGTCGAGCGCGGCCGTGGCGAACTCCGCCAGACCGGGATGGACGGCGGCCAACGCGGACACGTCGGTGGCGGACGGGTCACGGGCGAAGACCCGGATGACCAGCAGCGCGAACTGGTAGGCGTCACCCTGCGGCGTCCCCGGCCGCTCCCCGGCGGGGATCCGCCGGTCGGAGGGCGGCTCCACGGGCGGCAGCGCCCGCGCGCCGCCCAGCCCCATCGCGTCGCAGCCGATGAGGAAACACCCCGGCCGGGGCTCCGTCGTGAACAGCACGTTCTTGGGGGACAGGTCGCCGGCGACGACGCCCGTCGCGTGCAGGCGGGCGAGCGTGTCGGCGAGATCGGCCAGGATCAGCAGGCGGTCGCGGTCGGTGACGTCCTCCTGCTCCTGGCCGAACAGACGGTCGAGGGTCGCCAGCCGGCGTACGGCTCCGGACGGGCCGGGCGTCTCCCGGAAGAACCGCTGAGGCACGGTCCGCATCAGGAAGCCGACGACGGCGCCGTTCTCCTCCACCAGTTCGGCGGGCCAGGCCGCGCGCTCCTCCAGCCAGGCGGCGTCCGACGAGGAGAGACGGCCGGTCAACTGCGTCATCGCGGCGAGGACGGCGACGTCGAGCCCGGGCCGGACGTCGTAGTCGATCTCCTTGTACGCGACGCCCGGCCGGCCGTTGATCCTGCCGCTGAGCTCCTCGTGGACCATTCCCTGGCCCTCACGCCCGAGCGGCCGCCCGAGGGCGAGCTTTGCGCGGCCGATCACGGTTTGTCACCTCTGGCCTTGACCATGCAGCGACCCTAGTTCCGCCGGCGCCGAAGATCAAAGAGGCATGTCTCACCTCCGGCGCCGGGCCGTTCGGCCAGCGACGACTTTCCCGAGAGGAAAACAGATGGTACTTTCCTCACAGGAAAGCAGTAGTCGACCTCGGGGAAGGCCCATGAACCAGCACGACGCCCAGACTTCGCTCGACGACATCCACCGCCTCCAGGCCAGGACCCGGCAGCAGATCGTCCGCCAGAGCTTCGCGCTCCCCCGCGTGGTCGTCTCCGCGCTCGGCCTCTTCGTCATGCTCGCGTCCGTCGACCTGCCGAGCCCGTGGTTCTACCTCGGCGCGGCGCTCGGGGTGGTCGTGTACGCGGGCGTGGGCATCGTCTGCGAGCACCGGGCCGCGGTCCGGCGGACGGCCACCGGCCGCGAGGCCCTGTTCCACGGCGTGCTGCTGGCCTGCGTCATGGTGGCCTTCGGCATCGGCCGGATCGCCGCCTTCGCGCTGTTCGACCTGCCGGCGCACGGGCTGCCGTCGCAGGCGGTCGCGGGCGCGGTCGCGGCGGCCGTGCTGTACGTCGCGGCCACGCCCGTCAACCGCCGCGTCATGAGGTCGATCGTGCGGCAGGACGGCGGCGTCGCCTGATGGATCCGCTCTTCGACGAGTTCCTGCACGTCCCTGCGCGACTGTCGGTCGTGGCGCTGCTGGCGCCGGCCGACTGGGTGGACTTCGGCTTCCTCAGGGACTCGGTCGGCACCAGCGACTCGGCGCTGTCCAAGCAGGTCTCCGCGCTGGCCGCCGCCGGATACGTGGTCGTGCGCAAGGACCAGGACAAGCGGGCGCGGCGGACGTACGTGCAGCTCACCCCCCAGGGACGGTCGGCCTTCCAGCGGCATGCGGCGGCCCTGGAGCGGATCGTCGCCCTCGCCCGCGACTCCGCCGACCGGCCCGCCGCCGACCAGCAGTGACGGGCCCTGCCGAGCCCTTCGCCCGGCCGCGCGTCACACTCAGCTGTCCCAGTCCGCGTAGATCACGGCGGCCAGCTCCTGTTCCGTGGCGCCCTTGCGGGCCAGGGCCTTGGTGGCCTGGGCCTGGGCCGTCGTGGGCAGGCGGCCCTCGATCAGCACGGGCAGCGAGAGCCGGCGCGCCAGCACCTCCGTGGCCGCGATGCCGTACGGGCGGCGCGTCACGGCCACGTTGACCCGCAGCGCGTGCTCGTTGCCGGGCGGCACGCCGGGACGGTCGATCTCGACGGCCGAGTAGCGGAAGCCGTTCGCGAGGTCGCAGGAGGCGCATCCGGCCGGGCCGCGGCTCAGCCGGCCGCCGCACTCGGGGCACGTCAGGCGGTCGTAGGCGGCGTCGACGACCCGCCACGGGTGCCTGTCGGGCTCGTCGACCACCATGCGGGCGATGAGCTGCTCGTCCGGCGGGGCCACGGTGCCGAACTCGGCGAGCAGGAAGGCCCGCCAGCCCTCCTCGACCAGTTCGTCCACCAGCCCGGCGCAGCGGTCGCAGTCCGGCGCGCCGGCGGGTTCCCGATGTCCGCACACCTCACATCGCCGCATGGCGGAACCGTACAAGCCAGGCAGATGGCGGCGCACCCGATTATCGGGCCGCCGTTTATTCGATTGCGAGTGCCGTGCCGGACGCGGCATACTCATCCGCGTCGATCGCAGCGAGACGAAGGGAGGCTGAGACCGTGACGACCGTTGCCCGCGTGCCGTTTTCCGCGACCTCAGACCTTCCCACCAGGTGTCCGCTGACCTGATCCGTCCGGCGAGCCGGTGGGGCCTCGAAACTGGAGACATCTCACCGTGCCCAAGCACTCGCAGCACCGCCGCCGTGGCAAGTTCGCACTCGACGCCGACGACATCGAATGGCTCGAAAGCACCCCCGAGACCGATGACGGGCCGCCCGAGGGCGACCGCTGGTCCACCTGGGACCAGAGCACGCCCACCGAGAAGGGGCCGAAGCCGTACCCCGGCTGGCTGGTCACCGAGCTGGCCGCCGTCGACACCGAGCTCGGCCTGCTCAAGACCGGCAAGGAGGCCGACGTCCACCTGATCTCGCGGGGCGTGCCCGGCACCGACCGGGTCTGCCTGCTGGCGGCCAAGCGTTACCGCTCCTCCGAGCACCGCCTGTTCCACCGGGACGCCGGTTACCTGGAGGGCCGCAGGGCCCGCGAGAGCCGGATGAACCGGGCCATGGCCAACCGCACCGCCTTCGGCAAGCAGGTGATCGCCGCGCAGTGGGCGGTGGCCGAGTTCACGGCGCTCTGCCGGCTCCGGGAGCTGGGGGTGCCGGTGCCGTACCCGGTGCAGATCGTCGGGACGGAGATCCTGGAGGAGTTCGTCGGCACCCCCGACGGCTATGCCGCCCCGCGGCTGGCCCAGGTCTCCGACGGCCTCGACGACCTGTGGGAGCAGCTCGTGGCGGCCATGGTGACGCTGGCCGCGGAAGGGCTGGCGCACGGGGACCTGTCGCCGTACAACCTGCTGGTGCACGAGGGGCGGCTGGTGATCATCGACCTGCCGCAGATCGTCGACGTGATCGCCCACCCCGCGGGCCCGTCCTACCTGGACCGGGACGCCCGCAACGTGGCCACCTGGTTCGCCGCCAAGGGCGTGACCGCCGCGGACCCCGACGCGCTGGCCGACCTGCTCCGCAAGGAGTCCGGCCGGACGTGACCGGCGCGGAACGCGCGCGGCCCCGGACCTACTCCGGGGCCCGTCCGCGCGGACCGGCTACGTACGGGCGGGGGCGGGCAGGGGCCGTGCCTCCCCCGCCACTGCCGGGAGCCGGCTGTCGAGGAGGACGCGTACCGCGCCCACCCACACCATCGCCGAGCCGAGCAGGTGGGCGAGCACGACGACCTCCGGCAGGTCCGTCACGATCTGCGTCAGGCCGACGAGCCCCTGGGCGAGCAGCACGGCGAGGAACAGCGTGGTGCGCAGGTGGGCCGCCGAGCCTGGCTCCCGCCGGGTCCTGAGCCACAGGGCGACGCCCAGGCCGAGGCTGAGCGCGGCGGCGACCCCGTGCAGCCACACCATCGCCGTCCAGTTGAACGGCATGCGCGGCACGTCGGAGGAGTCACCCGCGTGCGGCCCGGCGCCGGTGACGATCGTGCCCGCCGCGACCAGCAGCGCCACGGACGCGACCAGCGCGGCCGGAAGCCGGCCCACCGGCGCCGAGAGCGGCCGCGCGGGCCGGTCGAGCAGGCGGGCCTTGTGCCAGACGACCGTGGTGGCGGTCAGGAACAGCACGGCGGCCAGGAAGTGCGCGGCGACGAGGTACGGGCTCAGCCGCGCCCACACGGTGAGGCCGCCGACGACCGCGTTCAGCACGACGATCCAGAACTGCACCCACCCCCACCGGGTCAGCTCGGGCACCGGACGGCGCTGCAGCCGGGCGACGACGATGAGCCAGCCGACGGCGACGCACACGACCCCGGACAACACCCGGTTGGTGAACTCGATCGCGCCGTGCACGCCGAGCTCGGGCGTGGCCGCGAAACCGGCCTCCGAGCAGCGCGGCCACCCGTCACAGCCCAGCCCGGACCCGGTCAGCCGGACGACCCCGCCGGTCACGATGACCATCAGGCTGGTGGCCAGCGCCGCGCCCGCGGCCCGTCGCAGGGCGGCTCGTTCGAAGGCGACCCGGGTGGCGAGCCACTGGAAAGGAGTGGTCATGGGGGATGAGGTCTCTCTGCTGCTCGGCGAACCGCCGCGGGTGGCGGCCGAAAACGCGATCAAGACTTTACTCTACAACCCGTAGAGCACTTGCCCGCTGGGAAGGCGTCCAGAGCCGTGCAACATCCCGGCGACGCCGCGGGACGGCCACCTCCGCCGATGGCCGGAGGTGGCCTGCTCCCCCGTTGGGTCAGCTGGTTTCGTTCTTCTTGGTGACCTCACCGGTGGCGGCGTCGACCATCACCTCGTGCTTGGTCCCGTCCGGGGTCATCACGTCCGACTTCCAGACGGTCTTGCCGTTCTCGGTGTCGAGCTTCAGCTCGGTGACGCGTCCCTCCGGTACGTCCGCGGCGACCTTGTCGGCGGCCTGGGCGTAGTCGAGCTTGGCCTCGTTGATGCGGGTCTGCATCTTGGCCTTCTCCTGCTCGTCCATCTGCTCGGCCGTCGGCCCCTTGACGACCTTGCCGGACTGCACGTCGACCTGGTGTTCGGTGCCGTCGGAGCCGACGACCTTGACCTCCCAGACCATGCCGTTCTCCTCGCTCTCGACGGAGACGACCTTGGATCCGGGCACCGCGGCCATCGCGACCTTGGCGGCGTCCTTGAGCTCTCCGGCTCCTGGCTTCATGGACGTGGCGCCCGGCGAGGGGGACATGGTCCCCGTTTCTGGCGGGCTTTCCATCGACGGAGACGGGCTTCCCATGGTGGGGCCCGGCGTCGGCTCGACGGCGAACTGGCCGACTTCCCGTACGGCGCCGCAGCCGGCTGCGAGCAGCGCCGCACCGACCAGAGCCCCGATGATCGACTTGTTCATACCTGGACCGCTGCCCCAGGATCCGGCCTTCATTCCCGCAGGTCAGACCCCCGGGCCAAGCCCGGGACCCGCGGAACGCGCCACCCGGGCGCACGCCACCGGCCCGCCAGGCCCTACGGGCCGCCTGCTTCGCGCCTGCCGCCGGCCCCTACTTGACGCCTGCCTCCCGCATGTCGCGCAGCTCGCGCTTGAGCTCCTTGATCTCGTCGCGCAGCCGCGCGGCCACCTCGAACTGAAGGTCGGCGGCCGACTGGTGCATCTGCTCGGTCAGCGACTCGATCAGCGACTCCATCTGCGCCCGCGGCATCTCGCCCGCGATGGCCTTGGCGTGCTGGCCCGCCTGGCGGGCGGCGAAGCCGGGCACCGGGGCCTTGCCGCGCGACTGCTGGCGGCCGCCGCCGAGCAGCTTGTCGGTGTCGGCGTCCTCGCGCTGGAGGGAGTCGAGGATGTCGGCGATCTTCTTGCGCAGCGGCTGCGGGTCGATGCCGTTGGCCTCGTTGTAGGCCATCTGCTTGGCACGGCGCCGGTTGGTCTCGTCGATGGCCCGCTCCATCGACGGCGTGATCTTGTCGGCGTACATGTGGACCTGGCCGGACACGTTTCGGGCGGCGCGGCCGATGGTCTGGATCAGGGAGGTCTCCGAGCGCAGGAAACCCTCCTTGTCGGCGTCGAGGATGGCCACCAGCGACACCTCGGGCAGGTCGAGGCCCTCGCGCAGCAGGTTGATGCCGACCAGCACGTCGAACTCGCCGGTGCGCAGCTCGCGCAGCAGCTCGATGCGGCGCAGCGTGTCGACCTCGCTGTGCAGGTAGCGCACCCGGATGCCGAGCTCCAGAAGATAGTCGGTCAAGTCTTCGGACATCTTCTTGGTGAGCGTGGTGACCAGGACGCGCTCGTCACGCTCGGCGCGCTCGCGGATCTCGTGGACCAGGTCGTCGATCTGCCCCTTGGTGGGCTTGACGACGATCTCGGGGTCGACCAGGCCGGTGGGGCGGATGACCTGCTCGACGACGTCGCCCTTGACCCGCCCCAGCTCGTACGGCCCGGGCGTGGCCGACAGGTAGACCGACTGCCCGATGCGCTCCAGGAACTCCTCCCACTTCAGCGGCCGGTTGTCCAGCGCGGACGGCAGCCGGAACCCGTGGTCGACCAGCGTGCGCTTGCGCGAGGCGTCGCCCTCGTACATCGCGCCGATCTGCGGCACGGTCTGGTGGGACTCGTCGAGGACCAGCAGGAAGTCTTCGGGGAAGTAGTCGAGCAGCGTGTTGGGCGCGGTGCCGGCGGCGCGGCCGTCGAGGTGGCGGGAGTAGTTCTCGATGCCGGAGCAGGTGCCGATCTGGCGCATCATCTCGATGTCGTAGGTGGTGCGCATGCGCAGCCGCTGGGCCTCCAGCAGCTTGCCCTGCCGCTCCAGCTCCGACAGGCGGGCGGCCAGCTCGGCCTCGATGCCGGCCACGGCCGCCGCCATGCGCTCCTCGCCGGCGATGTAGTGGGAGGCGGGGAAGATGTAGAGCTCTTCGTCCTCGGTGATGACCTCGCCGGTCAGCGGGTGCATGGTGGCGAGCTTCTCGATCTCGTCGCCGAACATCTCGATGCGCACGGCCAGCTCTTCGTACTTCGGGATGATCTCGATCGTGTCGCCGCGCACCCGGAAGGTGCCCCGGGTGAAGGCCAGGTCGTTGCGCGTGTACTGCATGTCGACCAGGCGGCGCAGCAGCTGGTCGCGGTCGACCTCCATGCCGACGCGGAGCCTGGCCATGCGGTCGACGTATTCCTGCGGGGTGCCCAGGCCGTAGATGCACGAGACGGAGGCGACCACGATGGTGTCGCGGCGGGTGAGCAGCGAGTTGGTGGCCGAGTGGCGCAGCCGCTCGACCTCGTCGTTGATCGAGGAGTCCTTCTCGATGTACGTGTCGCTCTGCGGCACGTACGCCTCGGGCTGGTAGTAGTCGTAGTACGAGACGAAATATTCGACCGCGTTGTTGGGCAGCATCTCGCGCAGCTCGTTGGCGAACTGGGCGGCGAGCGTCTTGTTGGGCTGCATGACCAGCGCGGGCCGCTGCAGGCGCTCGATCAGCCAGGCGATCGTGGCCGTCTTGCCGGTGCCGGTGGCGCCGAGCAGGACGCTGTCCTTCTCCCCGGCCCGGACGCGGCGCTCCAGCTCGGCGATGGCCGTCGGCTGGTCGCCGGATGGAGTCATCTCGGTGACGACCTCGAAAGGCGCCACCTTCCGCTGCAAATCTGTGACCGGACGCATGCTGCCACTGTAGGCGGCGCCACCGACAGAAACCGTCAGGCCGTGGGCTGCCCGATCCGGGGGAACGGCGTGGTGGAGAACACCACCTCGACCGGCACCCCGAAATATCCGGCCATGCGCAACGCCAGGTGAAGACTCGGGCTGTATTCGCCCCGCTCCAGGTATCCCACGGTCTGGTAGTGCACCCCCAGCGCCTGCGCGAGCTGCCTGCGGCTCACCCCCCGCTCGGCGCGCAGCAGCGCGATGCGGTTGTGGACGGTCTCGCTCATCAACCCTCCAGGTAGCAGACCTGCTCCATCCATAACACACCTGCTATGGGACGTAACAGTCATATGACGACACATTGCAAGCGAACAGCAAGTCATACCCGATACGGTCAGATTCGCCTGTAGCGGAAAAGGAAGGTTCGATGTCACGACCCCGAGAGGCACTGATCCAGGCAGGTCAGGGCATAGCCCAAGCGGTCGCCGGCGGAGGTGACATACGGCAGGCGATGAGCCAGGCGATCGGACAGGTCGCCGACCAGGCCGGCCAGCTCACCGGCCAGGCGCCCGGCTTCGCGCTCAACCCGCACGACTTCGCCGCCGCCCGCGACGGCGGCGCCTCCGTCGGCACGCTGATCGAGGCCAGGTCCGCCTCGCTGAACGAGGCCGGCGAGATCGTCAACCGCAGCTTCGCCGAGAACGGCATGCACGTCATCTCGCCGGTGGTGATCCCCAAGGGCAGCACGGCCAAGGTGGTCATCCCGCTGACCGTTCTCGTCGTCCTGGGCCTGATCGGCGCGCTCGGCGGCATCGTGCCGGGGTCGGACATCTTCTTCGGCCCGCACTACTGGGTGACGCTGGTGCTGGCCGCCGCGTTCCTGTGGTGGCGCAGGAGCGTGGTGATGGTCCCCGAGGGCTGCAAGGCGCTGATCACCAAGTTCGGCAAGCTGGTGCACATCGCCGACCCGGGCCGGGTGACGCTGTTCAACCCGTGGAAGCGGGTCAGCTACATCGTCAACACCACGCGCGAGTACCCGTTCAACGCCCCCATCAGGGAGGCGCCGACCCAGCAGGGCGTCAAGGCCAGCGTCGACCTGTTCCTGCAGTTCAGGATCGAGAACCCGGCCGAGTTCATCTTCGTGCTCGGCTCGGTCAGCGGCTTCCAGTCCAAGCTGCAGAACGCCATCAGCGAGGTCACCCGCTCGCTGATCTACGCCCAGCGGGCCGAGGACATCTACGACCTGGTGGGCGAGAGCACCCTCGGCATGCTGGAGAACCTGAACCAGCAGTTCCTGCCCGCCGTACGGCTCACCGACGTGAACATCACCCACGCCGAGCCGTCCAGCCAGGAGTACCGCATGGACCTGGCCGCCCCCGAGATGGTCCGGGTGGCCAAGGAGGCCTACACCTACGAGTACGAGCTCCAGCTCCGCAAGGAGCAGAACGAGGGCGACCTGGTCAAGGAGCTGGCGGGGCTGCAGGAGACGCTGAGCGCCATCCAGGCCGAGATCGCCGGCTACCAGGCCCGCATGGACACCGCGCTCGAACGCGCCAGCCACCAGGCCACCGCGCAGGCCAGGCAGCGCCTGGTCGAGGCCGAGTCCACGGCCAACGCCAACGCCGCGCTCCTGGAGGCCCAGGCCCTGGACATCCGGGCGCTGTCGGCCGCCGAGGCCCCCGAGATCCTCGACTACCGCTTCCAGCAGGACCTGCTGACCAAGCTGGAGTCGGTGGCCACCCGGCTGCCGCAGGTGGTTCAGGTGGGCGAGCAGACCGACATCGACTTCCTGGCCCTGGCCCAGCAGCTCGTGGGCGGCAAGGGCGCGACGCTGTTCTCCGCCGAGGACATGGCCGCCATCCGCGGCCGGCTCGACGAGATCGCCGCCCGCGTCAGCGGCCGCGAGGACGAGATCGCGGCCCTTGCTGAAGAAGGCCGCCGCCGACGTCAGCGAGCCGCAGGCCACGCCCGAGCCCGACAACGACCTGGAACGCACGGTCGAGCGCCTGCTGCCCGGCCACCTGAGCGAGGGTGAGGTCCGATGACCCGCGAGTTCTCGAAGATCAAGGAGTCGCTGGCCTCCTGGTCCGACATCCGCCAGCTGCTGCGCGGCGGCGAGCAGGGCCAGCTCGTGCCGGTGGTGATCCCCAAGGACCGGCGCGGCTTCGCCTGGATGGCGCTCGTCCTGCTGGCCCTGTACTTCGCCGGGATGGCCGCGCTCACCGACCTCACCGTGCCCGCCGCGCTGGCCGCGCTGTTCTTCCTGGTCGTGGCGCTGGTCACGATGTGGCGCAAGGCGATCATCGAGATCGAGGAGGGCACCACCGGCGTGCGCAGCCGCTGGGGGGCGATCACCGGCACGCTCCCGCCGGGCCGCCACTACCTGTGGCTGCCGTGGGACCGGGTGGACGCGGTCGTGGACACCTCCACCGAGATCCCCTACTCGGCGCCGATCGTGGCCTGCCCGACGGCCGAGAACGTGCCGCTGAAGTCGATCGAGTTCTTCCTGAAGTTCCGCATCGTGGACCCGGTGGCGTTCGTCCGGACGATCGGCGCGGGCAACTTCGACCTCGTGCTCTCCAGCGCCGTGCAGGACGCGATCAGGCAGCGCAGCCGGCGGGTCAACACCGAGCGCGCCTACGACCTGCGCGGCTCCGACGTCGGCGACATGCAGGAGGCGCTCAACCGCCAGCTCGGCCGGTACGGCGTGCGCGTCACCGGCGCCAACATCCCCGACGTCCAGCTCCCCGACCAGTACCAGCAGCACCTGGCCACCCGGGAGAAGGTCGCCAAGGAGCTGTCGGCCTACGAGCGCGAGTGGGAGCTGACCCGCAAGCGCCGCATCGACACGCTGCTCATGGAGATCGAGCGCTCCAAGAAGACTCGCGACGCCCGCGTGGTCGAGGTCAAGGCCGCCCACAACACCGCGCGCAAGAACGTGGCGCGCATGCTGGAGGAGCAGGAGACCGAGGCCCAGCGCGTGACGTGGGAGATCGAGGCGCGCGGCAGGGCCGAGCTGACCGCCGCCGAGAACGAGGCCAAGGCCCTGCGCAGGCTGGCCGAGTCCTACCGCGACAACCGGGCCGTGCTGCAGTACGAGCTGGCCCGCCGGCGCCTGGACGTGGGCGCCAAGCTCGCCGAGAACGCCCCCCAGCCGCTGGTCGTACGGACCCAGCAGGGCCAGGCCGACTCGGCGCTGTCCACCCTCGTCCTGGCCCAGCTGCTCCCCCGCATCTCGGGCACGGGACACCCCGCCGCCAACGGCCAGACCCCCACCGCATAGGAGAGACCCCATGGTGTTCCGCAAGTTGATGGCCGCCTTCGGCGCGGGCGTCGAGGTCGACACGGTGCTGACCGACAGGACCGTGCGTCCCGGTGAGCCGCTGCGCGGCGTCGTGCACTTCCGCGGCGGCGGCTCCGACTACAAGGTCGAGGGCATCTACCTCGACCTGACCGCAGTGGTGGAGGTCGAGAGCGGCGACAACGAGTACAAGACGACCTACAGCTTCCTGCGCCAGCAGGTGGCCGGGACGTTCCAGCTCGCCTCGGGCGCCCAGCACCAGCAGCCGTTCGAGATCATGGTGCCGTGGGAGACGCCGATCAGCGCGATCGGCGGCCACCCGCTGCACGGCATGCGGCTCGGCGTCCAGACGGAGCTGGCGCTGGCGGGCGCGATCGACAAGGGCGACCTCGACCCGCTGTTCGTCAGCCCGCTGCCGGCCCAGGAGCACGTCATCGCCGCCCTCGACCGGCTGGGCTTCGGCTTCAAGAAGGCCGACCTGGAGCGCGGCACGCTGTACGGCTCGACGATGCCGTTCTTCCAGGAGATCGAGTACTACGCGGGCGGCCAGTGGCGGCGGCACTTCAACGAGCTGGAGCTGACGTTCATCGCCGGGCCGCGGCAGATGGACGTCATCCTGGAGGCCGACAAGCGCGGCGGCTTCCTGACCTCCAGCCACGACACCTACAACCGCTTCACCGTGCGCTACGACGACCACCCCGGCGCGGCCGACCAGGCGTTGCAGCACGGCCTGGAGCAGATGGCCCGCCGCCGCGGCTGGTTCTAGCCGGGCGCTCCCCGGGGCCGGGCGGCGTCCCGGCTCAGGGGACCCGGTACATGCGCTCGGTCCAGGCCCGGTAGCGCCAGGTGTGCCCGACGCGGTAGTCGTGGCCCAGGTAGACGCCGAAGACCTTGCGCTTGAGCTCGCGCAGCGGCCCCGCGACGTTGGGGGCCCAGCCGGTCATCGGGTAGCCGCGGTAGGAGACCGTCCGCAGGCCCAGCCCGCTCGCCGCGGCCAGCGCGAAGCGGGCCGAGGCCACGTGGTCGGGGTGGTCGCACAACCCCCGGCGGGCGGGCGGCTCGGGGTCGAGCGTGCGCAGCACCGTCGGCCGGAAGCGGGCGTAGAGCGCGCGCAGCACGCCGACCACGTCCTGCCGGCCGACGCAGCGCGGCTCGGGGCCGGCGCCGAACGGGCGCACGCAGGAGCGGTCCTGCCACAGCCTGGTCAGCGCGTCGCGGCCGCCGTCGGCGCGCGGGTCGCCGCCGTCGGGCAGCCCGACGAAGGCGAGCCTGACCGCCGGCGTGCCGGCCAGCTCCTCCAGCCGGACGGGGAAGCCGCCCGCCGTGATCGTCGTGACCCGCCAGACGTCGGGCGTGCCGGCCAGGAAGGCGTACGCGGCCCGCAGGCCCTGCGCGCGGTCGCGGGCGTAGACGACGGGGTCGCGGTCGTCGTCCCAGCCGGCCTGGCCCTCGCCTGCGGTCAGGTAGACGGTCACCGTGGGGCGGTGCCACTGGACGGCGCCGTACAGGTCGGGGCTCATGAACAGCAGGTCGTCGTCCGGATGGGCCACGACCTGCAGGAACCGTTCCGCCAGCGACGGCCGGTGGACCTCCGCCCACGCCGCCGCGGGCGGGGCCGGGCACGCCAGCACGGCCACCAGCACCAGCGCCAGCGCGGCCGCCGCGAACATCCTGATCCCCTTCATCCCCACCCCCGTGCGCTTCCAGTATCGAGCCTGGTCAGGTCCCGGTCCTGAGCTGCCAGGGGGAGATGTCATGTCATTCCCGGGTAGGAGATACCTCCTTCCCGTGCGCTGGAAGTCGCATGCCGCCGGTCGTTACGATGACCTAGGGATTGACTGATCGTCGGACGGGCGGGCGAACGATGGCACGGTTCACGGCGGCGCTGAAGCGGGTCGCCCCATGGGCGGCCCAGAACGCCGACGGCGCCATCGCGCTGTTACTGGCGGTCGTGATCGGCGTGCTCGGCATCATGCCCGACGAGGTGGTGCCGACCGATGTGCAGACGCAGCTCGTCAACGCCGCGACGCTGGTGATCATGGCGCTGGTGGCCACCGCCCTGCTGCGCGACCGCGCCCGTCAGGCCCCGGTCGAGGAGACCATCACCTCCGGCGCGCTGGCCCAGCTCCCCGTCCGGCTGTCGCGGCTGGAGGAGATCGAGACGCTCGTCCACGGCACCCGCAAGGCCCTCGACGCGCTGCAGCTCGTCAGGGTGCTGGGCAGCAAGCAGGAGATCGCCCAGATGCACGCCGAGGCGCGCAAGGACACCACCCGGTGGAGCTTCAAGGGCGGCACCGGCACCTACCTGCGCGCGGTCACCCTGCCCGAGTGCGTGGCCGCCGCCCGCCGGGAGAAACGGCACCTCGTGGTGCGGGTCGAGGTGATCGACCCGTCCAACGTCGAGGTGTGCGAGACGTACGCCCATTACCGGCGCTCCCTGTCGGACTCCCCCGACGCGACCGGCGAGACGTGGACGACCGACCGGGTCAGGAAGGAGTCGTACGCGACGATCCTGGCCGCCTTCTGGTACCGCCAGCGTTACGGCCTGCTCGACATCGAGGTCGGCCTGTCGTCGTCGATGACGACGTTCCGCTGGGACCTGTCGGCCACTCGCCTGATCATGACGGTGGAGGACCCCAACCGCGCCATGACCGCGCTGGCCGGCACGTTCTACTACGAGAACTGCGACACCGAGCTGCGGCTCAGCTTCGAGCAGGCGCGGCGGGTGCCGATGGACATGTACAAGAAGGCGCCGCTCGGCGACGAGCCCACGATCGAGGAGGTCCAGGACCTGTTCGGTCGCATCGGGGTGCCTCTTCCCAAGGCCTACGACGGCCGCGACGTCGTGGACATCGCGCGCAAGGCCCTGCGCGCCGTCGATCCCTACGGCGAGGCGCGTCCTGCGGCCCTCCGACGAGACGGAACGTGAGTGCGACTCATGAGCTATCGGTCGGTCTTCCAGCGGGTCCGCGACGGACAGGCCAGGTCGTGGGCGCTCGGCGTGCTGAGGGAAACCGCGCGCCCGAGGGCCGTACGCCATCCGCTCGGCTTCGTCTGCCTGCCGCTGGAGCGTGAGGGCGGCGAGGGGGTATGCCTCCACCTGTGGTCCGACTCGCTCCAGCACGCCGAGAGCACCACCTCGCAGATCCACTGCCACAGCTGGGACCTGGTCAGCCACGTGCTCTACGGCCAGGTGCGCAACGTGCACGCGGTGGTCACCGACGCGGGGTCCGACGCCACGCACCGGGTGTTCGAGGTGGTCAGCGGCGCCGACGGCGACCGCATCTCGCCCACCCGCCGCACCGTGCGGCACGCGACCGGGCTGGTGGAGCTGTTCGGCCCCGGCGACACCTACACCCTGTCGGCCGACCGCTTCCACAGCAGCGTCGTCCCGGAGGGCGGCGAGGCGGCCACGATCGCGCTCGGTCGCGGCCGGCCCGGCAGCCGCGACCTGTCGCTCGGCCCGCTCGAAGCGGGCGGCCACCACGTTCCCCGGGAACCGCTGAGCGCCGCGGAGACGGCGCTGGCCGTCCGGCTGATCACCGCCCACCTGACCTGAGGGGTGCCCGATGGACCTGGATCACGCTCGCTCTGTGGCCGTCGAGGCCGCCCAGGCCGCCGGGGCGCTGCTCGCCGCGGGCACGCGCGGGGCCGTCGGCATCCGGGCCAAGGGCGACGCCGGCGACGTCGTCACCGATCTCGACCTGGCCTCGGAGAAGCTGCTGGTCGAGCGCATCCTGACGGCCTTCCCCTCGCACACGATCGTGGCCGAGGAGTCGGGGCTGATCGGCGCGGCGGGCGGCGAGTGGACGTGGCTGGTCGACCCGCTCGACGGCACCAACAACGTGGCCATCGGGCTGCCCACGTACGTGGTGGGGGTGGCGTTGTGCCGGGCCGGGCGGCCGGTGCTGGGCGTGGTGCACGATCCGGTGACGTCCCAGACCTGGTCGGCGATCCGGGGGCGCGGGGCCGTGGCGTCCACGGGGACGCGGCTGGCGCCGCCGTACACGGCCAGCCCGCACGGCCTGCTGCTGGCCTGGACCCAGGGGTACGGCGTGAGCCGGGGCGACGCCACCGTGCTGGCGCTGAAGACGGCGCTGGAGGTGGGCGCGCGGCGGGTGCTGCAACTGTGGGCGCCGCTGCTGTCGTGGGCGATGCTGGCCCGCGGCGACATCGACGGCATCGTCGGCTACCGCGCCGAGGCGGTCGACCTGCCGGCCGGCGCGCTGCTGGCCCAGGAGGCCGGGATCGAGATCAGGGCGCTCGACGGCGGCCCGTTCGAGGAGAGCATCGACGGCACGGCCGACGACCGCAGCTTCGTGGCCGCCCACCCGCGCGCCCTTCCCGGCCTGCTGTCGCTGCTGCCCGGCTGAGACGCCCGGCGCTCAGCCGAACGTGACCAGGGCCCAGACGGTGGCCAGCAGCCCGGTGACGGCCAGGCCGGCGCCGGTCAGCAGGAAACGACGCAGCGGCACCGCGACGCCGTGGCGGCGGCACGACTCGAACCACAGGAGCGTGGCCAGCGAGGCCCACGGGGTGATCACCGTGCCCACGTTCGTGCCAACGAGCAGGGCCAGCAGGCGGTCCTGGTCGGCGGCCGTGATCACCGCCTCGACGGCCTTGTAGGCGGGCAGGTTGTTGATCGCGTTGGACAGGCCCGCGCCCACCGCGGCCGTCCGGTACGGGTCGCCCTCCGTGCCGATCATCCATGTCATCAGCGCGTCGAGCCCGTGGGCGCTGAGCGTGGGCACCACCAGGAACAGCCCCGTCACGAAGACGACGAGCTGCCAGGGGATCAGGCTCCAGGTCAGCCGGGCCCGGTCGCGCACCAGGAAGGCGGCCACCACCAGCACCGCCGCGGCGGTGGCGGCGACGGCGACGTGCGCCTTGAGCAGCAGCAGGACGATGAACAGCAGGCAGCCCGCCGAGGCCGCGCCGAACAGCACGCGGTCGGCCACCGGCTCCAGCACCGGCGGCGTGTAGCGCAGGTCGCGGCGCTCGCCGCGGCGCCAGAAGAACACCCACAGGAACACCATCGTCACCGCGATCGAGGCGATCTGCGGGGCCCACATGCGGGCGGCGAAACCCTGGGCGTCGAGGCCGAGCTTCTCCATGCCGAGCAGGTTGGTCAGGTTGGAGACCGGCAGCAGCAGGCTGGCGGTGTTGGCCAGCCAGATGGTGGTCATCGCCAGCGGCAGGGCGGCGATGCGGGCCCGTGGCGCCAGGGCGAGCATGACGGGGGTGAGCAGGACGGCCGTGGTGTCAAGGTTCAGAAATATCGTGACAAAAGACGCGAAAGCCGTACAAAGAAAGAAAAGTGCGGTGTAGTTACCGCGGCCGAGCACCGCCATCCTGGCCGCGATGGCGTCGAAGACCTGCGCTTCCTTGGTCAGCTCGGCCAGCACGATGATGGCCACCAGGAAGATCAGCAGCGGCCCGATCGTCTCCAGGCTCTCGACGGCGTCGCGCCACGGCAGCAGACCGGTCGCCACGAAGACCAGACCGAGAGCAAGCAGCCCGATCCGGATCAGATCGAGCACAGCCAGACGCCGCCACACTCGACGATGATCGCACACTGACTCCAAATCACCGATTCCACGGTGGATACTGAGCAGATGGCACGTGACGGCAGGCCGACCGAGATCTTCGTCAGCTACTCCCCGGCCGACACCGCCTGGGCGACCTGGATCGCCTGGGAGCTGGAGGCGGCCGGCTACCGGACCATGATCCAAGCCTGGGACTTCGTGCCCGGCACCAACTTCATCGACTTCATGGACCGCGGGGTCAGCGAGGCGCAGCTCGTCGTGGCCGTGCTCTCGCGCAACTACCTCACCTCGCGCTACGGGCGCATGGAATGGCAGGCGGCCATGCGCGCCGACCCCGACAACCCCTCCAACAAGCTCGTCACGATCCGGCTGGAGGACGTGCACCTGGAGGGCCTGCTGTCCACGATCACCTGGGTCGACCTGCTCGGCGTCACCGACTCCGGGCAGGCCAGAGCGCTGCTGCTGGGCCGGGTCGGCGAGGCGCTGGCCGGGCGGGCCAAGCCGGCGGCCGCCCCCGCCTTCCCCTCGGGCCGGGTCGTCCCGCCCCCGGCCGTCCCGACGCTGCCGCCGACGACCGATCTGGCCAGGGCCCGCCGCACCCCGGTGACGGCCCCCAAGTTCCCGCCCTCGGGCGGCGACGACCGCGGGCGCGAGTCGGTCAACGTCCTGCACATCGGCGGGCCGCGGTTCGGGCGGGCGCTGCCCGATCCCGGCGAGCCGTTCACGCCGGAGGACATGCAGGCCCGCATCTGGGCCGACCTGACGGCCATGTACGACCGGGGCATGCCGCGTCCCGACCTCATGGTGGTCAGCGGCGACCTGACCGAGTCGGGGAGTCTCGGGCAGTTCGCGCAGGCCACGCAGTTCGTCACCGACCTGCGGCTGCTGATCGGGCTGGAGCCCCACCGGCTGGTGCTGCTGCCCGGCCCGCGCGACGTCACCAAGGCCGCGGCCAGCGCGTACTTCATGACGTGCGAGGCCGACGACGTGAGCCCGCAGCCGCCCTACTGGCCCAAGTGGCGGCATTTCGCCGGCTTGTTCCGCGAGGTCTACCAGGGGCTCGACGACCGGGTGTTCGACGGCGGCCAGCCCTGGACGTTGTTCGAGGTGCCCGACCTGAGGGTGGTCGTGGCGGGGCTCAACTCGACGATGGCGATGAGCCACCTGGAGCGCGACGCGTACGCGCTGGTGGGCGAGGCGCAGGCCGCGTGGTTCGCCGAGCGGCTGCGCCCCTACGAGGAGAGCGCCTGGCTGCGGCTGGGCGCGATCGGCCATCCGCCCGCCGCGCTGCGGGACGCGCCCACGTTCGACCGGCTGCTCACCCACCGGCTCAACCTGCTCTTCCACGGGTCCGGCGCGGGCGTCCCGGCCGCCGAGCCACGGCCGGGCTTCGCCGCCGTCGCGGCCCCGCGCTCCGGCCGCCACCAGGTGATCGAGATCTCCCCCGACGGCATGCGCACCTGGACGCCCGACACCGGCAAACCCGCCCGCGCCCGGCACGCCTGGCGGGCGGTGCGGGCCACGTTCACCGGCGAGACCCCCGGCACCCCGCCGCCCGCCGCCCAGCCCGAGGAGCGCGAGCCCAGCCCCGTCGAGCTGCTGCTCGACCGCATCACCGAGGTCTGCGAGGCCCGGCACGAGCGGGCCAAGATCCGGCGCTTCCCCGACCATCTGGTGGTCACCCATCCCGAGGACGGCTTCGTCCGGCAGCTCATGATCGGCGCGCACGTCGGCGAGCTGACCGAGGCCGCCGCGACCGGGTTCGCCCGCCGCGCCCACGCCGCCGACCTGGCCGCCGAGCTGATCTACCAGGGCCCGCCGGCCTCCCGCGCGCTCCGCGACGACCTGATGCGCAAGGGCGTGCGGGTGCGCAGCTTCCTGGAGTTCCAGGGCCTGCTCGACCTGTCGGGGTACGTCGCCGAGCAGACCGCGAGGCTCACCGGCGACCGCCGCTACCCGCCGGGCCTCTACGTCCCCCAGCGCTACCGCGAGCTCGACCGGCCGGGCAGCCAGATCAGGCAGGGGCTCACCGACGAGCTGATGCGGCTGCTGGCCGCCGACCACGGCCGGTTCCTGCTGCTGCTCGGCGACTTCGGCCACGGCAAGACGTTCGCGCTGCGCGAGCTGGCCAGGCGCATCCCGGCCGAGCTGCCGCACCTGACGCCGATCTTCATCGAGCTGCGCGCCCTGGACAAGGCCCATTCGGTCGACGCCCTGGTCGCCGCGCACCTGGCCGGGCACGGCGAGGAGTTCATCGACCTCAAGGCGTTCCGCTACCTGCTCCGGCAGGGGCGCATCGTGCTGCTGTTCGACGGGTTCGACGAGCTGGTCACCCGGCTGACCTACGACCGGGCGGCCGACCACCTGGCCACCCTGCTCGCCGCGGCCGAGGACAAGGCCAAGATCGTGGTGGCCAGCCGTACGCAGCACTTCAAGTCGCACAGCCAGGTGCTGACCTCGCTCGGCGAGATGGTGGGCGTGCTGCCGCAGCGGCGGGTGCTCAGCGTGGAGGACTTCACGCACGACCAGATCCGCTCCTACCTGGCCAACCGGTTCGACGACGGCGACGAGGCCGGCGCCCGCATGTCGCTCATGGGCGAGATCAAGGACCTGCTGGCCCTGGCCCAGAACCCGCGCATGCTCAGCTTCATCGCCGACCTCGACGCCGACCGTCTGCGCACGGTCGCCGGCGCCCAGCACACCCTCAGCCCGGCCCTGCTGTACGAGGAGATCCTCAGCACCTGGCTGGCCTTCGAGGAGCGGCGGGCCCGCGTCCCCGGCTCGCCCGGCGCGTTGTCGATCGGCGAGCTGTGGCGGGTGGTGACCGCGCTGGCGCTGCGCCTGTGGGACAGCGGCGAGACGCTGCTCGGCGTCGACGAGCTGACCGAGATCGGCGAGACGCTGAGCGACCTGGCCTCGGGCCAGCTCTCGCCCGCGCACGCCGCGCACGCGATGGGCTCGGGCAGCCTGCTCGTACGCACCGAGGAGGGCATGTTCGGGTTCATCCACGCCTCGGTGATGGAATGGCTCATCGCCCGCCACATCGCCGCGAACCTCGACAACCCCCTCCCGCTGACCCGCAGGCCGCTGTCGGCGCTGACCGTCGAGTTCCTGTGCGACCTGGCCGACGTACGGGCGTTGCGCGCCTGGGTGGCCGACCCGCCCCCCGACGACGTGGCCAGGGCGAACGCGGTCAAGATCGCGGCCAGGCTGCGCACCCCGGCCAAGGCCGACCTGCGCGGCGCGAACCTCAAGGGCGAGGACCTGTCGGCGCGCGACCTGCAGGAGGTCGACCTGACCGGCGCCGACCTGTCGGAGGCCACCCTCGCCGGCACGAACCTGTCCAGAGCGGTCCTGCGCGACGCCAGCCTGGCCGGCGCCCGGCTCGACGGCGCCAGGCTGACCGGCGCCGACCTGACCGGGGCCGACCTGTCGGGCGCGCGGCTGGCGCAGGTCGACCTGAGCGACGTCACGGTCGAGGGCGCCCGCTGGCACCGGGCGTCCCTGATCAACGTCACCGGCACGCTGCCGCCGTTGCGGGGCGCGGCGGTGGTGCCGGGCCAGCCGGTGGAGGTGGAGTTCGCGCCCGCCGGCATCGGCGTCCCGTACGGCTACCACTTCCAGACCTCCCGCCTGCCCGAGCCCATCGCCTACAGCCCCGACGGCTCGACCATCGCCATCGGCAACGAGGACGGCGGCGTGCTGCTGTGCGCCGGCGGCTCCCCGGTCCGCACCCTCCAGGGCCACCGCGGCCGCGTATACGCCGTCACCTTCGCCGGCGACCTGCTGGCCACCGGCGCGAGCGACGGCACGGTCCAGCTCTGGGACACCCTCACCGGCCGGCGCCTGCACACGCTCACCGGCCATCCCGACGGCGTGTGGCCGGTACGCCTCAACGACTCGGGCGAGCTGGTGGCGGCCGGCGGCGGCGACGGCGTGGTCCGGGTGTGGGAGACCGCGACCGGCCGGCTGGTCCACGAGCTGCCGGGCCACCGCGCGCCGGTCTACACCGCCTCCTTCGGCCGCTCGCAGCTGGTGACCGGCGACTCCGCGGGCGTCGTCCGGGTCTGGGACCTGGCCACCGGGGAGACGGCCGTGACCCTCGACGGCCACCGCGGCAGCGTCTACCGGGCCGTGCACAGCCCCGACGGCACCCTGCTGGCCACCGGCGACGAGGCGGGCACGATCCGCCTCTGGGACACCGCCACCTGGTCCCCCCGGCACGAGCTGGCCGGGCACGCCGGCAGCGTCTACTGCCTGACGTTCTCCCCCGACGGCTCGATCCTGGCCAGCGGCGACACGGCCGGCAGCGTCCGCCTGTGGCAGGCGTCGGGCGAGCCGCTCGGCGTGCACACCGCCCACACGGCGGCCGTCTACCAGGTGACCTTCAGCCCCGACGGCCGCACGCTGGCCAGCGGCGACTCCGGCGGCACGGTCCGGCTGCAGCCCGTGGGCGGCGGCAAGCGCGTCGAGCTGACCGGCCATCGCAGCTCGGTCTGGCCGTTCGCGTTCCGTCCCGACGGCCAGCAGCTGGCCACCAGCAGCAACGACGGCACCGTCCGCCTGTGGGACCCGGTGTCCGGGCAGTGCCAGCGGGTGCTGCGCGGCCACGGCCGGCGGATCTCGTCGGTGCGCTTCAGCGCCGACGGCTCGATGCTGGCCACCAGCGGCAACGACGGCGTCGTCCGGGTGTGGGAGCCGCGCACCGGGCGGCGGCTGCGGGAGTTCACCGGCACCGCCGACCGGCTGATCTCCGCCCTGTTCTCGCCCGCCGGCCCGGTGCTGGCCACCTCCAGCAACGACGGCGGCGTGCACTTCTGGAACGCCACCACCGGCGACTACGAGCGCGAGCTGCACGCCGAGACCGACCACGTGTGGGCCGAGGCGTTCAGCCCCGACGGCAACATGCTGGCCACCGCCAACGACGACGACAGCGTCAAGATCTGGTACCGGCCGACCGGCCGCATGGCCGTCGACCTGGTCGACCACCGGGGGCGGGTGCGCTCGATCGCCTTCAGCCCGCTCGGCGACTACGTGGCCACCGGCTGCGACGACAAGCTCGTCCGCCTGTGGCACGTCTCCTCCGGCGGCCGGGTGGCGACGCTGGAGGGCCACACCGACCGGGTGTACTCCGTGGCCTTCTCCCCCGACGGCCGCTACCTGGCCAGCGCCGGCAACGACGGCCGCGCGCTGGTGTGGGAGCTGCGGCCCGGCCAGCCCTGGCAGCCGCGCCTGGTGCACACGCTCACCCAGCACGACGGCCGGCTGTGGAGCCTGGCCTTCGACGCCACGGGCCGCCACCTGGCGACCGGCGGCGACGACATGACCGTACGGGTGTGGGAGACCGCGACCGGGCAGCTGCTGCACACCCTCGCCGGGCACGCGCGCCGGGTGTGGTCGGTGGCCTACAGCCCCACGTCCGACCTGCTGGCCAGCGCCGGCGACGACGGCGTGGTGATCCTCTGGGAGGGCGGCCGGCGGCGGGCGACGCTGCTGGGGCTGCCCGAGGGCTGGGCCGCCCTGGCGCCGGACGGGCGGTACAAGGTGCACGGCGAGCCGGGCGGCCAGTTCTGGCACGTCATCGGGATGTCGCGGTTCGAGCTGGGAGAGCTGGATCCGTACCTGCCGGAGGTCAGTCAGGTGCCGCTCGACTCGCCCTTCTGACCGCGGGGGTGGCTAGCCGCGGGCGGCCCGGCGTACGAGCTCGTGCCAGACCTCGTCGACCCGGGCCTCCAGGTCGTCGAGCGAGCCCTCGTTGGGGATCACCAGGTCGGCGGCGGCCAGGCGGTCCTCCCGGCTCGCCTGGGCGGCGATGCGGGCCTTGGCGTCGGCCTCCGGCATGCCGCGGTGGTCGGCCAGGCGCCGGATGCGCACCTCGTCGGCCGCGTCGACCACGATCACCACGTCGTACATGGGGGCCAGCTTGTTCTCCACGAGCAGCGGCACGTCGTAGACCACGATCGCGTCGTCGGCCGCCTGGCCCTGCAGCTCGGCCACCCGCTCCCCCACCAGCGGATGCACGATCGCATTGAGCGCGGCCAGCCGGTCGGGGTCGGCGAAGACCACCGAGCCCAGCCGCTCCCGGTTCAGCGAGCCGTCGGGGTGCAGCACCTCTTCCCCGAACGCGGCCACCACCCGGGACAGCCCCACCGTGCCGGGCTCGACCACCTCTCGCGCGATCTTGTCGGCGTCGATGACGACGGCGCCCCTGGCCGACAGCCGCCTGGACACCTCGCTCTTGCCGGAGCCGATGCCGCCGGTGAGCCCAATCTTCAGCACCGGAAAAGACTACCCATCCCGGCGTACCCGGTCATCCCGACAGCCCGCTCAGTACCCGCCACGGCGTGGGGCGGCGGTCGGACGGCGGGAGGGGTTGGCCCGGCCCGTGGGCTTGAGGTCGCGCGCCGGCTGCTCGTGCCGGTGCGGAGAGCGGGCCTGCTGCTCGGACCTGGCCTGGGTGATCGTGGCGGGAAGCTTGACATGCATATTTTCTCTCCTTGGGGGTGTGCGTCAGGCGCGGGTGAGCCAGGTGACCTGGGCGCCGTTGTCGAAGGACTCGCGCCTGGTGGGGGTGAACAGGGTGGGGCTGAACCCGCCGGAGAACATGGGGATGCCCGCCCCCGCCACCACGGGATAGCTCTTGAGGATGAGCTCGTCGATCTCCGGGAGCAGGGAGCCGGCGAGCTTGCCGCCGCCGCAGAGGTAGATGTCCATGCCGGTGTCCTCGGCCTTCAGCCGCCGGACGAGCTCGATCGGGTCGCCCGTCTCCACGTGGACCGTGGGGTCGTCGATCGTCAGCGTGCTGGAGACGACGTACTGGCGCAGGTGGGAGTAGGGGCTGGTGGTGGGCACCTGCAGGGCCGGCTCGTAGGTGCCGCGGCCCATCACCAGGGTGTCGAACACCTTGTTGGGCACGTCCTCAAGGCCGACCAGGCTGCGGATGTGGGTGGGCAGCGTCTCGGGATAGCGGGCGTTGATCCAGTCGGCCATCTGGGCGGACACGGGGTAGAAGTCGAACTCGGCGCCGGGCCCGGCGATGTAGCCGTCGAGGGAGACGCCGATGTAGTAGACAAGCTTTCGCATCCGGAGCAACTCCTGCTGTAGTACTATGAGTGAAGTGGTTTGAATGTAGTACTACGTCTGGAGTGGTGTCAAGTGCGGAAGAACCCCGAGCGGAGGCAGGCGCTGATCGACGCGGCGATCGAGGTGCTGGCCAGGGAAGGAGCGCGCGGGCTGACGTTCCGGGCCGTCGACGCCGAGGCGGCCGTGCCGCCGGGCACGGCGTCCAACTACTTCGCCAACCGCGACGACCTGTTCACCCAGGCCGGCGGACGCATCTATGAACGGTTGCTGCCCGACGCGGCCACGCTCGCCCGCGGCCAGGAGGGCGTGCAGGACGAGACCCGCTACGCCGAGCTCATGCACGAGCTGGTGGACCGGGTCACCGCCTTCAACTCCGGGTACCTGGCGCTGCTCGAACTGCGGCTGGAGTCCACCCGGCGTCCTGAGCTGCGCGCCGTGCTCACCAAGCGCATCCGCGAGGACATCGACGCCAACATCGGCTACCACGCCGCCTCGGGCCTGCCCGGCGACTCGACCTCGGTGGTATTGCTCTACCTCGCCCTTAACTGGCTCATCGTCGAACGGCTCACCCTGCCCGACATCTTCAGCGAGCAGGAGGTGCGCCAGCTCGTGGACGCCGCCGTCCGGAGATCACTGAACGGCTGACAGCGCCGGGCCGGGGTCATCCGGTCAGGAGTTTGCCGTCGCCGGTGATGTCCAGGGCCTTGATCGTCTGCCCGGAGCGGGCGCCCGCCTGCGATTGCTCACCGATCGGGCCTGCGGCTTCCCGCCAGGGGGCGTCATGGCGTCCTGGCTGGACGAGACAGGCCGCGCAGCGGCCACGAGGTGAGCTCTTCGCCCCCGGGATGGCGATCCCGCCCGTGACCTTGGGCGCCGGACAGGCCGGAGGCCGGGCGTGCCCCGGGAAGCGGTCAGGTCGGGGTGCGGCGCAGGTGGATCAGGGTGAGATGGTCGTCCATCCGCTCCCGCCGGGTCTCGCGGTAGCCGAGCCGCCGGTACAGCCGCAGGTTGCCCTCCGACAGATGCCCCGTGAACAGGTCGAACGCCCCCGCCTCCGGCACCTGCTCGTGCAGCGCCGCGAGCAGGGCCGTACCGAGCCCCTGCCCCTGCCGGTCGGGCGCGACCACGAGCCGCCCGACCAGGCACGTGGTGCCGGCCAGCTGCCCGCGCACGGCGCCGACGATCCGGCCGGCGTCCACGGCCTTGAGCACGACGCCGGTCTCGACGGCCTTGCGCACCTGCTCCAGCGACTCCACGAGCGGCGGGATGTAGGGGTCGCCGTAGAGCTGAGCCTCGCTCACGTACGCCGCCCGCTGCAGGGTGAGGATCTCGCCCGCGTCCGCCGCCACCGCCCGTTCGACCTTCACGCCAGCACCCTATCGGCTGCGTCCCCGCCGCCACCGCCGACTTCCACGCCCTCCCGCCCCCTGCCTCCCCGCCCCGGACGGTCCTCTCGCGCCGCCGGCTAGGGAGCGTTGCCCGCCGTGAGCTCGCCCGGGCAGAACGTGCCGCGCTTCGGCAGGACGCCGTTGACCAGGTAGTCGTGCACCTTCGTACGCAGGCAGGCCGCGCGCAGCCTGCTCACGCCCTGCGCCAGGTACGCGTCCTGCCCGTCCCCGTGCCACAGCACCCTCGCCCCCGGGATCTGCCCGGCCGCCCTGGCCGCCCCTGAGGACGGGGTCTCGTTGTCCAGCCGTCCCACCCCGACCAGCACCGGGGGCACCTTGAGCCCGGACGCCAACGGGTGCGGCGCCCAGCCCGGCGAGCGCGCCACCCCCAGGCACCTGGCCACCTCCGCCCGCCCGCTCAGCCACCCCACCCGCGGCGCTGCCTTCCGCAGCCGCGCCTCCACCTGGAGAAAGCTGCGATAACCAGGCGCGGCCAACCCGAAGTCACGACACCACCTGACCCCCTCCGCACTCGCCGACCCCACCTCCCCCAGGTCGGACGCCACTCCCCCCACCACGCCGGGCACCGCTTCCCCAGGCCGCGCCACCACCCCCGCCGTCCCCTCATCGGACACGACGCCTCCCCCTGCCACCCCAGGGGCGACCGCTCCAGGAACCGCCACTCCAGGGGCCGTGGTACTAGGAACCGCCGTTCCAGGAGCCGCCGCTCCGGGAGCCACCGCTCCAGAGGCGGCCGCTCCAGGAACCGCCGCTCCGCCCCGAGGAATCGCCCCCGCCAACCCCGGCAGCGCCTCAGGGGGCCGGGCCCCGGCCGTTGCGGGAGGCATCTGTCCGGTGCCGCGGGCCGTTCCGAGAGGCGCCTGTCCCGCGCTCAGGCGTGCTCCCGCCGTACCTGCGGGGGCCGGCTGGACCGTGCCGGGGGTGGCTGCCGTCGGGGCGGGAGGGGGCGGCTGCGGGGGGTCGGCGGGGAGCAGGGCGGTCAGGGCCGTGGCGTCGCCCGTCCGGGCTCTGGAGAGGGCGTGGGCGAGCGCCGGCCACCGTGCGGGCGTGAGGCCCGCCCAGACGGCCGCGGCGATCTCGTGCCCGCTCACGGTACGCCCGCCGCCACCAGGCCGCAGCGGTGCGCGCCTGACCAGGCCGTCGAACACCCGGACGGCGTCCGCACGGCCGAGCGGGCAGCCGGCACGGTTCCGGCACCAGTCGCGGAAGTGCCCGAGCTGCCGCTCCTGGGCACGGGCGTGGGCGAGCAGCCGCCGTTCGAGTCCGGTCTCGGTGTGGTCGGGCAGCCCCTCCAGGTACATCCGCCCGGCCCGGCCGGGGAACAGCTCCAGGTACGCCTGCCCGTACACGCTCCCGTAGCCGTTGCCGAGGTAGCGCAGCCGCGACTCCCCCAGCGCGGCGCGTACGGCGTCGAGGTCGTGGGCGACCTGCCAGGACGTCAGCCCGGCGTAGGACGGCCCGAGCGCGGCCCGGCAGGCCCGGTCGTAGGCGGCGTTGTCCCGGGCGAACGCGCGCCAGGCCGTCCGCCCTTCGGCCACCTGCAGCCGGGCCGGGTCCGGCCGGGGTCGGGGGCACGCCCCCGCGTGCCCCCCATCCCCGGCCCCGCGCGCCTCGACCAGCACGACGTCGAACCATCTGGCCAGTTCGCCCACGGTGTCCGGCCGCGCTGCGACCTCTCGCACGACCGACGAGGCCCCTGTGTTGACCACCAGCGCGCCGAGCCGCCGCAGCGGGTCCTGGGCGGGCATCATGGCGAGCCGGACGGCCACTCGGGCCTCACGCGGCCTGGCCCAGTCGGCGGGGACGGGCAACGTGGCGCACCGCAGCCCGCCGCCGCACTCGGACCAGGCGAGCGTCTGCCGCCCAGGCGCCGGCCGCACCGGCCCGGCAGCACCCCGCTCCTCCAGTCCCACCGCCCCGAGCTCCGACGCTCCCAGCTCCTCCTGCCCTGCCGATCCGGCCGTTCCTAGGTCAGGCCGGGCTGATCCGGCTGACCCGGCTGATCCGGACGTGTCCTGCTCCGGTTTCTCAGGCCAGGCGGCCTCGGGTTGCGGCTGCGCGAGCTCGGTCACGTCGCGTTCCGGCCAGGGGGTGGGCGACGCGGCCAGGCGCATCGCCTGCCCGACTCCCCCGCCTGCCGCCGAGACCAGGACGGTCACCGCCGCCGCCACCGGGATCACGCGCCGAACAATACGCACCGCATCGCCCCCGAACGCTCGTACCTCCAGCCGCATGCCAGTTTCCCAGCGGCCGTCTTCGCAGGTAGAGAAGTCGTAAAAGGTCGTTGGGTAAAATCTCGCGCCCGCTCGGCGATTCTCCGTGCCGCCGAACCCTCGCCCTCTCACAGAACCCCGCTCGGGCCAGAGGACGGAAAAGACAGACCGGCTGTAACCGGCCCCTCAGGGGCCACCCTGCCCCACCTTGCGGCTCAGCCTCCCCAACCCAGACCACTTTTGACGGAGCGCGACCGCGCCGGTCGTGGCCGGGTGGGACGTGAGCTTGCCCTACATCCACGCCAGGCGGGCGATGCTCCAGGCCGCCCTCCGGCGGCCCGGGAAACGACTAGAAGGCGAACCCGTGCAGCGGGGCGCTACGCCGTGAAAGCCGGCGACCGGGGGCTCGTCGAGCCAGCTCCGTGCGCCCGGCGAGCGGGCCAATGCACGACTGAAGCCCTGGAAATCCTCAGCGAACGCCGTTGCTGCCCTCTTGGCGCTTCCGCTCGGGACGACTCTGCACGCGATGGCCCGCACTGCTGTGACATGTCATCCGGCTTGGACCGGCAGCGTGTTCCCGAGCTCGGCCGTCATCCTCTTACGGGTTGCGTGATGCGCTCAAGCCATCGCCGCAGAAGGGCGGTCTCGGCCGGTTCCAGGGCCTCGGTCCCGGCGAGATCGAGTTGTGCGTGCAGGCGCAGCGCGGCGGCATACAGCGGGTCGGCGTCGTTCTGGGCGGTCGGACCGGTCAGGACGTGCGAGAACACGGCGTCTCGCATCCGGTGGGACAGCGCGGGGTCGTCGAACAGAGCCGGTCTGGCGATGTGGTCGAGGGCGGTGCCGACGTTCGCCGCCAGGATCAGCTGAGCGGCGGTCTGCGGCTCGGTCTTCAACGCCCCCACCGCCGCGCACCGCGTGAGCGCCGCCACCAGCAGCTCCATCACGCGATCTCGCGCCGTCGAGTGCGACCACGGCCGCGGAGTGAACATCAGCTGGTAGAGGGCCGGCTTCGCCTGGGCGAACGCCATGTGGCCGTCCCAGCCGGCGTGCAGGTCGGCGACCGGGTCGCCGGTCTGCTCCTGGGCGGCCTTGAGCGCGGCATATTGCTCGTAGCCGTGGTCGGCGACGGCGTCCAGCAGCCCGCGCTTGTCACCGAACAACCGGTAGAGCACGGGCTGGCTCACGCCGACCGCCTCGCAGACCGCGCGTGTGGCCACCTCGTGGTCCGAGGACGACGCCAGCTGCCGCTCCGCGGCCTCGATCATCGCCGCGCGAAGCGGGTCCGTCTCTGCCATGCGATCGATGATACCGCCAACCGCTAGCGGCGATACGAAGTTGTGCTACCGTCGATTCACGTAACACCGATACGGACAACTCGTATCACTGCTAGGAGCAAGGAGATTTTCATGAGTGACCAGCGTGTGGCCGTCGTCAGCGGTGGCTCTCGCGGGATAGGCAAGGCGATCGCGGTGGCGCTGGCGGCGCGGGGCTGTGCGGTCGCAGTGGGGTTCCAAGGATCGGTCTCCGCCGCGGCGCAGGTGGTCGAGGAGATCGCGGCGTCCGGCGGCCGGGCGATCCCGGTCCAGGCCGACGTGGCCGACGAGGACGCCGTCGCGGAGATGTTCGAGGCGACGGAGAAGTCCTTCGGCGGGGTCGATGTGGTCGTCAACTCGGCGGGGCGGCTGTCGTTGTCCCCGATCGCCGACCTCGACCTCCACGAGCTGGACGCTCTGCACCGCACCAACATCCGCGGCACGTTCGTGATGGCCCGGGAGGCCGCGCGCCGCGTGCGCGACGGTGGCGCGATCGTCAACCTGTCCACGTCCGTGGTCGGCCTGCAGTTCCCCGGCTACGGGGCGTACGCCGCCAGCAAGGGAGCCGTCGAG
The DNA here is from genome assembly GCF_040675235.1 of Nonomuraea sp. NPDC049637. NCBI lineage: Bacteria > Bacillati > Actinomycetota > Actinomycetes > Streptosporangiales > Streptosporangiaceae > Nonomuraea > Nonomuraea sp. NPDC049637. The sequence goes on from NZ_JBFAOM010000025.1 coordinate 110,691, forward strand.
GCGATGACCCTGGTGCTCGCCCGGGAGCTGCGCGGGCGGAACATCACGGTCAACGCGGTCGCGCCCGGCCCGACCGCCACCGAACTGTTCCTCGACGGCAAGGACGAGGCGACGATCCAGCAGCTCGCCAAGCAACCGCCGCTGGAACGGCTCGGCACCCCCGAGGACATCGCCGAGGTCGTCGCCTTCCTGGCGAGCCCGGCCGGGCACTGGATCAACGGCCAGGTCGTGCGCGCCAACGGCGGGATCGTCTGATGGCCGCCGCGCGACACGCCGTCGTCGTCACCGGGCCCTCAGCGGGTTCGGCCGGCTGACGGCTTCGGCCGTGACACGAGCGGAGACACCGTCGTCTCCGGCATGAGGCGAATCTCGGACCGCAACGCGCACACCCAGGCATTCACGATCCAAGCCTGCCGCCTCACTCTGAATCCCCACACGAAAGGAAACCGACATGCCATTCGCCAACCTCAAGGTTCCCGCGGACACCCTGACCCCCGAGTCCAAGAAGAAGCTCATCGACGCCGTCACCGACGCCTACGCCGCCGTCTACGGAGAACGAGCCCGGGCCACCACCCTGGTCCTCCTGGAGGAGGTTCCGGACGGCGGCTGGGGTCTGGGTGGCAACATCCTCACCGCGGACATGCTCGGCCGCAGCTGACCCGTCCGGGACGCCGGGCCGCCCCCCGGCCCGGCCTGCCATCGAACCTCGCCCCGGCGCCCCCAGCGCAGAGACCGTCTGACCGGTCACCGACTCGCAGCGAGTGACCACACCCGGGGTCAGGTGGGCCAGAAGCCGCAGGTCAGACGCGGAGGGCGTCGATCAGGGCGTCCACGGCGGCGAGCGCGACGGAGGTGTCGAGCCCTGCGCGGGAGACCAGGGACAGGCCCTGGACGGTGAACAGCAACAGCTGCGCCTGGGCCTCGGGCGTGGCGGTCCGGACGACCTCGCCGTCGGCCTGCGCGCGGCGCAGGGCGTCGGCGACGATCCGGGTGAAGCGGTCGTGCGACCGGGCGACGATCGCGCGGGCCTCGGCGTCCTGCGGAACCAGTTCGGCGGTGGTGTTGCCGATCATGCAGCCTTGCGGCACGCCGGCGTCGGAGGCGTACTCCTGGGTCCGGGCCGGGTTGGCGAGCACCTCGCGCAGCGCCGGCAGCACCGGCCCGGACGCCAGCGCCGCCGTCAGCTCGCGTTCGTAGGTGTCCCAGTACAGCTGGACCGCCGTCAGGTAGAACTGCCGCTTGTCGCCGAAGGCGCCGTACAGGCTGCCCCGCTCCAGATCCAGCGCTTCGACGAGGTCCTGGATGGAGGTCTCTCCGTAGCCCCGCGACCAGAACAGCAGCAGCGCGCGCTGCAGCGCCTGGTCCTTGTCGAATGCGCGAGGGCGCCCTGTCCGTGCCATGTGCCCAGGTTACGACTTTTTGACCGCCTGCACAAAAGTCTGTACGTTGAAGGCCGAGCGACTTATTGAACGGTCGCACAGAAGTCGCCGGGCGCTCGCACCGGCGGAGAAAGGCCGAACCACATGGACTTCCACGGCAAGACGGCGCTGATCACCGGATCGGGCGCCATCGGCGGGCTCGGGCACGCCACGGCGAAGGTGCTCGCCGCCGGCGGGGCGAACGTGATCATCACCGGCACCGACCCGGGCCGCGGCGCCCAGGTCGTGGACGACGTGCGGACCGGCGCGACCGGCACCGCCCGCTTCATCGGCACCGACCTGGCCGACCCGCAGGCCGTGCGGCGGCTGGCCGAGGAGGCCGGGGCGGTGGACATCCTGGTCAACAACGCCGGAGTCGTCCCGTTCAGCGCGACCGCCGACCAGGACCTCGCCGCCTACGACGCGGCCTTCGCGATCAACGTGCGTGCGCCGTTCATCCTGGTCGCCCAGCTCGCGCCGAAGATGGCCGCCGGCGGGGGCGGCAGCATCGTCAACGTCACCTCCACCGCCGCCGGCCTGGGCATGCCGCCGATGGCGGTCTACGGCGCCACCAAGGCAGCGCTGGAGTCCCTGACCCGCGCCTGGGCCGCCGAGTTCGCCGCCTCCGGCGTACGGGTCAACGCCGTGGCGCCCGGCCCGATGGCCACCTCCAAGGTGGTGGCGGTCATGGGCCCGGACGTCGGCGGCATGGGCCTGACGACCGCGCTCAAGCGCGCCGCCGATCCGGCCGAGGTCGCTCGCGTCATCGCCTTCGTCGCCGGCGACCAGGCCAGCTACGTGACCGGCGCCGTCGTGCCCGCCGACGGCGGACGTACCGCCATCTGACCCCGAACGCACCCGCCAGAGCCACGTCCGAAGCACGCGGCCGGCCTCTGGCGGGTGCCTCACGATGGCGGGACGGCCCGTCATCGGCACCACCATGCGCCTTGCGGCAGTCAGGAGGATGACTTTCATGGGTCGTCTCGCAGGAAAGCACGCACTGATCACGGGCGGGACGAGCGGCATCGGGCTGGAGACAGCCCGTCAGTTCCTCGCCGAGGGAGCGACCGTCGCGATCACCGGCCGCTCACGGGAACGGCTGGCCGAGGCCGCCCGGCAGCTGGACGGCCCGCTGCTGCCCGTCGTCAGCGACGCCGGCGACGTCCCCGGCCAGGCGGCGCTCGCGGCGCGGTTGCGGCAGGAATGGCCGAAGCTCGACATCGTGATGAGCAACGCCGCCGACGTCACCCATCTCCCGATCGAGCAATGGACCGAGGAGGCGTTCGACACGCTCGTCGCCACCAATCTCAAGGGGCCGTTCTTCCTGGTCAGAGCGCTTCTTCCGCTCTTGTCACAGCAGGCCTCGATCATTCTCGTCGGCTCGGTCTCCGCCTACGTCGGGCACGAGAACGCGGCGGTCTACGGTGCCGCCAAGGCGGGCCTGCTGTCCCTCTCCCGCGGGCTCACCCATGAGCTGAAGGACCGGGGCATCCGGGTCAACGGGCTGAGCCCGGGGCCGACCCTCACGGACACGTTCAAGTCCCTCGGCCCCGAGCGGCAGGCCGCCATCTACGACGAACTCCGGCAGACCGTGCCCCTGCATCGCATCGGCACCACCACCGAGGTGGCGAAGGCGGCCGTCTACCTGGCCTCCGACGAGTCCGCCTACACCGCCGGCACCGTCCTGCGCGTCGACGGCGGCATCGGGGAACTCGCCTACTGACCTCCGTCTGTCAGCGGCCTGGCAGAGCTCCTCCGCGAGGCCCGTCCCAGAGAAAGGCATGAAAAAGCCCCGCACGGAAACCCGTGCGGGGCTTTTCAAGGCTGAGCCTTAGCTCTGGCCGCCCGCGAGCTTCTCGCGGAGGGCTGCGAGCGCCTCGTCAGAGGCGAGCGCGCCGCTGGCCGGAGCCGACGACGAGCTGCCCGACGGAGGAGCGGTCTCGCCGCTGTAGGACGAGGGAGCGGCCTCGCCGGCCTCCGCCTCGGCCTTGCGGGCCTCCTCGATCTGCTTGCGGTGAGCCTCGAAGCGCGTCTGGGCCTCGGCGTACTGCCGCTCCCACTCCTCACGCTGCTTGTCGAAGCCCTCGAGCCACTCCCCGGTCTCCGGGTCGAAGCCCTCGGGGTAGATGTAGTTGCCCTGGTCGTCGTACGTGGCCGCCATGCCGTAGAGGGTCGGGTCGAACTCGACCTCGGTGCCGACACCCTCGTTGGCCTGCTTCAGCGAGAGGCTGATGCGACGACGGTCGAGGTCGATGTCGATGATCTTCACGAAGATCTCGTCGCCGACCTGGACGACCTGCTCCGGGATCTCCACGTGGCGCTCGGCCAGCTCGGAGATGTGGACCAGGCCCTCGATGCCCTCCTCGACCCGGACGAACGCACCGAACGGCACCAGCTTGGTGACGCGGCCCGGCACGACCTGGCCGATCTGGTGGGTACGGGCGAACTGCTGCCACGGGTCTTCCTGCGTGGCCTTGAGCGACAGGGAGACGCGCTCGCGCTCCATGTCGACGTCGAGGACCTCGACCGTGACCTCCTGGCCCACCTCGACGACCTCGGACGGGTGGTCGATGTGCTTCCAGGACAGCTCGGACACGTGGACCAGACCGTCGACCCCGCCGAGGTCGACGAAGGCGCCGAAGTTGACGATCGAAGAGACGACGCCCTTGCGGACCTGGCCCTTCTGCAGGGTGTTGAGGAACGTCTGGCGAACCTCGGACTGCGTCTGCTCCAGCCAGGCGCGGCGGGAGAGAACCACGTTGTTGCGGTTCTTGTCGAGTTCGATGATCTTCGCCTCGAGCTCGCGGCCGACGTACGGCTGCAGATCGCGGACGCGTCGCATCTCGACCAGGGAGGCGGGGAGGAAGCCGCGCAGGCCGATGTCGAGGATGAGACCACCCTTGACGACCTCGATGACGGTACCGGTGACGATGCCGTCCTCGTCCTTGATCTTCTCGATCGTGCCCCAGGCGCGCTCGTACTGGGCGCGCTTCTTGGACAGGATCAGGCGGCCCTCTTTGTCCTCCTTCTGGAGAACCAGGGCCTCGACGTGCTCCCCGACCTCCACGACGTCAGCAGGGTCGACATCGTGCTTGATCGAAAGCTCGCGCGAGGGGATGACACCCTCGGTCTTGTAGCCGATATCGAGAAGGACCTCGTCTCGATCGACCTTGACGACGGTGCCCTCGACGATGTCGCCGTCGTTGAAGTATTTGATGGTCTCGTCGATCGCTGCGAGGAAGGCTTCCTCGGACCCGATGTCGTTGACCGCTACCTGCGGGGTGCTCGAGGTGGCCTCAGTGCTGGACGTCATGTGTGGAATTGCTCCGAACGCGGACAGGATGTCGATGTGGCGGATGCGCGGCAGGCCCTCTTCCGCATCAAGCCGAGGAATTACGACATCGACGTGACCGAGCGCGAGCCCGCTCCGTCTGAGGCGCGCGCGAGCCCACAGCGCAGCGATCAGCATATGAGACCTTGGCCACGGGGTCAATCCGGAGGCACATCAGTACGCGATGATCTGGGACTCCCGCTTGGGGTTGATATTACCCCGTAGTCCGCGCGGGACGGAGATCCGCGTGGGATCGCCGTCCGAGACGTAGCGCTCGCCGGGGTGCTTGTTCAGCCACTCCAGCCAGTACTGCGAGCACCACTTGCGGCACTCTCCCCGCTTGCCGTTGCTCTGGATCCGCTGGATCGCCCCACGGTCGAACTCTTTCGCGAAGGGCGAAAGGGACGGCTGGGCCCCGGCGAGGAACACGCCCGCGAAATCATAGCGGGTCCCGTCCCAGGAGCCGGTACGGGCGAGCTTCTTGGGCCGCGGCAGCGACCCGTACGGCAGGGCCAGGGTCCTGTCCGGCGGCGCCCCCAGCTTCTTGAGCAGACGCTCCAGCCGGACGATCTGCTCGCGCACCTTCTTCTTGCCCAGCCGCCGCAGGTCCGGATGGGACCAGGTGTGGTTGGCGACCTCGAAGCCGTGATCGACCAGCCACCGCACCGCGGCCGCCTGCCGCTCCGGGTCGCGCAGCCCGAACGGCTCACGGTTGATCCAGAACGTCGCGGCCGGCCGGAACGAGGGGTATCGGGCGGCCACGTCGAGGATCACGCCGACGGCGGTGTCGGGCTCGGGGTTGCCCGCGTCGTCGAGCGCGAAGTGGCTCGGATGACCGTCGTCGAACGTCAGCACGACCGGGAAGCGCCCGGCCGGCACCCGGATGTCGCCGGTGGCGAACTCCCTGGCCGTGATGGGCACGTAGCCCTGCCTGGCCAGCTTCTCCAGCTCCTGCCTGAGCTGGGCGGGGGTGCGGTCGATGGAGGCCACGCGCTTGCGCAGGATCCGGTGGTACATGATGATCGGCACCATGCCCGCCTCGTTGGCGCGCACCTGCCGGGCGAAGCCGGGGGTGGCGACCACGCCCGGAGGCTGGGAGGTGTCCTGGGGCTGCCCCTGCGGGGGTGAGACGGGGGCGATCACGCCGACCCGGGCCGACGCCTGGGTAGTAGGAGTCTCACCGTCGGGTAAGAGACTCAGCCCGACGACGGCCACGGTCACCACGGCCACGTTCGCGATTGCGATGATCCGCGTGAAGGACGCTGGTACCCGCACAAAACTCCCGGCATCTCGGCCAAAACTGTCTTCAGCGTAGACGAGAAGCCCCGGAGACGGCGGGGCCACGCCGTTCGCGATATGTCGGACTGCCCCGCCGTGTCGGGATAAACATCGTCAGTGGCCGGCGTCCTGCCACGTACGCCCGACGCCCACCGAGACCTCCAGCGGAACGCGCAGGTGGTAGGCGGCGTTCATCTGGTCGCACACGAGCTGCCGCAGCGTCTCCAGCTCGCCCGGCGCGACCTCGAACACCAGCTCGTCGTGGACCTGCAGCAACATCCGCGAGGCCAGCCCCTCCTCGGCGATGGCCTGGTGGACGTGGAGCATGGCGACCTTGATGATGTCGGCCGCCGAGCCCTGGATGGGGGCGTTGAGCGCCATGCGCTCGGCCATCTCCCTGCGCTGGCGGTTGTCGCTGGTCAGGTCGGGCAGGTAGCGGCGGCGGCCCATGATCGTCTCGGTGTAGCCGTCGGTGCGCGCCTGGGCCACGATGGCCTGCAGGAAGTCGCGCACGCCGCCGAACTCGGTGAAGTACTCCTCCTTCAGCGCCCGCGCCTCCGAGACCGGGATGTTGAGCTGCCCGGACAGGCCGAAGTCGGACAGGCCGTAGGCCAGGCCGTAGTTCATCGCCTTGATGCGCGCCCGCAGCTCGCTGTCGATCTGCTCGGGCGGCAGGTCGAACACCCGGGCCGCGGTGGCCTGGTGGAAGTCGTGGCCGGACTCGAAGGCCTCGATCAGCGACTCGTCGCCGGACAGGTGGGCCATGATGCGCAGCTCGATCTGGCTGTAGTCGGCCGTCAGCAGCCGCTCGTAGCCCTCGCCGACCACGAAGCCCTGCCGGATGCGGCGGCCCTCGGCGGTGCGGATCGGGATGTTCTGCAGGTTGGGCTTCTCCGACGACAGGCGGCCGGTGGCGGCGATGATCTGGTTGAACGTGGTGTGGATGCGCCCGTCGTCGCCGACCTCCTTGATCAGGCCCTCGACCGTGGTGCGCAGCTTCTGCTGGTCGCGGTGGCGCAGCATGATCGTCGGCAGCTCGTGCTCGGTCTGGGTGGCGAGCCAGGCGAGCTGGTCGGCGTCGGTGCTGTAGCCGGTCTTGATCTTCTTGGTCTTCGGCAGGTTGAGCCGGGTGAACAGGATCTCCTGGAGCTGCTTGGGCGAGCCCAGGTTGAACTGCTCGCCGACGGAGCGGTGGGCCTCCTCCACGGCGTGCTTGACGGCGGCGCCGAACTCGGCCTCCAGGCCCGCGAAGTATTCGCTGTCGACGGCGATGCCGGCCCGCTCCATCTCGGCCAGCACCGACAGCAGCGGCAGCTCGACGTCGGCCAGGAGCTGGGTGCCGCCGCGGCCGGCCAGGAAGCCCTCCAGGGAGTCGGCCAGCTCGCGCACGGCGTGGGCGCGCAGCGCGAGGTCTTTGGCCGGCGCGTCCTCGTCGTCGCCGAACAGGGCGGCCTGGCCGCCGGACTCCTCCTCGGCCCGCAGGTCGCGGTGGAGGTAGCGCCTGGCCAGGTCTTCCAGTGCGAACGTGCGCTGGCCCGGCATGGCGAGGTAGGCGGCCAGCGCGGTGTCGCAGCTCAGGCCGCGCAGCTCCATGCCCTGGGCCCACAGGGCCAGGATCGGCCCCTTGGCGTCGTGGACGGCCTTGGGCCTGCTCTCGTCGCCCAGCCAGGCTCGCAGCGCCGCCTCGTCGGCCTCGGTGAGCTTGACGGGGTCGATGTGCGCGGCGGTGCCGTCGGGCGACGCGACGGCGATGCCGTCGATGCGGCCCGAGCCGCTGCCGTAGGAGCCCTTGAAGGCCAGCCCGGCGCGGCCCTGCGGGAGCGCCGCCAGCCAGCCGGCCACCCGGTCGGGGCCGAGGATGACGGTCTCGACCTCGAAGCCCTGCTCGGGCTCGGCCTCGCCGGTGCCGAGCACCTTGAAGACGCGCTCGCGCAGCTCGCCGCGGATCTGCAGGGTGTCGAACAGCTTGTTGATCTCCTCGCGCTCCCACGCGCCCTGGGTGAGGTCGCCGAGCTCGACGTCGAGCGGCACGTCGCGCAGCAGCTCGGTCAGGCGGCGGTTCATCAGCACCTGGGCGACGTGCTCGCGCAGCTTGTCGCCGACCTTGCCCTTGACCTCGTCGACGCGGTCGACCAGCGCGGTGAGGGAGCCGAACTCGCGCACCCACTTGGCCGCGGTCTTCTCGCCGACGCTGGGGATGGACAGCAGGTTGTCGCTGGGGTCGCCGCGCAGGGCGGCGAAGTCGGGGTACTGGGCCGGGGTCAGGCCGTACTTCTCCTCGACCGCCTCGGGGGTGAACCTGGTCATGTCGCTGATGCCGCGGCGCGTCATCAGCACGGTGACGTGCTCGTCGACGAGTTGCAGGGCGTCACGGTCGCCGGTGACGATCAGGACGTTCATGCCCTCGGCGGCCGCGCGGGTGGCCAGGGTGGCGATGAGGTCGTCGGCCTCGAAGCCCGCCTTGGACAGGTGCGGGATGCGCAGCGTGTCGAGCAGCTCGTAGATGAGCTGCATCTGGCCGCGGAAGTCTTCGGGGGTCTCGCTCCGGTTGGCCTTGTAGTCGGAGTACTCCTCGTGGCGGAACGTCGGCTCCGACCGGTCGAAGGCCACCGCCACGTGGGTCGGCTGCTCGTCGCGCAGGATGTTCGTCAGCATCGAGGTGAACCCGTAGACCGCCTCGGTGTGCTGACCGTCGGTGGTCATGAGGTTGGCGTCTTTGAGCGCGTAGAAGGCGCGGTAGGCCAGGGAATGCCCGTCAAGCAGCAACAGGCACGGGCGGCTGGGGGTCACTTCACTCTTCGGCACGTACGCAGCCTAGTCTGCGTCAACGACAGAAAACCCGAGCTCGGAAGAGTGGAGACATCCCCTTGACGCAGACCGATCCGCTGGACTTCTCCGCGTACGGCGCGGTGCACGAAGGCACGCTGGCCCACCGCATGGGCATCGAGTTCGTCGAGGCCGGGCCCGAGCGCGTCGTCGGCAGGATGCCGGTCGAGGGCAACACCCAGCCCTACGGCCTGCTGCACGGCGGCGCGTCGGCGGTGCTGGCCGAGACGCTGGGCTCGGTGGCCGCGGCGATCCACGCCGGCCCCGGCCGCATCGCCGTCGGCATCGAGATCAACGCCACCCACCACCGCTCGGCGACCTCCGGGTACGTGACGGGGGTCGCGACGCGGTTGCACGGCGGACGCACTTTGGCGACGTACGACATCGAGATCACCGACGAGGAGGGACGGCGGGTGTGCACCTCCAGGCTGACGTGCATGCTGCGCGACCAGCGCCCCTGACGTCACTTTGACCGAACCTTTGCGCAGCGGCCCCAACGATCGCTACGGTTGTCCGAACAGAGCCCGCGGGGAGGCCCGGTAGATAACGTGTACGGCCGGGGAAGCCTTACATGGCCCCAAAGGCCGCTCCGCGGGCTCGTCCACGTTTTCTCCCCATCGTTACCGTTTCGTTTTCGGCGCAAGCCAGGCGTCTTCCCTCATTTAGCCCCTGACCTGCCGCGTTGTTTGCTCACATGTGTGGCACACGCATGTCACTAATTGGTGACGAACCATACTGAAACGGGCGTCTGCGGAATAAGCTCCCGCCATTGCATCCCAGTTGTGCCTGCGATGCTCGCGTGTCGAGATGGAGGGGTACAACCCCGCCTTGACCTATTTGAGGGAGCACCATTGCGCAGAGCCGTGATCGCGTTCACGGCCTTCCTGGGTGGACTCATCTTCCTGCTGGCCAGTCCCGCGCAGGCGGGGCCGGCCGGATGCCAGGGTTTGAAGGGGACGCTCAAACTCCAAGGCCAGCCAGTGAACGGCGTCAAAATCGTCGTGACCACCGAGGGCGGACAACCCGTCAAGGAGGTCACAACCAACGCACAGGGCACGTGGGAAGTTCCTACCGACAAGGGCAAGTTCAAGGTCACCCTTGACCCGAACTCCCTTCCGAAGAACGCCGAGGTGCGCGGTGGCAGCAACGTGCGCACGCCGACCGTCTTCGAGGGCAACTGCTCGACCGTGCTGTTCGCGTTGCAGGCCAAGGGTGTCGCCGGGCAGCCGCAGGGAGACGACGGGAGCGGGGAGAGCAGCGTCTGGGACACCGCGGCGCAGCTCGCCTTCGAGGGCCTCAACCTCGGGCTGATCATCGCCCTGGCCGCGCTCGGCCTGTCGCTGATCTACGGCACGACCGGCCTGACCAACTTCGCCCACGGCGAGCTGGTCACGCTCGGCGCGGTGCTGGCGTACATGTTCAACGTGGGCTTCGGCCTCCATCTCATACCCGCCGCGGTGCTCGCCGTGGCGCTGGGCGGCGCGTTCGGCTACGCCCAGGACCGCCTCTTCTGGGGCCAGCTGCGCAAACGCGGCACCGGCATCGTCGCCATGATGATCGTCTCCATCGGCGTCGCGCTGGTCATGCGCTACGTCATGCTGATCTTCTTCGGCGGCCAGAACGAGGCCTACGCCCAGTACACGGCCCAGCCGGGCATCGAGTTCGGGCCGATCTCCGCGGCGCCCAAGAACTTCGTGGCGATGGGCATCGAGCTGGCCGTGCTGCTCCTGGTCGGCTTCGCGCTGCTGCGCACCCGTACCGGCAAGGCGGCCAGGGCCGTGTCGGACAACCCCGCGCTCGCGGCCTCGTCCGGCATCAACGTCGACCGGGTCATCCGGATCATCTGGACCCTGGGCGGCGCCATCGCGGCGCTGGCCGGCATCATGCTCGGGCTCTCCCAGAACCTGAAGTACACGATGGGCCAGGACATCCTGCTGCTCATCTTCGCCGGCGTCACGCTCGGCGGGCTCGGCACCGCCTTCGGCGCGCTGGTCGGCTCGCTGGTGGTCGGCCTGTTCATCCAGGTCTCCACCCTGTGGGTGCCGCCGGAGCTCAAGAGCGTCGGCGCGCTGGTCGTGCTCATCATCGTGCTCCTCGTCCGGCCCCAGGGCATCCTGGGCCGCCGCGAGCGAATCGGCTGATCGGGGGAGGATCAGAATGGACTGGATCACGATCATCAGCACGACGCTGAAGTCCGCGGTCGGCGTCGAGACCGTGCTGTACGCGCTCGCCGCGATCGGCATCAACATCCAATTCGGCTACACCGGCCTGCTCAACTTCGGCCAGGCGGCGTTCATGGGCGTGGCCGGCTACGGCCTGGCCGTCACCGTCACCGTCATGGGCCTGCCGTTCTGGGTCGGCATCATCGTCGGCCTGCTCGCCGCGGTGCTCCTGGCGATCCTGCTCGGCATCCCGACCCTCCAGCTGCGCGCCGACTACCTGGCCATCGTGACCATCGCGGCGGCCGAGATCGTCCGGCTGGTGTTCCGCTCGGTGGCGTTCAAGAGCGTCTTCGGCGGCTCGGACGGCCAGCGCGGCTTCTCCGACGGCTTCTACGCGCTCAACCCCTACCCCGAGGGCCAGTACGGCTTCAACCTCGGTTCCATCCCCCTGTTCTTCAACCACCGGGTGTTGTGGGTGCTGACCGTCGGCTGGGTGCTCATCGCCCTGTGCTGCGGGCTGGTCTACCTGCTGATGAAGAGCCCGTGGGGCCGTGTGCTCAAGGCCATCCGCGAGGACGAGGACGCCGTGCGCAGCCTCGGCAAGAACGTCTTCTCCTACAAGATGCAGTCGCTCATCCTGGGCGGCGTCGTGGGCTGCCTGGGCGGCTTCATCTACGGCCTGGCCTACGCCTCGGTCCAGCCCGACATCTTCGGCACCGAGACCACGTTCTACGCGTACACGATGGTCATCCTCGGCGGCGCCGCCCGCGTGCTCGGTCCCGTCGTGGGCGCGTCGATCTTCTGGGTGCTGCTCGTCCTGATCTACGGCGTGCTGTCCGAGGCCGTCGGCGCCGGGATCATCACCTTCATGGACACGAATCAGGTGGGCGCCGTCCGCTGGATCCTGGTCGGCCTGGGTCTCGTCCTGTTGCTCATCTTCCGGCCACAGGGCATCTTCGGCGACAAGAGGGAGATAGCAATCAATGCACGCTGAAACCACGGCCACCGAGCGCAAGGCCGCGGCGCTGGCCGCCTTCAAGGACCTGGCCCGCGACCCGGGCGTGCCGAAGCCGGACCCGATCCTCACCGTCGACAACGTCGTGCGCCGCTTCGGCGGCCTGACCGCGGTCGAGGTCGGCCACGTCGAGATCCAGCGGGGTTCCATCACCGCGCTGATCGGCCCCAACGGCGCCGGCAAGACGACCTTCTTCAACCAGCTCACCGGCTTCGACACGGCCGACTCCGGCTCGTGGACGTTAAACGGGCGCAGCATGAGCGGGGTGCCGGCCCACAAGGTCGCCCGCGCCGGCATGGTGCGCACCTTCCAGCTCACCAAAGCGCTGTCCCGCCTGACCGTCATGGAGAACATGCGCCTGGGCGCCCAGCGGCAGAAGGGCGAGACGTTCTGGCGGGCGCTCATCCCGTCGATGTGGCGCGGCCAGGAGGACGAGATCACCGCCCGCGCCGAGGAGCTCCTCGAACGCTTCAAGCTCGGCGCCAAGCGGGACGACTTCGCCGGCTCGTTGTCCGGCGGCCAGCGCAAGCTGCTGGAGATGGCCCGCGCCCTCATGGTCCAGCCGGAGCTGGTCATGCTGGACGAGCCCATGGCGGGGGTGAACCCGGCCCTGACCCAGTCGCTGCTCGGCCACGTCAAGGACCTGCGCGAGCAGGGCATGACGGTGCTGTTCGTCGAGCACGACATGGACATGGTCCGCGACATCAGCGACTGGGTGATCGTCATGGCGCAGGGCGCCGTGATCGCCGAGGGCCCGCCCGACACGATCATGTCGGACGAGCGCGTGATCGACGCCTACCTCGGCGCCCACCACGACGCCCCGCTCTCGGACACCGAACTGGAGTCGCAGCTCCACGAGGCCGAGGCGGCCCTGGAGGCCGAGATCGAAGAGGAGACGCAGAAGTGAGCGACGCCCCCGAGGCCGCCCCCGAGTCGCAGGCGGCCGTCACCGACCGCACTGCGCACCTGGAGGGCGCCGAAGACGCCGTGCTGCGGTGCGACGAGCTGATCGCCGGCTACCTGCCGGGCGTCAACATCCTCAACGGCTCCGACCTCTACGTCAAAGAGGGCGAGCTGATCGGCATCATCGGCCCCAACGGCGCCGGCAAGTCGACGCTGCTGAAGGCCATGTTCGGGCTGGTCAACATCCGCAGCGGCACGGTGCTGCTCAAGGGTGAGAACATCACGAACATGAAGGCGCACTCGCTGGTCTCCCGCGGCGTCGGCTACGTGCCGCAGACCAACAACGTCTTCCCCAGCCTCACCATCGAGGAGAACCTGGAGATGGGCGCCTTCCAGGTGCCCGGCAAGTTCAAGGAGCGCTTCGAGTTCGTCGCCGAGCTCTTCCCGGCGCTCAAGGAGCGGCGCAAGCAGCGCGCGGGCTCCCTGTCCGGCGGTGAGCGGCAGATGGTGGCCATGGCCAGGGCGCTCATGACCGAGCCGTCGGTGCTGCTGCTGGACGAGCCGTCGGCGGGCCTGTCGCCCAAGCTCCAGGACCTGGTCTTCATCCAGGCCCAGCAGATCAACAAGGCGGGCGTGACGGTGATCATGGTGGAGCAGAACGCCCGCCGCTGCCTGCAGATCTGCCACCGCGGCTACGTGCTCGACCAGGGCCGCAACGCCTACACCGGCACCGGCAGGCAGCTCGCCAACGACCCCAAGGTCATCGAGCTGTACCTGGGCACGCTGGCCAAGGCGTAACCGAATCGAACGGAGAAGGGGCTCCCCCGGGGTCCCTTCTCCGTTTTTTAATGAACGCTGTGAAACGAATGCTGACAGTGGCGCTCGTCCTGCCCGTCCTGCTCGTCGGCTGCCAGGAGGACGCCTCCTCGGCGCAGCGGTACAGCACCGGCGGCGACCCGACCGACAGCCCGTGCGCGCGCGTGGTCTCGGCCATCGGGTACGCCGGCCTGATGCTCAAGCCGAAGGGCCAGGAGGAGCAGCAGTACTTCGAGGACGCCGTCATCGGCCGGCTGGCCGAGCTGCGCGGCATCACGCTCCAGTTCGGCGACCGGCTGCCGGCCTCGCTGCACGACGCCGTCCAGAGCGTCGAGGCGGCCACCGCGGGCCTGTCCAGGAACGACGTGCCGCACGCGCGGCAGGTCGCGTTGCTGCGGCAGTACCGGGCCGCCGCCGACCAGATCGTGGCCGGCTGCGCATGACGGAAGGGCCCGGTCCGCGCGGACCGGGCCCTTCTCGAAGGGTGCTGCGGGAGGCCGATCAGCCGGCGATGTTGCCGGTGCGGTACTCCAGCGCCTTGGTGGCGTACTTGTTGTCCTTGCCGTACTGGTAGATGCCGATGGTGGCCACGGCGGGGTCACCGGCGTCGTTGAACTCGACCGGGCCGCTCACGCCGTCGTAGTCGATGTCCTTGCCGGCCTTGAGCAGGTCGACGCAGCTCTTGAAGTCCTTGCACTTCTCGCCGCCCTTGCTGACCTCGGCCAGCTTGGCGGCGATGTCGGTGCCCGCGTCGCTCTTGGCGGCCTCGGCGGCCAGGGCGAGCAGGTTCATCGCGTCGTAGGACTCGGGGGCGTAGCTGTAGTCCTCCAGCTTGGGGTTGATGCCGAGGAGCTTCTTCTGGAACTCCTCCGGAGCGGCCGCGCCCGGGATGGTGCCCTTGACGCCCTCAAGCGTGCCCTTGGGCATCTTGATGTAGTTCGTGTTGGAGGTGTTGCCGTCGACCATGTACCACTTGTGCTTGTCGGCCGGCAGGCCCTGCTTGACCAGCTCCTGGATGACCTTGGCGGTCTCCTCGAACCCGATCAGGACGATGCCCTTGGGGTTCTTGGCCTTGATCTTCGCCACGTCGGCGGAGAAGTCGGCGGCCTTGGGGTCGTAGTCGACGCGCTCGACGACCTCGCCGCCGCCGTCGGTGACCGTCTTCTGCACCTGGTCGGCCAGGCCGGTGCCGTAGGAGTCCTGCATCGCCAGGATGCCGACGGTGTCGTTGCCGTCGGACACCACCAGGTCGCCGAGCACGCGGCCCTGCAGCTTGTCGGGCGGCGAGGTGCGGAAGTACAGGCCCTTGTCCTCGATCGTGGTGAACTTGTCGGAGGTGTTGGCGGGCGAGAAGTGGATGACGCCCGCGCCCGTGATCTTGTCGATCACCGACTCCGACACCGAGGAGGACGCCGCGCCGATGATGGCGTCGGCCTTCTGGGCCAGCAGCTTGTCCACCGACTGGGAGGCGATGTTCGTGGTGGTGTCGCCCGAGTCGGTGTCGTACTTGGTGACGGGCTTGCCCAGCACGCCCCCGGCCTCGTTGATCTCCTTGATGGCCAGGTCGACGCCGGCGAACTCGGGCGGGCCGAGGAAGGCGAGCGAACCGGTCTGGGGCAGCAGCGTACCGATCGTGAGGGTGCCGTCGCCCTTGGCCGCGGGAGCCGACGAGGATGGCGCGGCCGGCTGCGAGGACTGCGTGGCGGTGTTGCTGCCGCCACCGCCGCAGGCCGTCAGGGCCAAGCTGGTGGCGGCCGCGACGGCCAGCGCCCGTCCCACGGGAGCAATGCGGATCATGAAGTGTCTCCTTCATTTCCAGGCCGGGATCGTCAGCACCGCCGAGCGCTCCCGATCGAATGACGGAAACGTACAAAATCGCCGTGTACTCGAACCAGATGGCGGGGTGAACTGTCGGCACTTGGATGCGGAGTCGTAATCAGTCCTCAACTTACGGACCTGCGCTAGCAGGCTTAATGTGCGACGGGTGAAGCGTTTTACGCCAGTCCTGTTCACGGTGGTCCTTCTTGCCGGGTGCGCCTCGTCGCCGCCGCCCCCGCCGCCTTCCTCGGATCCTCCCGCCGGCGTATCGGTCACGCTGGAGCAATGGCGTTCCGACGAGCCCGTGCACGCGCTGGAGGTGGCCGTCCGTAATACCAGCGGCATACCCGTGTATTTCGCCGACGTCCAGCTCGTGACGCCGTCGTTCAAAACACTGCCGCCGGAAAAGACGGACGCCACGATCAAGCGGACGGAGCGCACCGACCTGCGCATCACCTACGGCGCGGCCAACTGCCTGCCCGCGGGCCTGCCGCAGCTCCAGCCCGCCACCGTGGTGGCCAACATCCGCGCCGGCGGCGAGCAGCCGCGCCGGGTGGTCTTCAAGGTGCCGCACCCCAGCCCGCTGCTGACCCGCCTGCTACGGGACGAATGCTCGGAATTCCTCATCAAGGAGGCCGCCGGCATCGAGTTCGGGCCCGACTGGAAGCAGGTGGGCAAGGAGATGCGGGGCAAGCTGGTGGTCACCCGGCGCGGCGCCGGCAAGGTGACGCTGACCGAGCTCGACGGCACCACGCACTACATCATCACACCGGACGCCGGCGGGCGGCCCGTGGCCGTGCTGGAGGCCGGGCAGCAGCGGACGGAGGTGCCGGTGACGCTCACCCCCGGCCGCTGCGACCCGCACGCCTTCGCCGAGGCCAAGAAGGCGTTCCTGTTCCCGGTGCGGGCCACCGTGGACGGCGGGCCCGAGCGGGTGGTGATCGTGGTGCCGCCCAAGCCGCTGCAGGACCGGTTGATCCAGTACTCGTTGCGCGTGTGCGGCCTGGGCGGCGGGTGAGGGTCAGCCCTCGATGTTGCCCGTGCGGTACTCCAGGGCCTTGGACGCGTACTTGTTGTCGTCGCCGTACTGGTAGACGCCGATGGTGGCCACGGCGGGGTCACCGGCGTCGTTGAACTCGATCGGGCCGCTGATGCCGTCGTAGTCGATGTCCTTGCCGGCCTTCAGCAGGTCGGCGCACTCCTTGAAGGTCTTGCACTTCTCGCCGCCCTTGCTGACCTCGGGCAGCTTGGCGGCGATGGACTTGCCGCTGTCGTCCTTGGCGGCCTCGGCCGCCAGGGCAATGAGGATCGCGGCGTCGTAGGACTCGGCGGCGTAGGTGTAGTCCTCGAGCTTGGGATTGATCTCCAGGAGCTTCTTGCGGAAGTCCTCCGGAGCCTCGGCGCCGGGGATCGTGCCCTTGACGCCCTTGAGCGTGCCCTTGGGCATCTTGAGGTAGTTGGTGTTCGACATGTTGCCGTCCACCATGTACCACTTGACCTTGTCGACCGTCAGGCCCTGCTTGACCAGCTCCTGGATGACCTTGGCGCCCTCCTCGAAGCCGATCAGCACGATCGCCTTCGGGTTCTTGGCCTTGATCTTGGCGACGTCCGCGGAGAACTCGGCCGCCTTCGGGTCGTAGTCCACGCGCTCCACGACGCTGGCGCCGGCTGCCTCGGCGGTCTTGGTCACCTGGTCGGCCAGGCCGGAGCCGTAGGAGTCCTGCATGGCCAGGATGCCGATGGTGTCGTTGCCGTCGGCGGCGATCAGGTCGCCCAGCACGCGGCCCTGCAGCTTGTCCGGGGGCGCGGTACGGAAGTACAGGCCCTGGTCGCTGATGGTGGTGAACTTGTCAGAGGTGTTGGCGGGCGAGAACTGCACCACGCCGGCACCGGTGACCTTGTCGATGATCGACTCCGACACCGACGAGGAGGCGGCGCCGATGATGGCGTCGGCCTTCTGCGCGATCAGCTTGTCCGCCGACTGCGAGGCCACGTTCGTGGTGGTGTCACCCGAGTCCGTGTGGATCTTGGTGACCGGCTTGCCGAGCACGCCGCCCGCGTCGTTGATCTCCTTGACGGCCTGGTCGACGCCGGCGAACTCGGGCGGGCCGAGGAACGCCAGCGAGCCGGTCTGGGGCAGCACGGTGCCGATCGTGAGCGTGCCGTCGCCCTTGGCCGCCTCCGTCTGGGTGGCCGGGGCCGACGAGGACGGCGCCGCGGACGTGGTCTGCTGCGCGGCCGTGTCGCCACCGCCGCCACAGGCCGTCAGGGCCAGGCTCGCCGCTGCCGCGACGGCCAGGAAGCGCCCTGCTGGAGCAATGCGGATCATAAAAGAGACTCCCCTTATTCCCAGCGGGGGAACGATCTCCCTCGCTGCGTTTTCCGAGCTCAGCATGCCTCTTTGACGGGGAGATGTGGGGATTTCGGGTACTTTTATGCTAATTTGTAATGTCGCAATCACCCTCTGTAATT
The DNA here is from genome assembly GCF_040675235.1 of Nonomuraea sp. NPDC049637. NCBI lineage: Bacteria > Bacillati > Actinomycetota > Actinomycetes > Streptosporangiales > Streptosporangiaceae > Nonomuraea > Nonomuraea sp. NPDC049637. Next base: position 128,730 of record NZ_JBFAOM010000025.1, read on the forward strand.
GCATGTTTCATCAGCGTTACGGCCATGACTCCATATGAACCACCCCAGCCCGAAATTTCGGGACTGGGGTGGTTGTATGGCGGGCTGTCCGGCTTGGTGGGCCCGCCAGTGCCTAGCCGGCGATGTTGCCCTTGCGATATTCGAGCGCCTTGGCCGCGTCGTACTTGTTGTCCTTGTCGTACTGGTAGACGCCGATCGTCGCGACCGACGGGTCACCGGCGTCGTTGAAGTCCACCGGGCCGCTCACGCCGTCGTAGTCGATGTCCTTGCCGGCCTTGAGCAGGTCGGCGCACGACTTGAAGTCCTGGCACTTCTCGCCGCCCTTGCTGACCTCGATCAGCTTGGGGGCCAGCGCGGTGCCCGAGTCGTCCTTGGCCGCCTCGGCCGCCAGCGCGATCAGGGTCGCCGCGTCGTACGACTCCGCCGCGTAGGTGTAGTTCGTCAGCTTGGGGTTCACCGTCAGCAGCCGCTTCTGGAACGCCTCCGGGGCCGCGGCGCCCGGGATCGTGCCCTTGACGCCCTTGAGCGTGCCCTTGGGCATCTTGAGGTAGTTGGAGTTCGACATGTTGCCGTCCACCATGTACCACTTGACCTTGTCGGCCGTCAGGCCCTGCTTGACCAGCTCCTGCACGACCTTCGCCGTCTCCTCGAAGCCGATCAGCACGATCGCCTTCGGGTTCTTGGCCTTGACCTTGGCCACGTCGGCGGAGAACTCGGCCGCCTTGGGGTCGTAGTCGACCCGCTCGACCACGCTCGCGCCGGCCTCCTCTGCCGTCTTGGTCACCTGGTCGGCCAGGCCGGAGCCGTAGGAGTCCTGCATGGCCAGGACGGCGACCGTGTCGTTGCCGTCGGCGGCCACCAGGTCGCCCAGCACGCGGCCCTGCAGCTTGTCCGGCGGCGCCGTGCGGAAGTACAGGCCCTGGTCGTTGATCGTGGTGAACTTGTCGGAGGTGTTGGCCGGCGAGAACTGCACCACGCCGGCCCGCGTGATCTTGTCCACGATCGACTCCGACACCGACGAGGACGCCGCGCCGATGATCGCGTCGGCCTTCTGGCCGAGCAGTTTGTCCACCGACTGCGAGGCGATGTTGGTCGTGGTGTCGCCCGAGTCGGTGTCGATCTTCGCCACCGGCTTGCCGAGCACTCCCCCGGCGTCGTTGATCTCCTTGAGCGCCAGGTCGACCCCGGCGAACTCGGGTGGTCCCAGATAGGCGAGATTGCCCGTCTGGGGCAGCACGGTGCCGATCGTCAACGTGCCGTCCCCCTTGACCGCGGCGGCCGAGGAGGGTTTCACGGACGCGGCGCCGGTGGCGCCCGTCCCGGCGGTCGTGCCGCCGGTCGAACACGCCGCCAGTGCCAGGCTCGCCGCTGTAGCGACGGCCAGCGCGCGGGAAATGCGGATCATCGAAAGCGTCTCCGTTCGAGATGAGCGGACCTTCCGTCCGCCCATCAGCATGCGCCGGGACGCCTGCGCAGAAAGAAGCCGAAGCCGGTTGGATGCCCAGTCGTGACCGGGCCACAACCCGCGGGGCTAAATCACCTGATATAGGCGCTTTTCATGCCCGCTCGGCCGCGTCGTCTATAACGATCTGAGCAACCTCCCGCATGCTCAGCCGCCGGTCCATCGACGCCTTCTGGATCCACCGGAACGCCTGCGGCTCCGTCCAGCCGTGCTGGGCCATCAACTGACCCTTGGCCCGCTCGACCAGCTTGCGGGTCTCCAGCCGCTCGGAAAGGCTGGACACCTCCGCGCTGAGCGCCACCATCTCCTCGTGCCTGCTGACCGCCATCTCGATCGCCGGCACCAGATCGGCCTTGGTGAACGGCTTCACCAAGTAGGCCATCGCCCCCGCGTCGCGGGCCCGCTCCACCAGGTCACGCTGGGAGAAAGCGGTGAGGATCAGGCACGGCGCGATCCGGTCGGCCACGATGCGCTCGGCCGCCGAGATGCCGTCGAGCACGGGCATCTTCACGTCGAGGATGACGAGGTCGGGCCGCAGGTCGGCGGCGAGCTGGATCGCCTGCTCCCCGTCACCGGCCTCGCCCACGACGACGTAACCGTCCTCCTGGAGCATCTCCTTGAGGTCGAGGCGGATCAGGGCCTCGTCTTCCGCGATCACTACTCGCCGCTGCGTACTCACGAGCAGAAGAGTACAGACGTCCGGTAGATTAGATCCACGCCGGTGCGGCCTCGGGCATTACGCTGCGAGATCACCAACCGGACGAAGTCGCCCCGGTAGACCAACGGCAGAGTCGATGGCCTCAAAATCCATACAGTGTGGGTTCGAATCCCACCCGGGGCACCGGCCTGACCGCCCGGCCCCCTCGTAGGCCGGGCGGTTTTCCGTTTCCCACCCATGACTGCCGGATCGACGGGCAGGCCCGAAAAGGCTGACCGGGTCAGGGCGTCCAGGAGGGCGAGCGGCCGAGCAGGGCGACCACCCGGTCGAGGGCCGTGGCAGCGCCGCCGGGAGCGACGCCGGGCAGGAACGCCTTCCCCGAACCGCGCGATTCCGGCGTGTCAGGCACCTGCGCGGCCAGCGGGAGCGCGGCCGCGGCGAGGTCGTCGTCGATGCCGGGCGGCACGCCGAGAGCCCTGGCGAAGTCCCAGGCGTGCACGACGCAGTCGATGAAGTGGAAGCCGATCGCCATGGCCGCCGGGAACGGGCCGCCGTCGCGGATCTCGGGCAGGTGGAAGGCCCGGTCGAGCACGCCGTCCGCGGCGAAGGCGGCGACGACGGCCTGCGCGGAGGCGGCGTACTCGGCCACGTGGTCCTCGCCCAGGGGACGTGGTTGCCAGCTCGCCAGTTCCGAGCGCGCGCCCGAGGCCGCCAGGGCGAAGCCGTGGTTCTGCACGATCTGGTGTTCCAGCAGATCGCGGACGGCCCATCCGGCGCAGGGCGTCGGCCGGTCGAGGTCGGCGGGCTTGATCGTGTTCACCAGGTCGACGGTGGCCCGCACCGACCGCCGGTTGAGCTCGATGATGTCTGCCAAGGCGATGTCCCGTCATCGTCGAAGAACCCACCCGGCCGGCCCGACCGGCCCGAGGGTGGCCAGCCTGTCGATGATGGCGTCCCCTCGGCGGCGGTGCGAGTGGTTTTCACCGGTGCGGGCGCCGAGGCGATCAAGGAGCCGGCGGGGCGGCCGGGTGGGATTTCGCGGGCGGTTCGCCGGGAACAGTCCCTTGTGACGAGTTGCGACGGACGAGACGGGGGTGGCGGGGGATGCCGTTGAGCGTGACCGAGCGGGAGACGTTCCTGGCCGAGCCGCACATCGCCAGCCTGGCGGTGGAGACGGGCGCGGGGCGGTCGCCGCTGGCCGTGCCCGTCTGGTACGACTACAGCCCCGGCGGCGAGATCAGGTTCCTGACCGACAGCGAGTCGCGCAAGGCGCGGCTGGTGGCGAAGGCGGGCCGGTTCACGATGCTGGTCCAGCGGGCCAGCCCGACCTACCGGTACGTGTCGGTCGAGGGCCCGGTGGTGCGCTCCGACCCCACGACGATCGAGGAGCTGACCCGCATCGCCGCCCGCTACCTGCCGCAGGAGGCGGTGACGGGCTACGTGCACGGCTCGGACCTGCACGTCCTGGTGACGTTCCGGATGCGGCCCGAGCGGTGGCTCTCGGCGGACCTGGGCTCCTTGGGCTGAGCGGGCGCCCGGTATTTTTGGCTCGTGACTGCAATCGATCCCACCTCGACCGGCGCGTACGGCGTCGGCCTCGCCACCATCGCCGACGACGGCACCGTTCTCGACACCTGGTTCCCGGCTCCCGAGCTGGGCGAGCCGCCCGCGACGGGCACCGAGCGGATCTCCGCCGAGGAGGCCGGCGAGCTGGCCGCGCTGACCGGCCGCGACGCGGCGCGGGGCGTCGAGGTGGTGGCGGTGCGCACGGGCGTCGCCAAGCTCTCCGAGCCGCCGGTCGACGCGCACGACGTCTACCTGCGGCTGCACCTGCTCTCCCACCGGCTCGTCCGGCCGCACGGCGTCAACCTGGACGGCCAGTTCGGCCTGCTGGCCAACGTGGTGTGGACCAACTTCGGGCCGTGCCCGGTGCCCGGCTTCGAGCGCACCCGGCTGCGCCTGCGGGCCAGGGGCGTGGTGACGGTGTACGGGGTGGACAAGTTCCCGCGGATGGTCGACTACGTGCTGCCGGAGGGCGTGCGGATCGCCGACGCAGACCGGGTGCGGCTGGGCGCCCACCTGGCGTCGGGCACGGTCGTCATGCACGAGGGCTTCGTGAACTTCAACGCCGGCACGGTGGGCACCTCGATGGTCGAGGGGCGCATCTCGGCGGGCGTGGTGGTCGGCGACGGCTCCGACGTCGGCGGCGGCGCCTCGATCATGGGGACGCTGTCGGGCGGCGGCAAGCAGGTCATCTCGATCGGCGAGCGCTGCCTGCTGGGCGCCAACGCGGGCATCGGCATCTCGCTGGGCGACGACTGCGTGGTGGAGGCGGGCCTGTATGTGACCGCGGGCACGCGGGTGACACTGCCCGACGGCACGGTGGTCAAGGCGGCGGAGCTGTCGGGCTCCAACGGGATCCTGCTGCGCCGCAACTCGCAGTCGGGCGCGGTGGAGGCCCTGCCCCGCACCGGTTCGGGCATCACCCTGAACGCCGCCCTGCACGCCCACTGACCGTCAGGGGCCCTCTCCGCCGGCCGTCGCCACGGAGGGGGCCCACAGGACGTCCCGGCGCAGGCTCACCCGTCCGGGCGAGCCTGCGCGGAACGTGGCGGGTCAGTTCGCGTGGGAGACCGCGGAGCCGATGGTGTGCACCCGCAGCGCGTTGGTGCTGCCCGGCGTGCCGGGAGGCGAGCCGGCCACGATGACCACCTTGTCGCCCTTCTCCAGCCGCCCGAGCGACAGCAGCGACGCCTCCACCTGCCGGACCATGTCGTCGGTGTGGTGCACGAACGGCACGTGGAACGTCTCCACGCCCCACGTCAGCGACAGCTGCCCGCGCACGTGCGGGGCCGAGGTGAAGGCCAGCAGCGGGATCGGCGAGCGGTAGCGGGCCAGTCGGCGGGCGGTCTCGCCGGACATGGTGAACGCGATCAGCGCCTTGGCGCCGACGATCGCGCCGACTTCGGCCGCGGCCCTGGCGATGGCCCCGCCGGTGGTCTCCGGCAGGCGCTCCAGGCTGTGGGTGGCGTGCAGGGACGACTTCTCGGCGGCGCAGGCGATGCGGTCCATCGTCGCGACCGACTCGATGGGGTAGCTGCCGACCGACGTCTCGCCCGACAGCATGACGGCGTCGGCGCCGTCCATGACGGCGTAGGCGACGTCGCTGGCCTCGGCGCGGGTGGGGCGCGGGGCGCTCATCATGGAGTCGAGCATCTGGGTGGCGACGATGACCGGGCGGGCCTTCTCGCGGCACAGCCCGATGATGCGCCGCTGCACGATCGGCACCTGCTCCAGCGGCAGCTCCACGCCGAGGTCGCCGCGGGCGACCATGATGCCGTCGAAGGCCTCGACGATCTCCGGCAGGCGGTCGACGGCCTGCGGCTTCTCGATCTTGGCGAGCAGCGGCAGGCGGACGGCCTCCTGCTCCATGATGTTGCGCACGACGTCGGCGTCGGAGGGACGGCGGACGAAGGACAGCGCGATCATGTCGAAGCCGGTGCGCAGCGCCCAGCGCAGGTCGGCCTCGTCCTTGTCGGTGAGCGCGGGCGCGCTGACGTTGACGCCCGGCAGGTTGAGGCCCTTGTTGTTGGAGATCATGCCGCCGATGACGACGCGGGTGATGACGCGGTCGCCGTCGACGCGGGTGGCCTCCAGGACCAGGCGGCCGTCGTCGACCAGGATCTTGTCACCGGGACGCACGTCGCCGGGCAGGCCCTTGTAGGTGGTCGAGACCTGCTCGCGGTCTCCGGGCACGTCTTCGGTGGTGATGGTGAAGACGTCGCCGAAGCCGAGGCGCACCGGCCCTTCCTCGAAGGTGCCGACGCGGATCTTGGGGCCCTGCAGGTCGGCGAGCACGCCTACACCGCGGCCGAGGTCGGCCGCCACCTCCCGGACCCGGTCGTAGACCTCTCTGTGCATGTCATGGTTGCCATGGCTGAGGTTGAACCGTGCCACGTCCATGCCCGCGGAGATCAGCTCGTGGAGGCGTTCTTTGGACGAAGTGGCTGGGCCTAGGGTGCAGACGATTTTCGCGCGACGAGTCACGAGTCCTACCTTAATTGGTACAGACCACTTGGCAGTCACTGACGACGGAGAACGTACCCGACGTAGGAGAACAACACGAGAACGGCGAGTCCGAGCCGTACCAAGTTCGCGTACTGTTCAGGGTAGACGACGCCTTCGATGTAGTGGTCGACGAAGCCGCTCGGCGGCAGGCCCGGCAGCCCTCCCCTGCGCCGCGCCCAGTCCTCGGCGACGGTCAGCGGGCAGTCCACGTGGGTGACGAGTGTCACCACGGCCCAGCCGACGGCCGCGAGGTGGAGGTAGATCGTCCGCCGCCACCGCCAGGCCACGAAGCCGCCCACGGCCACGTAGGCGAGGAAGGCGAAGTGCGTCACCATCACCGCGTCCGCGAGCAGGCGGTACATCATGGCTCTATGGTGGCCGCCTTCCAGGCGTTCACGACGCCGTGCCCGTAGAAGCCGTTCTTGGCCTGGTCGCCCTCGCACTCGTGGGTCTCGTCCTCGCCGTACACCTTGTAGACGTAGGCGCGCGGGGTCGGGCAGGCCACGGGGGTGGCGGTCCGGTAGAGCAGGTCCTCGACGGTGGCGGGGTCCATGGACAGGCCGCCGGGGCCGGGCTTGCCGAACCGGCTGATCAGGATGGCCGCGACGCCGGTGGCGTGCGGGGCGGCCATGGAGGTGCCGTCGAGGTACTGGTAGTAGGAGCAGGCGCCCTTGTGGCAGTCGCGCACGACGTCGGAGCCCTTGGGCTTGCCGGCGGCGTCGATCCGGCCGCCGGCCTTGAGCACGTGCTCGGGGGCGGCGGCCAGGATCGACCGGGTGGCCGCGGCGCCCTTGCCGTCCAGCGCGTCGCCGCCGGGGGCGGCCAGGTCGGTCTGCTCCAGGCCGTAGTCGCTGTAGACGGCCTTGCGTCCGGACGGGCCCACGGCGGAGATCGAGATCACGCCCTTGGACTCGGCGGGCACGTTGACGCACGAGTTGTCTATCTTGCGGGTCTTCTCGTCGCCGCGCGGGTAGCCGGGGCTCTGCTTGTCGGCCGTGGGGTGGCCGAGGTCGGTGGAGCCGTTGCCGAGGGCGGAGATGAGCGTGACGCCCCTGCCGCGGGCGTAGTCGAGGGCGCGCTGCATGCCGACGACGACGGCCCGCTGTTCGAGCTGTTCCTTCTTGGTGTCGGCGGGGTTGGCGGCGCAGTTGAACAGCCAGGGGTCGACGTAGTAGCTCATGTTGACGACGTCCACGCCGATGTCGGCGGCGTAGGTGAGGGCGTCGAGGCTGGGCTTGAGGAAGAAGAAGCCGGAGTCCTGGCCGGCCCTGATGCTGACGATCCGCACGTCCGGGGCGACGCCGGCGATGCCGATGCCGTTGATCGGGGAGGCGATGGTGCTGGCGACGTGGGTGCCGTGGCCGTCGTCGTCCTCGTCCACGGGGTCCTTGCAGGTGGGGACCTCGCAAGGGCCGTCCAGGGTCTCGCCGCGCTCGTCCTTGGGCTTGTCGGTGACGAAGTTGCGGCTCAGCTCGCGGTCGAAGTTGGGGGCGATGTCGGGGTGCTTGCCGTCGACGCCGGTGTCGATGACGCCGACCAGCACCTTCTTGTCGCCGGGGGCCTTGGCGTTGGCCCGGTCGGCGCCGATCATCTTCATGTCCCACTGCAGGTGGGCCAGCGGCTCCTGGCTCAGGCCCTTCCCGGCCATGGCTCCGGCGTCGGGGAAGCCCCGGCCGGTGGGACGGGCGGCGCGGGAGGAGGCGGAGCCGATGACGCGGCGGTCGGGCGAGACGCCGACGACGGCCGGGTCGGCGCCGACGCTCTCGGCGAAGCCGTCGCCGCCGCCCTGGGTGAGCACGTAGCCGAGCTTGCCGTCCTCCTCGACGACCGTGCCGCCGGCGCGCTTGACGGCCGCCAGGGCCTCGCCCTGCTTGCCGTCGGCGTAGAAGACCAGGTTCTGGTTCTGGCCGGCGCGAGGGGTCGCGGAGGGCTGCGCGGAGCCGGTGGGGCCGTCCTGCGCGGGCTGTTCGGGGGTGGCCCGGTCGCCGGCGGCGGCCGAGCACGCGGTCAGGGCGGCGGCGACGGCCAGCGCCGTCAGGCCAGAGGCGACTCGCCGCATTGCTCCCCCATCCACCGACTGTCGCAGAATCTGCATCTTCCCGACACTCAACGGCTGATGCAACTTAGGTGTGAAATTTCGCCAGATGGGGGGCTAAGCGGGCTCTGGGGGTTTTCGTGCGGAGCCCGCTCAGCCGGAGGCCGTACGGGGTCAGGCGTCGCGGTGCAGGCGCACGTTCGGCAGGCAGGCCAGCAGCACGACGCCGACCAGCATGACCGGCGTGACCCACGCGAAGACCCCGGTGACCGCCTCGGCGAACGCCGGCCGTACGGACTCGGGCACCGCACCCGCGACCCCCGAGGCCAGGGCCGCCTGCCCCAGCCTGCCGCTGAAGACGCCCCCGAGCACGGCCACCCCCACGGCGCCGCCCACGTTCCTGGCGAAGGACACCACCGACGTGGCCGCGCCCCGGTCGGCGGCGGGCGCGCTGACCTGGACGGCCAGCATGAGGTTCTGCAGCACCATGCCGAGCCCGACCCCGAACAGCACCATGTACAGCCCGGACGTGACCGCCCCGGTCCCCAGCCCCATGGTCGAGAACAGGAACGCGGCCACCGTCGCCAGCGCCGCCCCGGTCACCACGACCCACTTGTACGTCCCCAGCCGGGTCACCACCCGCCCGGCGACGGCCGAGGCGACGATCATGCCCGCCATCAGGGGAAGCAGCAGCAGCCCCGAGTTCGACGCGCTGGCCCCGGCGGCCAGTTGCAGGTAGAGCGGGAGGAAGGTGGCCGCCCCCACCATCCCGGTGGCCATCAGCACGATGGTCGCCGTGGCGATCGTGAGCGTGCGGTCGCGGAACAGGCCGAGCGGCAGCACCGGCTCCTTCGCCCTCCGCTCCACCAGCACGAACAGCCCCGCCAGCACGACCGCCCCCAGGCCGAGCCCGACGACGACCGGCGAGGTCCAGGCGTACGTCGTCCCGCCCCACGAGGCGAACAGCGTCAGGCAGGTCAGCACCCCGGAGATCAGCGCGGCCCCCGGCCAGTCGATCCGGTGCGGCGAGGTGCGCCGCGGCAGCCGGAGCACGGCGAACGCGACCGCCAGCGCGACGGCCCCGAGCGGCAGGTTGATGTAGAAGATCCAGCGCCACGAGACGTGCTCGGTGAGGTAGCCGCCGATGACCGGCCCGAGGACGGCGGCCACGCCGATCACCGCGCCGAACACCCCCTGGAACTTGGCGCGCTCGCGCGGGGTGGCGATGTCGGCCGAGATCGCCAGGGTCAGCACCATCAGGCCGCCGGCGCCGATGCCTTGGAAGGCGCGGAAGGCGATGAGCTGGGCCATCGTCTGGGCGAGCCCGCACAGGGCCGAGCCGGCGAGGAACAGGCCGATGGCCGACAGGTACAGGCGGCGGCGGCCGTACATGTCGCTGAGCTTGCCGTAGAGCGGCGCGACGATGCCGGAGGTCAGGGAGAAGGCCGTGACCAGCCACGACACGTTCTCCAGGCCGTTCAGCTCGCCCACGATGGTGGGGGTGGCCGTGGCCACCACCGTCTGGTCGACGGCGGCCAGGAACAGGCACAGCAGCAGCGAGCCCATGCTGAGCAGGAGGCCGCGCCGCGGTGGGGCCTCCTGGGCGATTGTCGATACCATTCAGTTGTCTCCTTGCTTCTTTCGCGAGGGCAGGAGGAATCCGCGGCGGTCGGGGGTGCCACCCCGATCGCCGCTTTCTTTCCCGATGTGTCAGAGTCCGCGTTCGAGCAGCGCGAACGCCTCGTCGAGCAGTTCTTCGACCGGCTGATCCGTGGCCGCCGACTCCTGGATGGCCGAGATCATCGCGCCGAACGTCGTGATGAGCAGCATCCGGGCGTGGATGCCGCCGGTGACCCCGGGCCTGGCCCGCACGGCGCCGAGGACCGTCTCCATGATCTGGGTCTGGTCGGCGGCGCGCGCCCGGGCGGCCAGCTCGGGATAGCGGTTGCTGAGCTCCATGAACGGCTGCATGGTGTCCCAGATCGGGCGCACGCGCACGGCGAGCTCCCGGGCCACCGCCTTGAGCGAGCGGAAGGCGGGCTCGTCGGCCGGCCGGTCGGCGAGCAGGGCGACGATGTCGTCCGGCCGCCAGATCGGCTCCATGACGAGCGCCTCCTCCTTGGAGGCGAAGTAGTTGAAGAACGTGCGGGGCGAGATGTCGGCCGCCGCGCTGACGGCCTCGACGGTCACGGCGTCGAGGCCCTCGTCGAGCGCCAGCCGCACCGCGGCCAGCCGGATGGCCTGCCGCTTCTCGGCCCGGCGGCGCTCACGGCGCTGTTCCGGACTCTCCATGTGTTGCACTCTACGCAGAATTTGCACACTCTGCAAGACTTACAGAGTGTGCAAATGACGAAGGGCCCCGGAGCCGTCCGGCTCCGGGGCCCTTCGCGCAGGTCAGACCAGCGGACGCGCCGTCGGCAGGATCGGGTACGGCAGCGCCGTCTCCCCGCTCAGGTACCGGTCGACGCCCGAGGCGGCCGAACGGCCCTCGGCGATGGCCCACACGATGAGCGACTGCCCGCGGCCCATGTCACCGGCCACGAACACGCCGTCCACCTTCGACATGTACGTCTTGTCCCGGGCGACGTTGCCGCGGGCGTCGTAGAAGCCCTCACCCGCGACCTCGGCCAGGTCCTCCAGCAGGGCGCCCTTCTCCGGCCCCAGGAAGCCCATGGACAACGTGATCAGCTCGGCCGGGATCTCCCGCTCGGTGCCGGGGATCGGCTTGAAGCCGTTCTGCGGCCCCTCGACCTCGACCAGGCGCAGCGCCCTGACGTTGCCCTCGTCGTCGCCGACGAACTCGGTGGTGGAGACCGCGTAGACGCGCTCCCCGCCGCCGTCGGCCAGCTCCTCGTGCGCGCTCTCCATCTTGAACAGGATGGGGAACGTCGGCCACGGCTGGCTGCCGGGCCGGGACGCGGGCGGCTGCGGCATGATCTCCAGCTGGGTCACCGACGCGGCGCCCTGCCGGATCGCGGTGCCGATGCAGTCGGCCCCGGTGTCACCGCCGCCGATCACCACGACGTGCTTGCCCTCGGCCGAGATCGGCGCGACCTCGTAGTCGCCCTCCTGGACCTTGTTGGCCGGCGGCAGGTACTCCATCGCCTGGTGGACGCCCTTGAGCTCGCGCCCGGCGACCGGCAGGTCACGCCACTGGGTGGCGCCGCCCGCCAGCACCACCGCGTCGAACTGCTCGCGCAGCTCGGCCGCGGTGACGTCGACGCCGACGTTCACGCCGGTGCGGAACCGGGTGCCCTCGGCCCGCATCTGCTCCAGGCGCCGCTCGATGTGGCGCTTCTCCATCTTGAACTCGGGGATGCCGTACCGCAGCAGGCCGCCGATGCGGTCGGCGCGTTCGAACACCACCACGTCGTGCCCGGCCCGGGTGAGCTGCTGGGCGGCGGCCAGGCCCGCGGGGCCCGAGCCGACGACGGCCACCTTCTTGCCGGTGCGCACCCGCGGCGGCTGCGGGGTCACCCAGCCCTCGGCGAACGCGCGGTCGATGATCTCGACCTCGACCCGCTTGATCGCCACCGGGTCGGAGTTGATGCCGAGCACGCACGCCGCCTCGCACGGAGCCGGGCAGAGCCTGCCGGTGAACTCCGGGAAGTTGTTCGTGGCGTGCAGCCGCTCGATCGCCTCGCGCCAGTCGGTGCGGTACACGAGGTCGTTCCACTCGGGGATGAGGTTCCCGAGCGGGCAGCCGTTGTGGCAGAACGGGATGCCGCAGTCCATGCAGCGGGCCGCCTGCCTGGTCAGCTTCTCCTGCGGGAAGTCCTGGTAGACCTCCCGCCAGTCGCTGATGCGGACGTCGACCGGGCGGCGCGCCGGCAGCTCCCGCTCGTGCGTGAGAAAACCCTTGGGGTCAGCCATCGAGTACGCCTCCCTAGCCCTGAACCGCAGCCGCCATGACGGCCTCGTCGATGTCCCTGCCTTCGGCGCGGGCGGCCTCGGCGGCCGCCAGCACCCTCTTGTAGTCGGTCGGCATGATCTTGCCGAACCGGGCGAGCGCGGCGTCCCAGTCGGCCAGCAGCTGCTTGGCCACCGGGGACGCGGTCTCGGCGAAGTGCTTCTCGACCGTCTCCTTCAGGAACTCGGCGTCCTGCTCGGTCAGCGTCTCGATGGCGACCATCTCCCGGTTGACCCGCTCGGGCCGCAGGTCGAGCAGGTACGCCACGCCGCCGGACATGCCGGCCGCGAAGTTGCGCCCGGTCGGCCCGAGCACGACCACCCGGCCGCCGGTCATGTACTCGCACCCGTGGTCGCCCACGCCCTCGACGACCGCCGTCGCGCCGGAGTTGCGCACGCAGAACCGCTCGCCGACCACCCCGCGGACGAACACCTCACCGGACGTGGCGCCGTACAGGGCGACGTTGCCGGCGATGATGTGCCCGTCGAGCGGCGCCTCCTCGTGCGGCCGGACGGTGATCCGCCCGCCCGACAGGCCCTTGCCGAGGTAGTCGTTGGCGTCGCCGGTCAGCCGCAGCGTGATCCCGCGGGGCACGAACGCGCCGAAGGAGTTGCCCGCCGAGCCGGTGAAGCCGATGTCGATGGTGTTCTCGGGCAGGCCCTGGCCGCCGTACCGCTTGGTCACCTGGTAGCCGAGCATGGTGCCGACCGTGCGGTTGACGTTGCGGATGGGCAGCTCCAGCGTGACCGGGGTGCCGTCGTCGAGCGCGCCCTCGGCGAGCTGGATCAGGGTGTTGTCCAGGGCGTGCTCCAGGCCGTGGTCCTGCTCGACGGTGCGCCGCCTGGGCGTGCCCGCGGGCAGGTCGGGCTGGTGCAGGATCGGCGACAGGTCGAGGCCGCCGGCCTTCCAGTGGTTCTCGGCGGCCGTCGTGTCGAGCATCTCGACGTGCCCGATCGCCTCGTCGAGCGAGCGGAAGCCCAGCTCGGCCAGGTATTCGCGGATCTCCTGGGCGATGAACTCGAAGAAGTTGACCACGAACTCGGGCTTGCCGCTGAAGCGCTTGCGCAGCTCGGGGTTCTGCGTGGCCACGCCCACCGGGCAGGTGTCGAGGTGGCAGACCCGCATCATCACGCAGCCGGAGACGACCAGCGGGGCGGTGGCGAAGCCGTACTCCTCGGCGCCCAGCAGGGCGGCGATGACGACGTCGCGGCCGGTCTTGAGCTGGCCGTCCACCTGCACCACGATGCGGTCGCGCAGGTCGTTCAGCAGCAGCGTCTGCTGGGTCTCGGCCAGGCCGAGCTCCCAGGGCGCGCCCGCGTGCTTGAGCGAGGTCAGCGGCGAGGCGCCGGTGCCGCCGTCGTGGCCGGAGATGAGCACCACGTCGGCGTGCGCCTTGGACACGCCCGCCGCGACCGTGCCGACGCCGACCTCGGCGACCAGCTTCACGTGGACCCTGGCCTCCGGGTTGGAGTTCTTCAGGTCGTGGATGAGCTGGGCCAGGTCCTCGATCGAGTAGATGTCGTGGTGCGGCGGCGGCGAGATGAGGCCGACGCCGGGCGTGGAGTGCCGGGTCTTGGCGATCCACGGGTAGACCTTGTGGCCGGGGAGCTGGCCGCCCTCGCCGGGCTTGGCCCCCTGGGCCATCTTGATCTGCAGGTCGGCCGCGTTGACCAGGTATTCGCTGGTGACGCCGAACCGGCCGGAGGCGACCTGCTTGATCGCCGACCTGCGGGTGGCGTCGTACAGGCGCTCGGGGTCCTCGCCGCCCTCGCCGGTGTTGGACTTGGCGCCGAGCCGGTTCATCGCGATGGCGAGCGTCTCGTGCGCCTCCATCGAGATCGAGCCGTACGACATCGCGCCCGTGGAGAACCGCTTGACGATGCTCTCGACCGGCTCGACCTCGTCGATCGGGACCGGCTGCCCCTTGCGCAGCTTGAACAGGCCGCGCAAGGTCATCAGCCGCTCGGCCTGGGAGTCCACGAGGCTCGTGTACTCCTTGAAGATCTCGTAGCGGCGGGTGCGGGTGGCGTGCTGCAGCTTGAAGACGGTCTCGGGGTTGAACAGGTGCGGCTCGCCCTCGCGCCGCCACTGGTACTCGCCGCCGACCTGGAGCCTGCGGTGGGCGTTCTCCGCCCGCGGGTAGGCGTGGCGGTGGCGCTGGGCGGTCTCCTCGGCCAGCACGTCGAAGCCGACGCCGCCCAGGCGGGACGTCGTGCCGGTGAAGCAGGCGTCGATGACCTCCTGGCTCAGGCCGAGCGCCTCGAAGATCTGCGCGCCGGTGTAGGAGGCCACCGTGGACACGCCCATCTTGGACATGACCTTGATGACGCCCTTGCCGTACGCCTTGATCAGGTTGCGCACCGCCTTGTGCTTGCCGATCTGCAGCACACCGGTGTCGACCAGGTCCTCGACGGTCTCGATCGCCAGGTACGGGTTGACCGCGCCGGCGCCGTAGCCGATGAGCAGCGCCATGTGGTGGCACTCGCGGGCCTCGCCGGTCTCGATGACCAGCCCGATCTTGGTCCGGGTCTTCTCCTGGATCAGGTGGTGGTGCACCGCCCCGGTGAGCAGCAACGACGGGATCGGGGCGAGCGTGTCGGAGGAGCCGCGGTCGGACAGCACGATGATGCGCGCGCCGTTCGCGATGGCCCTGGACGCCTCGGCCCTGATCTCCTCAAGGCGGCCGAGCAGCGCCTGGCCGCCGCCGGCGACCTCGTACAGGCCGCTGATGACGTGCGGGTGGAAGCCCGGCAGGTCGTGCTCGTCGTTGATGTGGATGATCTTGGCGAGCTCGTCGTTGTCGATCACCGGGTACGGCAGCACGAGCTGGCGGCAGGAGGTCGGGCCCGGGTCGAGCAGGTTGCCCTCGGGGCCGAGCACGCTGGCCAGCGAGGTGACCAGCTCCTCCCGGATGGCGTCCAGCGGCGGGTTGGTGACCTGCGCGAACAGCTGCGTGAAGTAGTCGAACAGCAGCCGCGGCTTCTCGCTCAGCACCGCGACCGGCGTGTCGGTGCCCATCGAGCCGATCGGCTCGGCGCCGGTCCTGGCCATCGGCGACAGGATGATCCGCAGCTCTTCCTCGGTGTAGCCGAAGGTCTGCTGCCGCTTGACCAGCGCCTCGTGCGTGGGGATCTCCCGCTGCCGGGCGGGCAGCTCCTCGAACCTGACCAGCCCGGCGTGCAGCCACTCCTCGTACGGGTGCGCGGCGGCCAGCTCGGCCTTGATCTCGTCGTCCTCGATGATCTTGCCGCGGGCAGTGTCGATGAGGAACATGCGGCCCGGCTGCAGGCGGCCCTTGCGGACGACGTCCTCGGGCTTGAAGTCCAGCACGCCGGCCTCCGAGGCCAGCACGACCAGCCCGTCGGCGGTCACCCAGAAACGCCCCGGACGCAGCCCGTTGCGGTCGAGCACGGCCCCGGCCAGGGTGCCGTCGGTGAACGTGATCGAGGCCGGGCCGTCCCACGCCTCCATCAGGGAGGAGTGGAACTCGTAGAAGGCCCGGCGCGCCGGATCCATCTCGGTGTGGTTCTCCCACGCCTCGGGGATCATCATCAGCACCGCGTGCGGCAGGCTCCGGCCGCCGATGTGCAGCAGCTCAAGAGCCTCGTCGAAGCTGGCGGTGTCGCTGCCGTCGGGGTCGCAGATCGGGAAGAGCCGCGAGATGTCGCCCGGGATGTGGGCCGATGCCAGCATCGCCTCGCGGGCCCGCATCCAGTTGCGGTTGCCCTTGACCGTGTTGATCTCGCCGTTGTGCGCCACGTACCGATAGGGGTGGGCCAGCGGCCAGCTCGGGAAGGTGTTGGTGGAGAAGCGCGAGTGCACCAGCGCGATCGCGCTCTCGTAACGCTCGTCGCTCAGGTCGGGGAAGAACGGCTCCACCTGGTCGGGCGTGAGCATCCCCTTGTAGACCACCGTGCGGGCCGACAGCGAGGGGAAGTAGACGTCCGCCTCGTGCTCGGACCGCTTGCGCAGGCAGAAGGCCAGCCGGTCGAGGTCGAGGCCCTGCTCGCCGCCGGGGCTCGACACGAAGAGCTGGGCGAAGTGCGGCATGACGGCGCGGGCGCTCGGGCCCGGCAGGTCGCGGTCGACGGGGACGTCCCGCCAGCCCAGCACCGTGAGGCCCTCCTCGGCCGCGATCTCCTCGATCAGGCCGGTGGCCACGCCCCTGGCCTGCTCGTCGGCCGGCAGGAAGGCGATGCCGGTCGCGTACGCGCCGGCCTCGGGCAGCGCGAACGGCACGCTCGCGCGGTAGAACCCATCGGGGATCTGCGTCAGGATCCCGGCTCCGTCGCCGGTGTCCGGCTCGCTACCCTTGGCTCCCCGGTGATCGAGATTGCACAACGCCGTCAGCGCCTTGACCACGATCGTGTGCCCACGGCGTCCGGCGACGTCGGCGACCATGGCGACACCGCAGGCATCATGCTCGTTGGCGGGGTGGTAGAGGCCCTGAGGCTCGGGGAATCCGAGGTGGGCAGCAGGCATTGAATCCCTCCCGTCGTCTTCGTCTGTCAAGAACTGCTCTACAGGCGGGGACGACGTTGGCCCTGCTGCATATCGTGGGTAGAGATTACCGCACGCTGCCGGAATGGTGCCCGCCACGTCCGCATTGCGAACATTGCGCAAGGTTCCAGCATCCGAACTCACCATCCCAAACCCCGGACCCGGCCATCAGAATTCCCAGGTCACGCCCCTGTTGTCCCATGACCCTCAGGAGCCTCGTAAGCTCACCGCGGACGAGCCCGGCCCTCCCCGGCGGGCGGCCGGACCCGGCCCCGCCCCTCGATAGGGTTGGCGCATGGATCGTGACGGGGTGGAGCGCCTGCTCGCCGAGGCGGGCGTCGACGGCAGGCGGCTGCGGCACGCCCTCACCCTCCTGTGCGACGGCCAGTGGTGGTCCCTGGCCGGCCTGGTCAGGGAGACCGCCACCTCCAGGCGGACCGTCGAGGCCCTGCTGCGCGAGGTGCGCCTGGAACGCTCGGGCGAGAAATTCCGGGTGCCGCCCGGCGACACACCCGCCTACCAGGATCTGCTGGCCATGGCGCCGCCGCCCGAAGACCCGGTGGCCCACCTGCTCCCCCACTACCCCGGCGTGCTCGAACGGCTGACCGCGCTGGTCGCGGGCGCGCCGCGGGCCCGTCACGTGCTCGACCACGTCTCGGCCACCCCCGAGACGGCCCTGCGGCGCGCGCTGCTGCTCGGGGCGCGGTTCTGGCTGCCCGGGGCGCGGCTGCTGTGCGTCGGCGACCACGACCTGACCTCGCTGGCCGTCAAGCTGGTCCATCCCGAGACCGACGTCACGGTGGTCGACGTCGACGAGCGCATCCTGGCCTACATCGACGAGCAGGGGCTCGGGGTGCGCACGCGCTGGGCCGACCTGCGGCTCGGGCTGCCGGCCTCGGCGCGGGAGCACGACCTGGCGTTCACCGACCCGCCGTACACGCCGGAGGGGATCGGGCTGTTCGCGGCGCGGGCCGTGGAGGGGCTGAAGGACGACGGGCGGGTGCTGGTGGCGTACGGGGCCAGCGAGCGCACGCCGATGCTGGCGTTCAAGGTCCAGCAGGCGTTGGCGGAGCTCAACCTCGCCTACGAGGCGATCTATCCGGATTTCAATCGCTATTTCGGGGCGGAGGCGATCGGCTCGGCCGCCGACCTCTACCTGCTGCGTCCCACGACCAAGACCCGCCCGGCGGTCAACGCCCGGCTGGGCCGTCAGGCCACAGCCATCTACACCCAGGGCCCCCAGTCGGTCGAGTCGGCCCCCGCGGCGGCGCCGGCGCCCGAGCTGGCCGGGTTCGAGGCTGACCTGCTGGTGGGCGAGTGGCCCAAGGAGCTTCCCCAGCCCCGGGTGCGGCTGGCTACCTGGCTGGCCAAGCCGTACGCGGCGGCCGTCGAGCGGGTGGCCGTCGCGCTGCCGCCGGGGCTGGAGGCGGCGCTGCCCCGCGTGCTGCTCGCCACCCGCGCCGCGCAGGTGCGCGTGTGGGGGTCCGACCTGCCGCCGCTGCCCGAGGCGCTGTCCGCCGTCTACGAGTTCCGCCGCACGGGCGGGGCGCTCGACGCCGTACGCCGCCCGCAACCCGCCGGTGCGGCCGAGGCGGCGCTGCGCCGGATCCTCGACAACGGCCACGCCAAACTCGCCAACACCTGGCGGGAGGCCCTCGTCGCGGTGGCCCGCGACCAGGGCACGGCGCTCACCAAGAACGAGGCCCGCACCCTCATCCGCCAGACGGCTCCCTGGTCCGACGACCTGACCGTGCTGGAGGCCCCCCTCCACCGCCTGACCGGCCTGCCCGCCGCCGTCTCCACCACCGTCACCGCCCTCACCACCACAACCCCCTGACCTGTCGGCGACACACCGGGCGGCAGGCGGCCGGACGGGGGCGGACGGTCAGGTGGCGGCGAGGATGCGGTTCTGGACCACGCGGCCGAGACCGTCGAGGGCGACCAGGGCCGTGACCAGGCCGTCGGCGGAGACCGTGCCGCCCGCCCAGCTCACCGTCACGTAGTGGCCCATGGCACGCGCCTGGGCACGGCTGCGGGCGGCGTCGAACGCGGCGTCCTGCCGGACGAAGCCGTCCTTGCCCAGGGCCGCCACCAGGGCGTCGGCCGCGCGCCCGTCGGGCAGGTTGAAGATGGCGAACTGCCCGGCCAGCCCGTCGCCCTCGTACGCCGCCGCCAGCACCTGCGTGCACCCCGACGCCGACGCTCCCCACAGGACCTCGTCGCAGTCGTCGTGCTCCTGCGTGGAGACCCGCCGCAGCGCGCCGAGCGTCTGCGTCTCGGCGGTGAAGACCTCCTGCGCGGTCAGCGGCGCGGCGTCGGCCTGACGGGAGTCGACGGCCGCGTAGAAGGCCGAGGTGGGCTCGCCCCGGAAGGCGGCCGGCCGCGGCTCCCCCGGACGCAGCCACAACCACCCGGCCACGGCGACCGCCAGCACCCCCACGGCCGCCCCCGCCACCACGACCACACGACGGGACATCACGAGGCCGGCCCCGTGATCGCGACGACCCGGCGGTAGACGGACTTCTCGGCGCCGCGCAGCGCCAGGGTGACGGAGACGAAGTCGTCCCGGGCGGTGGGGTCGAGGCCGTCGGTCTTGCCCAGCCAGACGAGGCCGACGTAGTGGCCGAGCGCGTAGCCGCCGCCCTCGGAGTAGCCGCCCGCCGGGAAGGCCGCCTTGGACGAGGTCAACGGCCGTGCCCAGCCGCCCCGGTAGAGCGTCTTCAGGGATTCGACCAGGTCGCCGGCCGACTGGCCGTCCTTGAGGTTGAGCAGCGTGTACTGGCCGACGTAGCGGCCGTCGGAGCTGACGTACAGGCCGCGGGCCGCCTGGAGGCAGTCGGCGTCGGCCACCTTCTCCAGCAGGGCCGTGCCCCACAGGGCGGCCGAGCAGTCGGCGTCGATGCGCTTGGCGGCGAGCTTGAGCGTGAGCTTCTTGGAGACCGCGAGCTCGCTCTGCCCGAAGACCTCCTTGTCGGTGAGCTCCCGGCTGTCCTTGGCCCGGTCGGCCAGGGCCGCGAACAGCTTGGGCGAGCTCCAGCCCTGGTAGGACATGGGCATGGCGGCGTCCGGGCCGAGGACGGCGGCGCTGGCCTCCCGCTCGGGGGCGTACTCGCCGAGCGAGCCGACGACCGCCACCAGCCCCGCCGCGCCCGCGACGACGCCGATGACGGTGGCGATGATGACGATCAGCCGCTGCTGCTGCGGACGCAGGCCCCACTCGGTGAGCACCGGGAACTGCCAGTCGGAGCGCGGTGTGCGGCGCCGTTTGCGTGACCCGGAGCCGGTCGGGAACTCGGCGGACTCCCCGGTCCTGCCGGACTCCGCGGACGATCCCGACGCCCCGAACCCGGCGAACCCCTCAGCCGCGTCGTCGTGCCCGCCGTCGTCGGCGGGGGCGCTCCGGCGTCCCGGACGGGACTGCTCGCCGCCGCCGGTGGCCGCGCTGCGGCGGCCCGTACGGGCGGCCTCCGCCAGGTCGTCCATGCTCGCGGCCCAGACGGAGTCGTCGTTGTCCGGCGCCCGCCTCCTCCCGCGAGCCGTCTCCCCACCGTCGTGGGCGCGTCTGCCCCGGGACGCCTCTCCGCCCTCCTGGGCACGCCGGCCCCGGCCGGTCTCCGCGCCTGCCTGGGCACGTCTGCCCCGCTGGGAACGTCTGCCGCGGGGCGCTTCGGCGTCGTCGGCGGCCGCTGCCGCGCCTGGCGCAGCGGGCTGCGCGACCGAGCCCTGCGAGCCGGAACCAGCGGGCCACTGCGCGTTCGACCCCTGGGAGGCGGCGGGACCGGCAGGCCACTGTGCGTCGGAGCCCTGAGGGGCGGGGTGGGAGGGCCAGGAAGCGTCGGGGGTCTGGGGGGCGGACGGGCGGGCGGCCCAGCCGGCGTCGGCGGGCTGTTGGGGGCGGGG